>QZKK01000140.1 GCA_003599475.1 Desulfobacteraceae bacterium
AATTCCCCATCCGCGGGGTAGAAGCCGCCGCTGCTCTGCTATTCGGTAAGTCGCTCAAGCAGCTTGATCCCTCAGAATGCGCCCTCCTGGCCGCCGTTATCAGGGCGCCCAACATCATCACCCCCCTCAAACATCCCGAAAGGTCCAGAGCCCGCAGGAACATGATCCTTGGTCTCTTGTTCAAAGAGGGCAAGATCTCTCGGGACGACTACGAAGGAGCGGTGGCAGCTCCAGTTCGTGTAAGGAGGCCGGGCGCTGCTCCCGTCAGAGCCCCCGCATTCTTGGATCGAGTCAAAGACGAGCTTGCCGGAATTCAGGAGCAGTTCGGCGATCCCCGCCGCACCCAGATCATCGATGAAGCCAGAGAGATCACCATAGAGGACATGATCGCCGAAGAGGATATGGTGGTTACCATTTCAAAAGACGGCTACATCAAACGGAACCCCATTACGCTCTATCAGAGTCAGCGGCGAGGGGGCAAGGGAAAGACGGCAATGGGAACGAAAGAAGAGGACTTCGTGGCCCACCTGTTTGTGGCATCCACCCACCACACGTTCCTCTTCTTTACCAACCGGGGGAGAGTCTACTGGTGCAAAGTCTACGACATCCCGCAGGCCGGGCGTCAAAGCCTCGGAAAAGCGATCGTCAATCTGTTGAGCTTTGAGAGTGAAGAGAAGTTGACCACGGTCCTTGCCGTGCCCGAATTCGAACCCGGCAAGTTCATTCTGGTGGCGACAAAACAAGGGCTGGTGAAGAAGACGGACCTGATGTCTTACAGCCGTCCGAGAACCGGAGGCATCATCGCTTTGGATTTGCTCGAAGACGATGAGCTCATCTCCGCCAGAATCACCGATGGGACATGGAATGTCTTTCTTTGCTCGGCCCTGGGGAAATCGATCCGATTCCTCGAATCCGATGTCCGCCCGACCGGCCGGGTCGCCCGGGGCGTTCGGGGGATGGCACTGACCGAAGGAGATCAAATCGTCGGGATGGAGGTATTGAGCCACGGGCAGACCCTGTTTGCGGCAACGGAAAACGGATATGGCAAGCGAACCTCGATCGATGAATATCCGATTCAGAAGCGGGGCGGCAAAGGGGTCATCACCATAAAGACAAACCAGCGAAACGGGCGGGTGGTTTCCATTCTGCTGGTAGACGACAATGAAGATATCATGCTGATGACAAACAACGGGAAAATCATCCGCATACCGACCCGCGGCATCTCCGTCATCAGCCGAAATACACAAGGGGTCAAACTCATCGATATGGAAACGGGGGAGCGGGTCGTGGGTGCGGCCAGGCTTGCCGAAAAAGAGGATATGATCAGTGACGAATTCGGAAATGCCGATCATGAATGAAGATCTCGACAGCGAAAGGGTCAACCGGGTAAAGGTGGGCGTCGTCGGAGCCGGCAATTGGGGAACAGCCCTTGCCAATCTCCTCGCCCTCAAGGGATACGCCGTCGATCTGTGGTCCTTTGAAAAGGAAGTCCAGGCCGGCATCCTTGCCGGAAGGGAAAACAGATTATACCTTCCCGGGGTGAAGCTGCCCGGCAACATCCGCCCTTCCGTCGAACTGCGGGAGGTTTCGTCCGGCAAAGATCTGCTGGTGGTTGCGGTCCCATCCCATTTTCTGAGGGACACCGCCACTGCAATGTCGGCCCATGTCAGCCCTGAGGCAATCGTGGTATCGGCTTCGAAGGGAATCGAAAACAGAACGCATCTGACCATGTCCCGGATCCTGAAGGAAACGCTGCGGAACCTCCCGGAGAAAAATTTCGCCGTCCTTTCGGGCCCAAGCTTTGCCAGGGAAGTGGCCAATCAAACGCCGACTGCCGTCACCGCCGCTTCGATCGACGCGAAAGTCGCCCTTTTTGTACAGCATGTTTTCGCCACCCCCTATTTTCGTGTGTATACATCCGATGACATCCCGGGTGTCGAGCTGGGGGGCGCGGTCAAAAACGTGATCGCAATCGCAGCCGGCATTGTCGACGGCCTAGGTCTCGGACTCAATACCCGGGCCGCTCTGATCACCCGCGGGCTCGCGGAAATCAGCCGATTGGGCATGAAGCTCGGGGCCAATCCCCACACCTTTTCCGGCCTGGCGGGAATCGGTGATCTGATTCTGACCTGCACCGGAGAGCTGAGTCGGAACCATACGGTCGGAAAACAGATCGGAAGCGGAAAAACGCTCGCGGCGATTCTTTCCGAGATGCGCATGGTCGCAGAGGGTGTCCGAACGGCCAAATCGGTCTACAACATGTCCCTGGACCTCGGAGTCGATATGCCCATCTGCCACAGGACCTATCAGGTGCTCTATGAGGCGCTTTCACCGAAAGATGCGCTTGAGCAACTGATGGCCCGTGACTTGAAAAACGAAAGATACGATCGATAACCGCATCCTGTCATGAATACGGATTCACAACCGAAAGGAGAAGGGCACCGAAGCCGCCTGCGGGACAAGTTTCTTTCCTCCGGGCTTTCCGGCTTTCATGACTATGAAGTCATCGAGCTCCTCTTGACGCTCGGCACACCGCGCAAGGACTGCAAGGAACCGGCAAAGGCCGCGCTGAAAAAATTCAAGACCCTCCAGGCAGTCTTTGAAGCCAGCCCCTCGGAGCTCTGCGAGATACCCGGAATCGGCTCCATAAACGTATTCGGAATCAAACTCATCAAGTCGGTTTCCGACCGGTATCTCGAAAGAAAACTCCTGCAGAAGGATCCGATCTACAATTCAAAACAGCTCTTCGATTTTCTATCCCACCGGATCGGGGCAGGCGACCGGGAATCCTTCATGGTTGTCTACTTGAATGCCAAGAATCTTGTAATGGGAACGGAAGTGCTGTTTGAAGGAACCCTGACGGCAAGCTCGGTATACCCTAGGGAGGTCGTTCGCTCCGGACTGGAGCAGCGTGCAGCGGCTTTGATCTTTGCTCACAATCACCCTTCGGGGGATCCGGCACCCTCACCGGAAGATGTGACCATCACACGGAGACTCGTATTTGCATGCTCCGTTGTGGGAATCGCAGTCCATGAACATCTGATCATCGGCGAACGCCGCTACTTCAGCTTTGCGGATCAGGGCCTGCTGAAAAAAATGCAAACCGATTTTCAGGCGATGTGCCTGTGAAGATGTGCAGATGAAAGACGGAACGAAAAAAAGACCACTCTGTTTCGGTATCCTCGATGTCGTTTTCCCGAAAGGAAAAGGCGATTTAAGAAGCACACCCGAGAAGTGCATGGGATGCTCCTGTAAAGTAGAGTGCCTGAGAAGCGCCGTTTCCGGGAGGGACGGTCTCGAAGTGAAGGAGGAAATGGTCGATCGCGCATATTCTTCCGGCCGGATCACTTTCCTGGAAAGATGGTCTCGAAAAAAAGCACTCGACCGCTCCAGGAAGGACAGGAAGGAAGACGGCTGTTGAAAATAATTGACGGTCGTCTGAATGGATGGTATTGATATGCTTTATTTTTAGCCGCATTCTTTCCCCATTTACTCTGAAAGGAGACCGGATTGGCTTTTTGGAGGGTTCGTGAGGAACTGAGCCAACATCACCGCCTAAGAAGATCTTACTATGAACTGGTCAGGGATGAATTCGATCAATACATGCTTCAATACTCACTGATCGATTCATACAACAACTTTATCGTCAACAGCCAACCGTACCCATTTGTCGAAAAAAGAGAACTGAAGCCTCGTGCCCGTCTGCCTCTTCAGGAGTACAAGCCGCACACGGCTTTTCTGGTTCTGTTGGTGGAAGATACCATCCCCTTGATTCACAAGAAGTACATCCGTTTCCTCGATGTAAACCGAACGACCAAGACAAACCTGCTTGCAACCAATTCGCTTTCATTGGAAAGCAGTTTCGACCGGAAAGAGAAATACATCGAATCGGTTCAGTTCTATGGATTCATGAAAGATCTGCTGCCGGTCGACTACGCGCTGCTGATTCAACGGGATCCGGCCACCCGATCCAGGGATCGGTATTTGCTTTCCCATTATCATGTCCGAATCGACTGGCCGATCGCCAATGCAGCAGAAGATCTGGCGCAAAGCTTAAGGTATATCTCCAAGGATCTCTATGAAAGAGGGGATAAATATGCAGAAGACCTGCAGAAAAAATTTTTCGAATACTACGGCATCCCCTCCACCGTAGGCGGGAGGCGCACCGCTGCCATCGTCGCATCCCAGTATCTGAAACGTTTGGGCTGCATTACGACCGTTTATGTATCGAGCAGCGAATCCAGGGCACTCATCCGGATCTCGGAAAGAGGCACTTCGAAGCTCGTGTTGATCCGGTTCACGAACCTGGAAGTCGAACAGATTGCGGCCCAACACAATATGACCGATCGAATTTTTCTGAAAAACTATGCCGTGGCCCGCGAAAAGGAAAGCGTTGTCTGTATTTTCCAGACAACCTATACCTACACCAATCATGCACGGCCGCCGGACGACGGAAAATTGAGGGATATCAAACCGGATTTAAACTGGCTCACGGTAGGGGGGGAACACATCCTCCCGAAACCCGGCGTGCGCAAGTATCCACCGCTTCCCCAAAGCATCATCTATACGTAGACGGGTTACGGGTTGCGAGTTACGGGTTACTATGCGGCGCAGATGATTGCCAGACAAAGCTATTTTACGAAGCCTTGAGGTATTCCCCAATCTGCTGATCGGCACGAGCTGAACCCGCAACGCGTAACCCGCAACCCGCAACCCGGATTCAGCGCACCAACTGGTTCATCTCGAAGATCGGCAGGCAGATGGACAGCACGATAAACCCGACCATCACCCCCATCACCAGAATCATCAGGGGTTCAAGAAGCGCCGTCATCCGCATGATCGTCGATTCCACATCCTGCTCGTAGACGCCGGCCACCTTGCTGAGCATCTTTTCCAGCTCCCCGCTCTGTTCCCCGACTTGAATCATCTGGATGCAGAGGTTCGGAAAAATTTCGAATGCACCCAACGAATTACCCAGTGTCTTGCCCTTTTCGACTTCTTTGCCCGCTGCCTCGACCGCTTCGGAAATGATCCCGTTTCCTACGATATTCTTTACGATCCCAAGCGCCTGCATCATCGGAACTCCGTTTTCGAGCAGGGACCCGAGCGTTCTCGAAAAACGGGCAGCGGCCAACTTTCGAGCCAACAATCCCGTAAAAGGGAGTTTCAACGACAGGCTGTCGAAGAACCGGCGGCCCTTGTCCGTTTTTTTGGCGCTCCGGAAAGCGACGATGGCTCCAAGGAAAAGACCCAGGATGAGCCACCCGTATGTCTTCATGAGATCGCTGACGCTGATCAACAAGCGGGTGGGCGGAGGCAGCGCCTGGTTCATGTCCGTGAAGATGACCGTAATATTCGGTACGATGTAGGTCATGAGGAAGAATAGAACCACCACTCCGATAAACGACATCAAAATGGGGTATGCAAGGGCGGTTCGGATACGGCTTTTGAATGCCTCCTGTTTTTCCGTAATCTCGGCCAAGCGCTCCAGCACGATCTCGAGCGTGCCCGAGGCCTCTCCGGAATGAACCATATTGATATAGAGAGGGGTGAAGGTGCCGGAGAAGGCGGTCAGCGAAGCCGCAAAGCTGTTTCCTTCCGTAATCGATTCTTTTACCTGGGCCAGCATCTTTTTGAGCGCTTTGGTTTTGATCTGCGGAATCATGGTATCGAATGCCGACACGAGCGGGAGACCCGCCCCCACAAGGGTGGAAAGCTGCCGCGTGACCATGGCGATTTCGTTCGGACTCACCCGTGTAAAAAGATTTCTTAAAGAGGGACGGCCCAAGTCCTTTTTGATGGATGTTTTTTGGGCCTCCAGGACGGAAACCGGATAAATACCCGTATTGCGGAGCTTGGAGCGAGCTGCCATTGCACCGTCTGCGTCGATGATTCCGGAGACTTTTTTCCCCTTGGCGTTTAACGCGGTATATTCGTAAACCGGCATTTTGAACCTCGAGTGAGAGTGTTCAGTGTTCAGTGTTCAGGCATGCCCGGTCCGAAACCCCTGGCACCTGAACCTCGCCTGCGTGGCCGAAGCCCTGTCAATGCGCTGATTAAGTTACACTCCGGCGAGGCGAAGGCCCGGCACCCCCCTGAAACCCGAAACCTGACACCCGAAACCTCTAAAAACAGGCTGACACCTGAAACCCGAAACCTTGAAATCTTCGTCAGCGATTCCGCTTGAGCGGTGCCGCAAAAAAACCATCCATTAAATGACGATGCGGATACGTTGTAAGGTACCCCTCCGGACCGACGAGCCCGGCTGTAAACACCGGCATCGGTCCTCTATCTATATCAAATTCCGGACAAAGCTTCAAAAACTCTTTTACCACGGAAACGGTTTCTTCCGGTTCGGTGCTGCAGACCGCGTATACGAGGCGGCCTCCGTGCACGACATGCTTCGAAAGAGTCTTAAGAAACCGGAGCTGCCGTTTTGCGCTCTTTATGATGGCGCTTTCGCTGGATGACCATTTGGCGTCCGGGTTTCGCCGGAGCACACCCAACCCCGAGCAGGGGGCATCGAGAAGTATCCGGTCGAATCGTCGCAACGGGCCATGATCGTAAGGACGCTCTAGATCGGATCGAACGGCTCTCACATTCAATGCTCCCAAACGTTTCATCTCGCTTTCGAGCCGCTCCAGCTTCTCCGGGTTCCGATCCGCAGCGACAATGATCCCCTCATTCTTCATGAGCTGGGCAAGATGCCCGGTTTTTCCCCCCAGGCCCGCACAGGCATCCAGTACGGCTTCTCCAGGTCGGGGGTCAAGCAGGAACGACACCATCTGCGCGGCTTCGTCCTGGATCTGAAAGCATCCGGATTGGAATACCTTCATTTCCGGAATCGGCTGACCGGGCCCGGCAATGAAAATACCATCCGGGGAAAAAGGGGTCGGGTGGACCTCATCGACCAAGCCCTCGATTGCATCCAGCAGAGAACTGCGGTCGATTCGAAGGGTGTTGGTGCGAAGCGTTATCGGGGGAATCCGATTCATCGCATCGCAAAACGCTGCCGCCTCCGCTTCCCCCAGGCGATCCAGCCACCTTTTGACCATCCATTCCGGAAAGGATTTTCCAATGCTCAATGCAGCTACCGGATCATCCGACAGGTTTGGAAACGGAACATTTCGGTGATTTCCGGCGAGACTTCTCAAAACACCGTTGACGAAACCGGAAACGGGAGAGGAGGCTGACGATTTGGCCAGTTCCACGGAGGTGTTGACTGCAGCGGAATCGGGGACTCTATCTAAATAGACGACTTGAAAGGCGCCCAAGCGCAAGATGTTCAGGACTTTCCGTTCGATTCGATGGAGCGGCATTTTGGAGAAATGAGAGATGATCCAATCCAGACGGCCCTGCCACCTGAGCACTCCGAAGACAAGCGCGTTCAGAAGCGCCCGATCGCGCTGGGAAAAAGGAGCCGTTTGGATCGGAGCCTCTTCGATGATCCGATCCAGGGTCCGCTTCCCGCTTCCGAGAGCATTCAGAACAAAAAGAGCCGTCTTGCGGGGGTCGGTGAAAGGCCCTCTGATTAAGCTTCTCAACTTCTTACCCTTGCCGACTTCTGACCTCGGATCTCTGATCTCCGGCTATTCGAACCTCGCTCCCACCGGTATGGAAAACCCATGGAGAAATTCCCGGATATGCATCCGTTTCCCGGATTCGGCCTGAACTTCGAGAATCGACAGAAGGCCGCCGCCGGTTGAAACCCTCAGTTCATCCGGAAACCCCTGGACCACGGTTCCCGGAAGGACCTGAGATTTCGTCTGAACGACTTCCGCCGAAAATATTTTGAGGCGTCTATCGTTTAAGAAGGTGAATGCACCCGGCCATGGAGTCACTCCGCGGATGAAAGCCTCCAGCCGCTCGGCGGAAAGCGACCAGTCGATCCGGCCGTCCTTTTTTCGAAGCATCGGCGCTGAAGTCGCCAAAGAGTGATCCTGGGGTTTCGGCACGACGCGGCCTTCTACGAGTCGGTTCAACGTCCGGATCAAGAGGCCGGCTCCTAGATGTGCCAGGCGGTCGGAGAGGGTGGCGGTCGTATCGTCCGGGAAGATGGGAACCGATTCGGAAAGAAGGATATCCCCGGTGTCCATCCCTTCATCCATATGCATGGTCGTTACCCCGGTTTCTTTTTCCATGTTGAGGATCGCCCATGCCACAGGAGCTGCACCCCGGTATTTGGGAAGCAGCGAAGCATGGACATTGACGGGGCAGATCCGGGGGATGGACAGGAGATCTTTTGGTAGGATTTTTCCGAAGGCGACCACTACGAAAAAGTCCGGCTCCAAACGGCGGATGAGCCTCATGACTGCATCCTTCCGGATCGAATCCGGCTGAATGACAGGATACCGGAAGGGTTCTGCCGCCGTTTTCACCGGGGGCGCCACTTTCTGCAGCCCTCTCCCGCTCGGGCGGTCCGGTTGGGTGATCACCAGGGAGACTTCCATGCCGCCTTCATGAAGCGCAATCAGAGACGGAACGGCGAACTCCGGCGTGCCCATGAAGATGACCTTCAAAACGCTACATATTCCTTTTGAGCTGTTTTTGGACCCTTTTTTTGAAGAGCTCTCGCTTCAGCTTGCTGATCCGGTCGATGATCAGAATTCCATTGAGATGATCGATTTCATGCTGAAGGACGATGGCAAGAAAGTCCTCGGCCTCCATCCGCAGCGGATTGCCTTCCCGGTCCATACCTTCCACCAGAACCGATCGGGCACGCTTCACATCCGCACGATAATCCGGAATGCTGAGGCACCCTTCGTTTTCGGAAAGGATCTCCCCCTCCAGGGTGATGATCTTGGGATTGATCAGCACATGGAGATCCCGTTTTTCATCCCGGGGTGCAACATCGTAAACCAGAACACTTTTTCTGGAGCCGACCTGCACGGCGGCCAATCCTACACCCGGTGCGGCGTACATGGTTTGCGCCATGCCGTCGATCAATTCCTGAAGTCGTCCGTCTATCTTTTCAACCGGGCGCGTCGGCTGCTGAAGAATCTTGTCCGGATATGTACGTATCTGAAGCAAAGGCATCCTTTCCTCTCTGCTTGCAACACGATCGGGCATACTCATTCTCCGATTTTCTTTATTTCATCCGGTTTCACTGCGATGCCTCTTTGGATCACGGGTATCGAGACATCGCTTGAAAATCTTCCCATAATTTATGTCACATCCGGCTCATATGCAACTTTAAGAATGTTGATTCCTGTAATCACCGCCGACACCAATCCGACCAGAATCACCGGGATCATCTGAATGGCATGATTGGCCAGCGTAAAGCCTGCCGCATCCTGGCTGGAAATCCCGAACAGCGAGAGCGCAAAAACCCCTCCGGCTTCCCACAGTCCCCAGAAACCGGGTACTGAAGGGAGTGCGATGAAAAAACAGATGATGATCAACATGGCGGTCGATTCCAGAAATGATAGCCCCCTGACTCCCGGACACCCCAGCGTCATCAGGTAAACGGAAACGGCTGCCGAATACCAGACCATCACCGAAAGCCCAAGACAAAGGATCATCTTCTTCGGATAACGGACGAGGGAAAACCCTTCGGCAACATTTTCAACGATACGAATCAGAGGCTTTGAAAGCGAACGACGGATCTTCTCCTGCCGATCCCTGTTTAAAAAGAAGAAAAGATCCGGCATTCTCGCGATGAGGCGGTTGATGATTTCTCTTGTTCCTGAAAAAGAGACCGATAGAACTCCGACAGCCAGCAGGAAGCAAAGCTTCATCATTCCATCGCTGATCGCTTCGAGGATACCTCGATTCAGTCGATACGGCCCGAACTCGATATGGAGATCGGATCGAATCTGAACGGTTGACAAGACGACGGCGAAAAGCACCACTAAAAGCCCGATATCGAATACACGCTCGGTGAGAACCGTTGCAAGACCCGTTGTCATTGGAACATTGTCGCGTTTCTTCAGAACGACCGGGCGGACCATCTCTCCCAATCTGCCGGGCAGGATGCAGTTGACCGCAAAGCCGATCATCAAAGGATGAAATGCATGCCAAAATCCAATCTTTTTGGCCGAACCCAGTATGATCTGCCATCGGTATACCCGCAGGATGAAACTGAAGAGCGCCAGGCCGATCGAGGGAATGATCCAGAAATAATCGATCGAACCGAAGTAATGGAGGAGCTCCGAGACAGGTACGTTTCTGAAAGCAAAAAAAAGAGCGGCAGCAGACAGGAAAACACCGGCAAACAGAGAAATCGTTAAGCTCCGCTTCATCGTCGATCAGCCGCCGCATCCACGGGTCGAAAGGATGCCTCGAGCGGTCTGAATATCCTCCCGGATCTTTTCGGATAGATCCGCAACATTGTCGAACTTCATTTCATCCCTGATTCTTTCGATGAAATTTACCCGTATCTTCTCTCCATACAGATCTTCATCGTGGTCGAGCACGTGAACTTCGAAGGTAAGCTGCGGATCGTCGAAGGTCGGGCTGTAGCCGATGTTGGCAACCCCCTTGCAGCATCGTCCACGGAATTCGACGGTGACTGCGTAAATGCCGTTTTTCGGACGCAGTTCGTCCTGAAGGTCGATATTGGCTGTGGGGCAGTTGAGCAGTCTCTTGCCTCGATTTCTTCCCTCCACCACCATTCCGCGGATCTGATAATGTCTTCCGAGCAATTTTTCTGCGTTTGCGACGTTCCCGTCCATGACAAGCTTCCGGATGAGCGTGCTGCTGGCCCGTCCGGCAGGACTGGTTGGAACTCGAATCCATTCGGCCACCATGACTTCGAAACCGAGCCGGTTTCCGTCTACCCGCAGAGATTCGATGTTTCCCTCGCGGGATTTCCCGTATGTATAGTCCTTTCCAACGACAATGGCCTTCATACCGATGCGGCCGACAAGCAAATCTTCAACGAAATCATGGGCGGACGTCTCGGCGAAATCGAGCGTGAACGGAATGCAGATCAGTACATCGATTCCGGTTTTCTCGATAAGCTCGACTTTCTGTTCGTAGCGTGTGATCCGGGGGGGTTGTCCGTTTGGATTCAGTACCCGGCTCGGGTGCGGTTCAAAGGTAACGG
This sequence comes from Desulfobacteraceae bacterium, assembly GCA_003599475.1. The sequence goes on from QZKK01000140.1 coordinate 11,048, forward strand.
CGACGGATATGCCGTCGATTTCACCTGCTTTCTGGTTCACCTCCTTGAAGAGCGCCTGATGTCCGATGTGCACGCCGTCGAAATTTCCGATGGTCACCACCGCATTTTTATAAGGAGACGAAAGAGATTTGAGGTTTTCAATAAGTTCCATTTTATCGAACTCAATTCCAAAATAATGCTCTTGACATGACAATTAAATAAATATATATATAAGACCTTACGAATGAAATCAACCTTTTTTAACATGTGCCGAAGTGGCGGAACTGGTAGACGCGCTAGGTTCAGGGTCTAGTGGGGGGTTCCCTGTGGGAGTTCGAGTCTCCCCTTCGGCACCAGGTTGATTGCATCTGCTATGCAGGTTTTCTTCGCACCTTCAGGAATTGAATCGCACCCCCCTTTCGTTTTTCCGAAAAACCGATCATAATAGCCGGTATGGAAAGAATCACCCTTTCATTCAACATCGCCGATCGGAAGCTGGGATACGATGAGGCCGATACCTTCCGAAGGCAGCTTGCCTCCATCCTCGATGCCGCACTTCAGCCGGATCGTGCCGGCAAATGGGTTGGGGGAATGCACACGAAAGATGCAATCGAGATTTTTCTGATGGTTGACGACTACGATCGGGCGCTTCCGCTGATCGAATCCGCTCTGAGGGACCATCCCCTGTATTCGTCGATGAAGGTAACACGCCGGAGTTGACGGCCCTCAGCCAGGCCCTCCGTAAAAGCCTCCGAAATTATCCGCAGATTACCCCAGTACCATCTCCCGGAGCTACGGGGCAGGCGCCGATTGACGCCGATTTCAGCCCACCATCCGGTTCTTGGCTCTTGGCGCCTTTCCGGGCATCTTTTCGGTTCTTTGCAGGATTCCGATCATCGATTTACGAGAAATCGGCTTGAATGCCATAGGCTGCGCACAGATTTTGGAATTCCCGAGACGAGACGAAACCGGCCAGCACATCCAAACGGCTTGCACCGCCTTTCAGACAATTCACCCACCCGTTAAATCCTTGAAGATCGGGTTCCCGGTCGAAAAAGGATCGATACAGGATGGTGACGAATTCTTCATTCGACGTATTTCGATTGACAAACTCCAGGCTGGAAATGAAGCATCCGGCGACGTCGGCTCCGGAAAGGGTGCCGCTGCTGAGCGCTGCGGACCATGAATTCAGGCCGCCCTCATCGGGCATCCGGTAAAGGCAATGGAGGTACAGACGCGTAACGAACCCGTGGATACCCGCCTGAAGAAGCGCTTTCCAGGCGTTGATTCGCCCCCCGGAAAGGGCAAGACCCGAAAGGCTTTGTGAAATATCGACCGAGCTCAAAATGGCGGATTTCACTTGCCTGCCTGTAAGGCTGCTGTTTGCCGACCAGACCATGGCGGCCAGCCCCGAAACAAAGGGCGTCGATAGAGAAGTTCCGCTTGCGAGACAATAGCCGTTGTCAAGGTAAGCCGTATAGATATCGACTCCGGGTGCAAAAAGATCGACATCGGCCCCGTAGTTTGAAAAGGATGCTCTTCCGTCATACATATCCGATGCCCCGACGGAAATGATCGCATCTGCGGCAAGAGCCGCCGGGAAAAGCAACCGATCGGAATTCTTGTTTCCTGCCGCAGCACAGACAAGCGCTCCGCAGCTTTCGGCAAATCCGATCGCCCTTTCTACCGTAAGGGACTTGACCTCGCTTCCCCAGCTCAAGTTGATGACCTGGGCTCCGTTTGCGGCCGCATATGCGATCCCTTCCGCCGCATCCGAGCTCCTGAGCACTCCGGCACCGGATTCCAGTTTATAGCCAGCCCGCACCGGCATCACCCGGCAGTCCCATACGACTCCGGCAATGCCGACGCTGTTGTTGCCGGAAGCTGCCGCTACCGCTGCAACCATCGTCCCATGACCCTGTCGGTCCAACGGATCGTTGTCGGGAATAGAAAAGTCCTCGCCTTTGTCCCCCGAATCTGCATCGACGAAATCCCATCCGATGATATCATCGGTGTAGCCGTTGCGATCGTCATCGATTCCGTTTCCGGGGATTTCCCCCGGATTGCGCCAGATATTGCCGGCCAGGTCTTCATGGAGGTAGTAAATTCCTGTATCGACGATTGCGATCACCACCCCTGGATCTCCCCTCTCCAGGTCCCAGGCTCCCGTTATATCGATTCCTGAATGGGAAAAACTCCCTTTTCTGCCTGACATGTTGAAGGCCCACTGGTTCGGAAAGAGAGGGTCGTTCGGGACCGTCTGAATCGGAATGAGATAATTCGGTTCGGAGGCGACGACGGTATTTGTTGAGGAGAAGTATTCGATCGCTTGCTCCCCGGCAAGGCCGGAGGGTAAGGCGATTACATAGGCTCCGAGAAGTTCGATTTTTCTTTTGATTTTTGCTCCCGCTGCGGCGACGCAAGATTCGATTTCTTCTTTCGAAGCACCTTCGATAAAGCGAACCACGATTTCTCCTGACACTTTCTCCGTCGGTTTTTCGAGCATGCCGGAGGTCGACACCACTTCCCTGGTGCCGCTGTGGTCAGCCGCAGCGGACTGGGAATCCGACTTGGTTTTACCGGCATCGGAAGCGCGATCCGATGAATTTTTGAGCATCGCCGAGGAAGCGACTGCGATCCGGGATAAATGAAAGGTGTTCTCTTCCGGATGTTTGAAATAGACGAAACCCACATTTTCGGCCAGTTGCCGAACCGCGCGATCGATCGAAAGGTCTGCGAAAGATGCCGTTATCTCTTTCTTCCATGAACCATGGATTGTTATATCGACACCGGATTTTCTGGAAATCTCTTTCAATATCGAATAAAGATCCGCATTTTCAGCGCGAAGACTTACCCGGCCCCCTTCGATTTTCACCTCAAACGGCTTTGTGAATCGATCATCCGATTTTATTCCTCCGAGAGCGTCGGTCTGGGCTGAGAAAGATGCCATGAGGAAGACAACGGATATGATTCCTTCTATTTTTCTACCGATCGACCCCATGCCGATTATATCGGCAGCGGCATCAAGGACTTGAGCTTTCCGGGTGTTCGGTTCGGAGGTTCAGTCTGGAGGAGGAAGCAGAGCCGCCGGCTTTTCCTTCCCGAATACTGAATCCGCTCAGCGGGAAACTCATGAACTCGCCTTGCGGAACAGCGGCGATTTTCTTCTTACAAATTACGGTTTCCTGTGATAAAAAGATCGGACATCTTCATGCAACCGATGCACTCGATTGAAAGCAGGATACTTCTTATGGGCTGGCTTGGAAAAATGGTGGGTGGGACCATCGGATTTGCGCTGGCAGGACCGCTCGGCGCCATTGCGGGAGCCGCATTCGGTCATGCTTTCGATACCACCGCAGAACTCGAAATCAGTCAGCATCCGGTCTCTCTCTCCAACGGAGAAACGGCTCAATTGACCTTTTTCGTTGCGACGTTCTCGATGTTGGCAAAGCTTGTCAGAACGGATGGACGCATCGGAAAAGAAGAAATCGACACCATAGAACGCTTCATGGCAGAAGATTTGAACCTCGATCCGGAAAGTCGAAGGTATGCCCGCAACATTTTCCAGACGGCTCTGAATTCCTACGAAACCTTCGACGGGTTCGCAACCCAGTTTTACCACCACTTCCGCTACCAGCCCCAGTTTATGGAACTGATCATCGATATCTTGCTCCGGGTGGCCGCCGCCGACGGACCGCTCAGTGAAAAAGAGGAGAAGGTGATCCGGTCCGCAGTCGGCATTTTCAATATCAGCGAGACACGATACAGGCAGATCCGATCGAAATACGTCAAAGAAGTGGAAAAATACTATTCGGTGCTCGGCTGCCGCCCCTCCGATTCGGACGATACCATCAAACAGAGATACCGGAAGCTCGTCCAGGATTATCACCCGGATAAAATCGTCTCTAAGGGCTTGCCGGAAGAATTCGTCAAATTCGCTCAGGACAAGTTCAGAGAAATCCAGGAAGCCTATGGTATTGTCAAAACGGAAAGAGGAATGAAGTAGCCGGCTTCCCGGGTTTATCCTTCATCGGCCTCCAGGGTCCCGCTTCGGCAGGAGCATTCCGTTCAGACCAGTCCTTGATCGAGCATCGCTCCCACCACTTTGACAAACGCGGCGATGTTTGCGCCGTTTAGATAGTTACCCGGCGTGCCGTATGCTTCTGAGGCTTCCAAACACGTCTTGTGAATGCTTTTCATGATGATCTGAAGGCGCTGATCGACTTCCTGACGCGGCCAGTTGAGACGCATGCTGTTTTGAGACATCTCAAGTCCTGAGACCGCCACTCCGCCGGCATTGGCGGCCTTGCCGGGGGCATAGAGAATATCGCTATCCAGGAAGATATTGATCCCGCCCGGTGTCGTTGGCATATTGGCTCCTTCAGAAACCAGCATCACCTTATTTCCCACCAGGTTCCGGGCGTCCTTTTCATTGATTTCATTCTGAGTGGCACAAGGGAATGCGCATTCGGCCGCATGACCCCACAGCGGGTTGGATTCTGCCGAAGGATCGGCCTGGGTATAGACGGCCTCCGGATATTTTTCGGCATACTCCCTGATCCTCCCCCTTTTTATATTCTTCAGGACCTTGATGAAACCGAGTTTCTCCCGATCGATGCCCGCTTGATCGTAAATATAGCCCGAGGAATCGGAAAGGGTGACGACTTTGCCTCCGAGCTCAAGAAGTTTTTCGACCGTGAACTGAGCGACATTTCCCGAACCGGACACAAGGCATACCTTGCCGTCGATCGTCTGATTCCGGGTGGCGAGCATTTCAGCGGCAAAGTAGACGCACCCGTAACCGGTCGCTTCGGGACGAACCAGGCTGCCCCCCCAATTGACGCTTTTTCCGGTCAGCACCCCGGTAAATTCATTTTTCATTTTTTTATAACTCCCGAAGAGATAGCCGATCTCCCGGGCTCCCACCCCGATGTCCCCGGCCGGGACATCCGTATTCGGACCGATGTGGCGGCACAGTTCGCTCATGAAGCTCTGGCAAAACCGCATGACCTCGTAATCCGATTTGCCTTTGGGATCGAAATCCGACCCGCCTTTTCCCCCGCCCATGGGAAGCGTCGTGAGGGCGTTTTTAAACACCTGTTCGAATGCGAGAAACTTGAGAATCGATAAATTTACGGAAGGGTGAAAGCGGAGACCTCCCTTATAGGGTCCCAGGGCGCTGTTCATCTCAATCCGAAACCCCCGGTTTACATGGATTTCCCCCCGGTCATCCATCCAGGGCACCCTGAAGATGATCGTTCGTTCAGGTTCGACGATTCGCTCCAGTATTTTGGCATGGCGGTATTCCGGATTTTTTTCGAGTACCGGACGTATCGATTCCATCACCTCGCTGACGGCTTGATGAAATTCGATTTCATTGGCATCTCTCGCCTGAACGACCTTTACGATATCTTCCATCTCAATTCTCCTTCCTTTTGGAAAAGCCTCAATGACAAGGAACGTATCGATCGGATTAAAGGTACGCTGAAACATATCACAACACAAAAGAGAGATACAATCACAGAATTGAAACGCCGGTATTTCCGTCGTTATGGAAAATTTGAAGAAAAAATACACTCGAAACCTCCCGGGGGCTCAATTGAGAACTGTTTTATGCCGAATATACACGATAGGTTCAAAGAGCTTCGATTCGGATAGACGTTTCGGATCTCGGCCCGGCATCCGTCCAGAAATTGGGAAAAAGCAAACTTGATTTATCGGAACAGAAAATGTATAGGATGTTTTCGAAAATAATCTGGAATCTTGCACGCGTCTTAGAAACCGTCATCTCATAAACCATCAAGGCAGGATATGCATCATGAAAGACCATGATGGGAAGGTGGACAGAAGATCGGAAGCACGAACCCTGGTGGATCGGTTCTACAGTGTGGAGTTTTCCAAGAAAGGGATGGATGCCATTTACCAGTTTAAAATCTGGAATATCTCCCCTAAAGGCATGTGCATCCTGGTCAAGGAAAACTCTGCCCTCGTGAGGCATCTTAAAGTCGGTGATGTGCTGGATATGAAGTATTACCCATCTGATGACACAGGTCCGGTCGAAAGATGCAAGACAGAGATCACGCACATCACAAAAGATGCAGAGGGAAAGTTCAAGGGGCATTTTCTGGTCGGTTTGTCGATGGTAAAATAACCCGCCGGTGAGGCTGCGAGTTCTAACCCCAATCGATCCAGTTCATTTTTTCTGGATATCCGATCGATTGTTTTACCTATGGTTTTCCCCCTTTCGTCAGTTACGGCCGATATGCAGGCATCCAATGGGCGGCACATGAAATTTAAAAAGACGATCGTTGCGCTTTGTGCAGTCTTCCTGATCGCGGGGGCCTATCTCGGTCTCAAATACTATATGGAACAAAAGATACGCGAGGAAGTCGACCGGGAAATTGCAAAATTATCCACGTATGCCGACGTCCGCTACGGGAAACTCGGGTTGGGATTGCTTGATCGCCGGATCCGAATCCAAAACCTGCAAATTTCACCCCGATTTTTGAAAGACAGAATAAGGGTGGAAGAGCTGATCCTCGATCAATCCCTTAGCGGAGAGGCTTCGCCCGGAGTCGAAAGCGTTTCCATCGAATCCAGGGGCATCCGGATCGATCCGTTTCGAAATGGCTCCCTGGAACACCTATTGAACGAAATCGGCTATAAAGAGGGAATTGACCTGAATCTTTCAGGTTCGGTCTTTTACGACAAAAAGGATCTTGTCGCAGGCATCCGGCGCTTCCGGCTGGAAGCCGATCGTGCAGGTTCCTTGGAGCTTCGGCTTCGGCTGGAAAACTTCAACCCGAATCACATTCAAGGCATTCCGGAAAATGCATTCGTCCTTTTGACGATCCTCTCTGCTGTTTATTTCGCAGATGCCGAACTGGTCTATAGAGACGATTCCCTTCTCCAGCGCCTTTATGAGACAGGCGCCAGGCGCACGGATCAGTCCGCCGAAAGTTTCCGCCGGATGTTGGCGGAGCGTGTTCAAGAAACGCTTGGAGAAAAAGAAGATCCCCGCGTAGAAAAGTTGGTAGGGGCGATTCACGATTTTATCCTTTCGCCGGGAGTCATTCACATCCAGGCGAAACCGAAGAAACCGGTACCTCTTTTGAGCCTGCTCTGGAATCGCTCCCCCGGGAAGCTGATCGAACTGCTCGGTTTGGAGGCAAGAATCGATCCGCAGATTACGCAGGTTCACGCAGATTGAAAGAACAAGCCCTCGTCTTTTGAGGTTTTTCTGTGGCTGAAATCGGAATTTTCAACACAATCGATTTGGCGCCCCTCGGCCGGATGCTCACCGAAAACGTACAGCAATCTTCACTTTTTTTATTCTCTGAACCTCTACGACTCCGCGCGGGAAATGCAATTTCCCGTATCATCGAGCGAATCGACAGACTACGCAGGAGAGTACAGATTTGGAATACAGGAACCCGGGCCCCTGTTCTCTATCTTACGGTATTCCTTTTAGCCGTTCTCTTGCGGTCTCTTTTTCTCATCTTTATCGATACCCCGATTCTTTTCTATAAGTACCCTTTCTTTGCCGAAAGGCTTGCCTCGGGAGCCGATATCGGTGACCGGCTGGTCGATTTGAGCCCCTTTTATCTCTATCTGCTGGCCTTTCTGCGCAGGTTTTTCGGGATCGACTGGCACGATTTAAAAGTGCTGCAGGGTTTGATCGGTGCTTTCAACTGTCTTTTGATCTTAAAACTGGGAACGCTCGTTTTCAACAAAAAGGGGAGAGCGATCGGATTCCTTGCAGCCTTTCTCTATGCGGCGTATGGGAACCTGATCGTTCTTGAAACGACGCTCGAACCCGAGATCTATGTCCTTCTGTTCAACCTGTTGTGCATACTTTCCCTCCATTCGGCCGGCGAACGCTTCTTTTCGTTTCGGCACATCCTGTTTTCCGGAATCTTTGCGGGGCTTTCGATCATAACGAAGGCAAACTCCCTTCTGATTCTGCCCCTTGGAATCCTCTGGCTCCTGTTTTCTTCCTCCAGTGTCCGCCCCTTTTCGAGGAGAGTATCGGCGGCATGCCTTTTTGCCGGATCGGCTCTCCTGATCGTTTTTTCAGTTACCGCAAGAAATTACGTGAAGCTGAACGACATCGTGCTGGTTACAGCCGATGCCGGCAAGGTCTTCTATCACGGAAACGGGAAAGGCGCCTCGGCGCTGGAGGGGACGGGCCTTCCCGATGAAGGCTTTGCCGAAGAGGGGGCTGCAGAGCCCGACTATGCCCATGTGCTCTTCCGGAAAACGGCGAACTGGCTCAGCGGAAAAGCCCTGTCGCCATCTGAAGCATCGAAATTCTGGTTTCAAAAAACGCTGGAAGACATCCGCAGCGATTTTAACGCTTATGCGATCCGTCAGATGAAAAAGCTGTTCTATTTTTTCAACGATTATGAAATGCATGACGTCGCCTCGGCCTACCTGGAATACAAGCGGGTCCTGTCCCTTCCGGCGTTCCGGTTCGGAATCATCTCGGCCCTCGGTCTTACCGGAATGCTCTTTTCATTGAAAGGGTTCCGGCATCTTTTTCTGATTTACGGAATGGTCTGCTTGTATATTTTTTCGGGCCTGCTGTTTCTCATGCAGTCCCGCTACCGGACGCCGGCAGTCCCCTATCTGTGCCTGTTTGCAGGGGCAGCCGTATTCAAACTCCGGGAATTTCTCATCGCGAAAAAATTGAAGACAGCGGCTCTTTCCATCCTTCTAGTCTGTTTTTTCTGGGTTCTCGGCAACTGGATCTACCGGGGGGAAATCGTTCGAACCGACCGCTGGCAAACGGCAACCAGAATCTATTACCAGATGGAGGCGCTTCCGCTTTTTAAGCGGGGGCATTATGGGAAGGCTGTCGTGAATTTAGACCGATGCCTTGCACTGGAGCCGAATTTTGCCCCCGCCTATAATCTGAGGGGAAAGATTTTGGCTGTAACCGGCGACTATGGATCTTCGGAAAGAGACTTCAAGCAGGTGATCCGCCTCAGCCCCGATATGGCCGAAGGATTCAAAAATATCGGATTCCTCTACCTGCTGAAAGGAGACCGAACAAAGGCCGCGGAGAATCTTTCGAAAGCCGCCGCACTGGCCCCCGGAGATTTGAAGGTCCAAAAAGCGATAAATGAATTGAGGTAAGTCGGATGGGATTGAAAGGCCATGTAAACGCCGGAGTCTGCATGAAAGGAGAAAAACCGATTTGAAGCTGATCGTATGGGATATCGATGACGTTTTAAATGATCTGATGAGATGCTGGTTCGAAGATCTCGAACCGGGCACAAGACAGAAGATAAGGTTTGAGGATCTCACCTGCAACCCACCCTATGAAAACCTTGGCATATCCAAACATGCTTTTTTGGCCAGCCTGGACAAATTCAGGGTTTCAGAGAAAGGGCGCAATTTAGCTCCGAATCCGCGGATTCTGGAATGGTTTCGAAGCGATGGCTCAAGGTTCCGGCATCTGGCACTGACCGCAAGACCCAGGAGATCGATGCCGTTTTTAGCGGAGTGGGTCTTCAGACACTTCGGCCACTGGATACGGACGGTCAGCTTTGTCCCTTCGTTTCGAGAAGGGGAAGATTTGCCCGTCTATGATGTGAGCAAGGCGGAATTTCTCGGGTGGCTGCAAAGAGCGGACTTTTATATCGACGATATTCCGGAAAATGTGAAAGCCGCCGAAATGCTGGGAATCAAGGGCTTTGAGTACCCTCAGCCCTGGAATAAGGGAATGCTGACGGCCGATGAGATCCTCTGCCGGTTATCCCAATTCGCCTGATCATCCGCAGATTACACAGATTTGCGCAGATTGGCATGGATAGATATTGAATAGCCTCGCGCAGGGATGCAGAGACGCAGTGAATAGGCAAAACACCGATTGGAAGCCCTCATACAGCATGTAACAACTTTATTCTATCTTGCCGGCCTGATTTTCATCTCAGCCGGTATCGGACAACTGCTCTTATTAAAATGCAGGGTGCACGTCGCTTCTTTTACAGAAAGCCTCATCTATGCGATCGGAATCGGGTTCGGAATGCTCAGCTTATCCGTTTTTGCCTTCTGCACTCTTCAAGTCGTAAGCTCAACTGCCGTCTATCTTCTGCTTTCGGCATTTGCCGGACCCGCGATCTGGGGGTGGCGATTGTCGCAGGCATCCTTTCAGGGTATCTCTTTATCTCGATTCATCATTCGTGGCCTGGATCGATGGGCCGCATTTCTACTGTTGGTCCTGCTCGGTACGGCGCTTATGATGGTATTGACACCGGCTTTCGGAAACGATGAGCTTTCTTATCATCTGGCGGTACCGCGACACTATCTGACCGAAGGCGGGTTCCATTTCATCCCCGGAAACCTCTTTTCAAACTATCCGCTCGGCGGAGAAATGCTTTTCCTCATCGGTCTTGCAGTAAGCGGGGATGTGCTCGCAAAGGGAATCCACTTTGCAATGGCCCTGCTGACCATGGCAGCGATGGTGCAGTTTGCCCGCCGGTATCTTCCCGACTCGACCCCGCGTATCATCGCTCCCCTTGTGTTTATATCCGTCCCGTCTGTTTGGGTCGCTTCCACCATGGCGTACACCGATCTTTTTCTGACGGCATATGCATTTTTGGCGCTCTATGCATTCATCAACTGGTACGAGGGAAAAGAGACTGCATGGCTCGTTCTAAGTGGTGCAATGACAGGCCTAGCCCTGGGAAGCAAGTACGGAGGCCTGATTTTGCCCTTCATGGGCGTCTTCGGGGTTCTATCCGGCAGCCGCCGCCACCGGTTCGACACAAAGAGGGCACTCCGTTTAACCGCGCTGTATGCCCTGACAGCACTCCTCATCGGATCGCCCTTTTACCTTAAGAACTGGATTCTTACCGCAAACCCGCTCTATCCGTTTTTTTTCGATCTCTTCGGCGGCAGAGGATGGAGCTGCGAACAGGCCCGCTCTTATGATCTTTTTCTCCATCAACTGGGGATGGGACGTACGCTGACCGATTATCTTCTGCTCCCCTGGAATCTCAGTTTTCATGCGAAACTGCATAGCACCCGATTCGACGGGGTGATCGGCCCGGTTTTTCTTTTGACGCTTCCGTTTTTTGCCGGTCTAAGAAAAACGCCCCCGGTGATAAAGATCCTGATCCTCTATGCCGGATTCCTGATTCTTTTCTGGATTTTTTCGGTTCAGCAGATCCGGTATCTCATACCGGCAATCCCGGCCCTGGCGATTCTCGTCGGATACACGGTTTCCTGCTACAGGAAGCGGAAGACGGTTTTCACGGTTCTCATTCTGCTGGTCGCCGCCTCCATTTCCATAGACGGATATCATATCGGCCAGGAATTTTTAAAGATCAAACCCCATCGGTATGTCATCGGCGGGGAAAATCGGAGAGAGTTCCTGTCCAGGCTGATTCCTTCTTACGATATATTTCAATACGTAAACACCCATTTGCCTCTGGACGCCAAAATATTTTTAATATATATGAAAAACCTCGGTTTTCTCTGCAAACGGGCGTATTTTTCGGATTCCATGTTCGAGTCCTTCACAATTCAGAAATACTTGAGCCGATGCACTTCGACGGCGGATCTATACGACCGATTGAAAAAGAGCGGCTTTACCCACTTCCTGTATGACGATCAGTTCGTATTCGGAAGAAAGAGCGCGTTTTCACAGATTGAAAAAGAACGTTTTGCAGCCTTTCAAACCCGGTACTTGAATCAGGTAAAGACCTCAAAGAGCATATACCGTATCTATGCTCTCGGCAATCGATAGGAGCGGCAGCGGGGCGATGGCGGGAATCAATGGGAAGGATATGACAAGGAGAGCCCGGGAGATAGAAAACTCCGATTTTGGACGACGGTTTGACGAGGTAGCGGCGTCTTTTGACGGGATCGTCAGCAAATACAGCGCAATCAGACGCTATCACGCGCTGATTCCTTTGATCCGCGGAAAAGTGCTCGATGCCGGCGCAGGCACCGGCTGGTTGAGCCGGTTGTACGATCCGAAGGAGATCATTCACTTGGACATCTCGATCAACATGTGCCGGGTTGTTCACGAAAAGACCGGAAGCCCGGCGATCTGCGGGGATGCAGAGATCCTGCCCGTCACGGACGAAGCATTCGACACGATCGTGAGCTCTGAAATGATCTACTACCTGAACGAACCGAACCGTTTTTTCAGCGAAGCGTCCCGATCGTTGAAGCCTGGAGGAAGGCTGTTGATCACGAGCGCCAATCAGAAAGTGGCATTCTACGACAGATGCCGTACATTTTTACGTCGGATAGGAGTTACACGGGCCTATTTTGACGATGGAATCAACCGTTTCATGACCGATGGAGAGATGAAACGATTTTACGAAGAAAACGGGTTCAAGGTGATCATGTGTCGAAATATCATGATCCTTCCGTTCAGGTTTTTTCGCCGGCTTGATTGCAGGCTTGAAAAGACCCCTTTCAGGCGGTTTTCACTCTATCTTGTCATGGCAGGTCTGAAGACAGGAAGATCCGATGATGTGGTTTGCGGCAAAATGGAGACGGCTGGGGGTGATTCTTGAAAGTGCTCCTGCTAAACCTTCCATCGGACATCCAATGCGCTCGGGTGCTGCATCGTTCGAATCTGCAAAAACCGGGGTACAGGTGGCCCCCCGTGGACTTCGTATGCCTGAGCGGATTTTTGTGGGAGGCCGGGTTCACCCTTGATTATAAAGATTTCCAACTGGACAGCGCCATCACGATTTGGGAATATCTCGAGGCTCACTCATACGACTTCATCATTTCCACTTACAGCCCCTTTTTTGAAGAACAGGATCTGACCCTGCTTCAAGAGATCAAGAGGATACACCCGAAGACCCGGATTTTGCTTCTTGCGAATCATCGGGATCGACTCGAACCGGATCACCCGAAAAGAATCCTGAGCGGACATCCGTTCATATTCGCCATGGTCTACGATTATGCGCATCATAATGTTGCATCGTTTATGGAAAAAGGGCCTTCCGGAGATCTGTTCAATGTGTTGTTCATGAAAAACGGAGACCTTTGGGGACGAATCGATCCAATTCCCAGGAGAGTGGCGATTCCCGTCCCCAGGCACGATCTATTCATATCCGATGCCTACTTTCACTATGACAGCGTGGGGGGACGCTTGACCTCCACTATGTCTTCATTCGGTTGCCGGCAGCAATGTCCCTTTTGCTGGGGTCCGAAGCTCTATCCGGCTGTCACCGTTCGAACATCTGAAAACCTGATTTCGGAAATGGAACACATCGCATCTTGCGGCATACAGGAAGTCTACTTCAATGACCTGACATTCGCATATGATCGGAAGACGGTTCTGGAGTTCTGCCGTTCAATGATCGCGCATAGAATCCGGCTGCGTTGGTTCTGCTCCTCCCGATTCGACCTGATGACGGCAGAAACGATCGAAGCCATGGCGCAGGCAGGCTGTCGATGCATTGAATTCGGCCTGGAAAGCGGGAACTATCCCGTACGGAAATTGTATGGAAAGGATTTCCCCGATTCGACCGTGGACAAGGTTTTGCGCCTCTGCAAAAGCCATGGCATCCACACATCGGTTTTTATCATACTAGGATTACCCGAGGAAACCCTATCGGATATGCAAAGATCCATCGACTTTGTTTTGGAAAGAGATTTCGACTACCTGTCCTTGAATGTCCTGTGGGCGGAGCCGTTTACAGCTTTTGATCGAAAGATCGATTCAACTGCTGAAAACATTCCCCGAACCCAGTACGCGCAAAGCATCAACTTCAAGCATCCCCATGCATCGAGTGATCAAATCGAAGCATTGTATCGGAGAAGTTTCAGACGGTTTTACTTGGATCCCGGATTCATGCTCAGACAAATCGGCAGCATCCGATCGCTTAAAAAAATCAGAAATCTCATGAGCATCGTCATGGATCTTGCCGGAAAGGATCGATACTGATGGCAGTCCCTTTTTTCTCCATCGACTTCAGGTGGAAAGAATGGCAGGCCTTTCTGGCTGCAGTGCTGACCGGCCATTTGCGCGAAGGAAACGCACTGGCAGAACTGGAAAGAGAAGTCGCCAAACGCTTCGCGTTGCACTACGTGACCTTCCTGCCGTCTGCGAGGATGGGATTCGATGTGCTTTTGGAGGCCCGATTCTCAAAAGGCGATGAAATCATTATACCGGCAATGGGTTTTCCCCTGTATGTGTCTTTGATGCTGCAGCGAGGAATCAAACCGGTTTTCGTGGATGTGGAACCAACCCACTATACAATAGACCCGGAGAGAATCGCGAAAGCAGTGACGCGCAGGACGCGGGCCATTCTGGTCACGCATCTGTTCGGACATCCGGCTCGGATGGATGAAATCGAGGAGCTGAGCAAACGCCTGTCCCTTCCCGTCATTGAGGACTGCGCACAGTCGTTCGACTCTTTCTTCAGGGATCGTGAAACCGGCACCTTCGGCATGGCGGGAATCTTCAGCTGCAGCGTGATGAAAGTGCCGACCACCTTGGGAGGCGGTCTTTTTGTCACCAAAGACAAGGGATTGCATGAGCGCATCCGCACACTCCTGGACGAACCGGGCCGGGACTCCGGCCTCCTGAAGACCACCCGGTATTTTGCCTTCAACGTGATCAGCATATTGAACTCCTATCCATTGATCTATTCTCTTCTTTCCCATCCGGCTCTCGGATTGATCAAGTGGAGGAATCCCTCTCTGCTGAGGAAAATACTATACTCGGGATTGGGCCTCGGGGGGAACTATTCACGTTGGGAGCGCCCAAGGTTAGCAAACTACCAGGCAGCGGTAGGCCTTCGGCAGTTTCAGAGAACCTCGGAAATGACCGCAAGTAGAATCAGATATGCCGATATCTTGAACGGCATCTTGAAAGGCACCATGGGGTTAAAACTCCCGGAAAAAGCGGATGACTGCCGCTGGAACTATCAGTATTATGTCATCCACGCTGGAAAGCAGGCTGATCATCTGTATCACCAAATGTTTGCAAGGGGAATCCATGTGATGAAAGAGGATGTATGGGACTGTCCCCGGTATCCATTTGCACGGGAATACTATCGTCCCTGTCCCGTAGCTTCTGAATATACTCCCGGCTTGATTCGGATCCAGAATAATTCGATGATGAGCGAAAAAAGAATTCGGAAGATCGCAGGGATTATAAGGCAAATCATCGAGGAAAAGGATATCCGTGGCTGACTCTGGGGTCGTTTTTAAACTCCCCCGCAAGGGATTGTTCCAACAGGGCGGCCCGGACGATCCGCTACCTTACTATTATCGTCCCTTGGTCTCCCGAATCTATGCCGGGCGGATCAATCTCGGGCTGTCCCTGTTGACGCCGCCCTACGGCTCTTTGCTGGATGTGGGGTACGGGAGCGGATTGCTTCTCCCCACGCTTTCCGAAATCTCCAGAGAATTGGTGGCCATAGACCGGGATACGGACTCGGCGGCGGTTTATCGCACCCTTGCCGGGCTGGGGGTGAATGCGACTCTGGTGAAGGGGGAGGTGGAGACGGCCAGGCTCCCTGAAAATCGCTTTGACCTAGTTATCGTCTTCTCCGTTTTCGAGGAGGTTCCGGATCTTCTGCCGGTGCTAAGGAGTGTCCATGCCACTTTGAAGCCAGGGGGGGAGCTGTTGGTGGGAATCCCGAGGGTGGACCGAATCATGGAGTGGCTTTTTCGGTTCATCGGATACAAAGGCATAGAAAGCGAGCATATCCATGATTACCGCAGTTTTCTGAACCTGGCGAAGACGGAGTTTCGGTTTCGCCTTGAAAAGTTCGCAACCCTGCCCCGGCTTGTTCCCAGTTCTCTGGCCCTGTATTATGCCATGCTGTTGCGAAAGCCGGATAAAGAATGAATGTGGATCGAAAGCCCGTAAAATTTTGTTTTTTGGCTCAAAATTTGCTGCTTTCTGAACATTGGGAGGCAGGCAAAGAATGAACGGTTTCTGGATGGATCGATTAAATCAATTAAACGGATCCGATACGGCGCAAATCGAATATCTCAATCGACAGATTCGTCATTATGACGATATCGCGCGCCGGCTAAAATCCGGTGAATTCCGCACCCGCCGATTTTATCAGAATCGATTGGCTGAAATCTATCGATTTCGAATCCCCCCCGGCCGGAGGGTAATCGAGGCTGGCTGCGGTCAGGGGGATTTGATCGCCACCTTGCAGCCGTCTTTGGGTGTGGGAGTGGATCTGTCGCGGGAAATGATTCAAATCGCCCGGGAGCGGCACCCGGAAATCCATTTTATCCATTCGGGTATTGAAGAATTCACCACCCGAGAGAAATTCGATTTCATCATTCTGTCCGACCTTGTAAACGATTTATGGGATGTTCAGGCTGTCTTTCATCTGCTGATCCGGCTGACTCACCCCCGAACCCGCTTGATCCTCAATTTCTACAGCCGGATCTGGGAACTGCCTCTTTCCCTGGCGCAACGGCTCGGCATCGCCATGCCGACACCACCCCAGAATTGGCTTACCGTTGAAGACGTCCGGAATCTGCTCGATCTGGAAGATTTTGAAACCCTCGGTGCTCAATCGGAAGTCCTCTGCCCCTTGTGGGTTCCGCTCTTTTCTAGCTTGGCCAATCGGATCCTTGTAAAAATCTGGCCCATCAGCGCGCTGGCTCTCACCAATTTCGTCGTGGCCCGGC
Source organism: Desulfobacteraceae bacterium (assembly GCA_003599475.1). The sequence goes on from QZKK01000140.1 coordinate 27,668, forward strand.
CGAAGCCGAAAATGCCCGCGGAGGATCGGGATGTGACCGTGTCGGTGATTATTCCGGCAAGAAACGAAGCAGGCAATATCTCCCAGATTATCCATCGGATTCCGGCAATGGGCAGCCTGACAGAGCTCATCTTCGTAGAAGGGAATTCCCGGGACGACACCTTTGAAACCATCCAAAGGCTCCTTTCATCGAGCGATAAAAAGGACTGCAAGCTTTTGCATCAGATGGGAAAAGGCAAAGGGGATGCAGTGCGGCTCGGCTTCAAACATGCATCCGGGGAGATCCTGATGATTCTGGATGCCGATCTTTCCGTATCGCCGGAAGAGCTGCCCCGCTTTTTGAGGGCTTTGTGTACCGGTGCCGGCGATTTTGTCAATGGTGTCCGACTGGTTTATCCGATGCAGGAAGAAGCCATGCGGTTCATCAATTTCCTTGGAAACAAGTTCTTCTCTCTGGCGTTTTCCTGGCTCCTGGGGCATTCGATCAAAGATACCCTGTGCGGAACAAAAGTGCTTTGGAAAGACGATTACGATCGAATCGAAGCGAATCGATCCTATTTCGGTGAGTTCGACCCTTTCGGCGATTTCGATCTCATCTTCGGTGCAGTGAAGCTGAATTTGAAAATCGTCGATTTGCCCGTCCGTTACCGGTCCCGAATCTATGGATCCACCAATATCCAAAGGTGGCGACACGGATGGATGCTCTTAAAGATGGCCTGTTTTGCAGCCTCAAAAATCAAATTCAGATAAAACGTGTATGCAGATCTTTAGTGACGGCAACAGACAGTTTTCCCCTTCGCCCCTGTTTATACTGGTTCTTCTATTTTTAATGCTTCTGGCTTTCCGGATGTATGTCAACATCGGAACCCTTAGGCCTGATTACACGGAGAATGTTTTCCGGGTGGGTATAGTGCCCTGGTCGGATGCCAAAGCTTGGGTAAATGGCGCCATCCAAGTCATCAATGGAGAACCGATCAGCGGTGTTGCCACAGCACGCCCCCTCTACCCGCTTTTTCTGGCGGTACTGTTTTTCATTCTGGGGCACTTTTATATGGGTGTTATTTATGCTCAGATGGTGCTTTCGGCCATAGTCGTTGTAATCGCCTATTATCTTCTTAAACCGGTTCCTAACAGGCTCGGCGTATTGCTCTTTCTATGTTTTCTATCCATCTGGAGGCCGGATGTTTCCACCGTGTTTATGACGGAAAATCTTGGAATTTATATCCTGATTCTCTGTTTTGCATTGATGTGGCGGGGATTGTCCATAGGTTGTGAAAAAACCACGATTTCAGGCGCATTTCTATTAGGGCTTTCCCAGGCCGTCCGGCCCTGGTGCGTGATGACGCTGATCACGGTCCCCTTTTTCAGCTTTGTTTCAAACAAGCCGTTAAAAGACAAATTCAGATCGTTTATCCTTCATACACTATTCATCGTATTGGGCTTTGGGTTGCATCCCATGGCGGCCGGTATCTTTAACAAACCGGGAGAAGGCTATGCCAACAATCCACAAACCCTGTATGGGCAGGTGGTTGGGGGCAAAGGATGGACTGCGGTTTACGGAGACCCAATCATCAAAAAAGCACTTGAGCAAAACCTGACGTCAAAAGAAGTCAACGGCATCATATATCGGCGAATAAAGGCATTGTTCCTGGAGAACCCGGGTCAACTCCTCAAGGCAACCATTAAAGGATACAGATATTATTTTGAAAAAATTCCCGATGAATTTGGAAAAGCCGGTAGCCGGCCGGTGTTTTTTGCCTTATTTTTTTTTATGCAAATTTTTCTGGATAAGCATTTACACCTGCATTCCCTTATTCGAAAGTTTAAACGCAGACCCGCTGCTTGTGCCGTCAGTGTCATTGGAGTGGCCGTGTTCTTTTTAAATTTCTCATGGCTATGGACAGTGCTCTTGGTTGTGGGCATCATACCTCCAATTCTTAATCCTAAAAACAGGTTTTATGCCTTTATTCTCTTGTATTTGACCGGAATCATGCTTTCCATCCCCTTGGTCGGCACGGATGGCGGGATGCGGGTAAAAATCGGAAGCGATATTTTACTCTTTCTAATAGCTTCTACCGGCCTATCCTGGGTGATTGAAAAGAAGGAGTCAGCCGCACCCGATGCCAAAGCTGCTTCAGATTACCCCATAACGTATGGGTTAAACGCATACCAAGTTTTTTCGATCCTTCTCGGAGCGGCCACGCTCTTTTGGGGAATCCCGTACATTGTCAATCATGTCAGTACCCGATCGTATCCCTTGGATGCCGAACTGCGACATTATAAACCGGAAGACCTTGCTGCACGTTTGAATTTAGCTGAAATCCCCATAAGCCCCGGCCACCTTAATGCCTTGTGGCACGAGTGGCCGGAGCTGACATTGGAAAAAGAAAACGGCAAAATGGCTTATTATTCCATTCGATACACCATTCATGATGCGGTTTTTTTAAATAGCCATGAAGGTATTGAATGTATGATTCCGGCTATTGCAGCAAGGCATTGGCCGTTGATGCCTTTGAGGATGAAGCGAACGGTCATGGTTCTCGAAACATGGTACACCTTGTTTCCGAACGTCACACCAAAGGATCTTACACGTTTTGAAAATCGTGAAATCATTGTGGTAGGAATGTTAATATCCAAACCCAGGCGATTTTTATATGCAACTCCGTTTGTTCTGTATGTCTCACATATCGTAAGTATAGATGACACGGGCGCCTTGGAAGTGATGGCGATGTGAGATTTATAGGGGGCGTTCCCTGTTTTCGAAAGATATCGTATCCAGCACCCTTAACCATCATTTTCCCGACAACAGTAGCGTATTCGCCTCATCAGGCCGATCAAAGCCAGCGCCCCGAAGGTGATCCACCCCAGTGCAGTGGTCATGGCACCCAAAATCAACCCCTTAGGTCGAAACATCAACTCGATGGTGTGACCCCCCGTTTCCACTGGAAGCGCTTTCATGATGTAATTTGCTCGGTATACCTTTGCCCACTGCCCGTCCATTTTTGCTTTCCATGCCGGGTGGTAGTTGTCGCTGATAACTAAAAACCCTTTCTGCGAGGTTTGTATATTGAATACCATTTTGCCAGGTTCGTATTCGATGACATCGATATTCGCTGTTGCACTATTCATCAGCTTGTTGTTGTTCGATGTTAATGCTTCCGGAGGCATTGCTTCCAGGATCACCTTTTCCTTGAAGTCAGAGGTGCTGTAGGCGGCCAGTGCCTCATAGGCTTGATGACGGGTCCGGCAGTATTGATAGGCGGGCACAAAAAACACCCTGGGGAAAACATCCCTATTTTCAAATATCTTTATTTCCCCGTCATAAACCAGTTTCAGTTTTGGTTCGTTCACCAGAACATGGGATGGCAGCAACACGTATTTGACATTGATGAGGTCGAAAAGCGGTGAAATCACTCTTTGAAAATGGGTCCATCGACTAAATTGCTCTGGTAACGGTACATCTAAACCGGAGTTGGCTAAATGCAGATACTCGCTATAGCGTTTGGAATATATGGAGGAATAACCTCCCGCGTCGGCAATACCATATGGAGCAAATGAATTGCTCATGAATTTTCCCAGTGTAATGATCCGATATCTGGAATTATCCTGTTTTAAGAATCGGATTGCATCTGTTTCAGGATATTCCAGACTTTTGGGGGAAGCTGTGTTGTAAAACAAGCCGAAAAAGATAATATCACATGACAATATCAATATGCCAAGCGTCATAACGACCTGCTTGATCCGTTCGTTAGCGCTGAATAGAATTGTGAGGAGCAGACTGAATGAAACCACCTGTAAGATCAAGGGCTTGTAAATAATATCCGATGAAAGGTTAAAATGGGTTCGAAGCGTACGATAAATATTCCCCCAGTCCTTGACACCATATGGTATGCCGACAGCCCAATGGACCCCAGTTTCTGTTTGGACGGCTCCCCCGACCATCAAGCCAATCCCGAGTATCAAAGCCCAAAACGATAAGATCGCCCATTTCTTCTTACTCTCGGCAGTGGTTAAAATATCGGCTCCCATGGCGCCTAACACAGACATTGAAAAGCCAAAAAGGTATAGAATCCGTGATGGTGTTGAGAGATCCAGCCCAGGTATGAATTTCCAAAGCGGATAATACAAAATGCTTCCCATCGCCATTGCAATAGAGATCAGCGCGCTGAAAAAGAAAAATCCGACATACTTCTTTCTGATATATACTAGACAGACCGCTGCGAGGAATAGTGTTAAAATACCCGTATATATGCATAGCTCATTATAGTTGTTGTAAGGTGCAGGTT
>QZKK01000243.1 GCA_003599475.1 Desulfobacteraceae bacterium
GTGATGCTCCGTGCGGCACCATTTACAGCCGCCGCAGGGAAGATAAGGCTCCGGGGTCACCCGGTCTCCGACGGCAATGCCGTGCCGATCGGCGGCTGCCGCTCCGATCTCTACCACCTCTCCAACAAATTCGTGGCCCATGATCACCGGATACCGCGTTAAGCCCACCTGTCCGTGGTAGACCTTGATATCGGTCGAGCAGACCGAGGTCACCCGGGTCTTGATCAGGATCTCCTCGGGGCCGGGAGGGCGCAGATCGAACTCGCGAAGTTCCAGGCGGCCCGGCTCCGAAAGAACAAAAGCTTTGGATTTCACGGTACTTGTCTTCCCCCTATGCTTCTTATGGATTGCCACCCCGGCATCGGGGTTTCGTCATCGGATTCATTGTTCTGTTTTCTCTGCCGGGGGAAATCCCAGCATCATCTTGGATAAAATGTCATCGCTGCTTCTTAACCGGGAAAGGACAAATGCTTTGGCAAACCGGATGTGGCTTTTCATCAAAATGACCGCCCTCTGCGAATCGCCCTTTTCCAAGGCATCGAATACCTTCACATGCTGCGGATGGGCATCGGAGAGATGATCTGTCGTGAGGATATTGATATTTTGAATGATCCAGATCCGATTGAGGATGGCTCTGCCCATTTCCGCCAGGGGGCGGTTCCCGCCGGCTTCGAAGATCACCATATGGAATTCCTGCTCAAGCTCCAGGATTCGCTGTTTGTTTCCGCTCTTCAGCAGCCGTCCCACCTCTTTCAGGATGTCTGCAAGCTGCATCCGGCCCGTGCGGGTCATCCGCCTGGCCGCCTGACCCGCTGCCATCGCTTCAAGAGTGATTCTCAGGTCGTAAATATCCTCGACATCCTGAAGATTCAAGGAACTGACCCGGAACCCCTTGTTGGGCCGGCGCTGGATCATGTGCTCCTGTTCGAGCATGCTCAAGGCCTCTCGGACGGGTGTCTGGCTCATTTTGAGGGTTTGCGCCAGGTCCTTGACGTTGAGAAGCGAACCCGGCTTGAGATGATAGCGGATGATCCAGTCTTTGATCTGTTGATGGGCTTTGTCGGTAAGAGATCTGTGCATACGGCTCCTGGGTTGTGTGGATCCGGATCACACGAAAGATATTCCTTTAGCACCGCGAAAAGATTCTTGTCAAGAGATAATATTGGAAAATATATTTTATAATATATGATCGCCGATTCGCTTCATCTGCTCCTTCCGGTTTGGCAGCATGGATCGGCCTGGCATGAGCAAGAAGGCAAAAAGGAAAGGACCCCGCGCTCAAGATCGCAAAGGAGCCGCTCATTCCAACGTCTCCCGGTTCAGCATCGCCGAACAAAAGCAGGGAAAAAGCGGATGGTCATGATCTACGATGGGTTGGAGAACATCAAGAGTCCTGAATAGAGTCTTGAGACATGAAAATCAACCAACCTTTAAACCTTTAACGCTGAACCGATGAACGGTTACGGAGGAATCAAAGGTATGGGTCTGAATCAGGACCGGCGGGCCTCGATGAAATCCTGAAGCCTCGCCCTCTGGTTCCGGTTCAATGCCCCGAACATCACACCTCGTCTTCGGGCCTTTACCGATTCAGAAGGCATTCGACGTTCGAGTTCGTAATCGTAGACACTTGTAAAGGGGATGTCGCTCAATTTAAAATCCTTGTTCAGGCTCGATATTTCCATTCGGCCGCATTTTTCATCCCCCAGTTCCTTGACGATCTCATCGGCTCCTTCATAATACCGGAAGGAGAGGCCCCCCATGCTGATATCGACGACGACGCATTTCTGCGTCCCCTTCGACCCGATAACGGCAAAGACACCGCTTTTCACCGGAAGCCGAAAATGCTTTCTACGATCCTGGGCTTTTTCCCGTGTTCCCATATCTTCACCTCGTCTCCAACAGGCATACGGCATCGGACCATATGCAGTTTCAGGGCGTCTTTTTGAGCGGGGATTTTAGAACATGAAAAAGGCAAAATCAATATTCGAGTTGCGGATTCCTGAACGACCGGTGCATTTCCAATAAATGTCCGAACAGCCAAGGGTGAAGGCCTCCTTAAACAGGGACAGATTCGTATTTTTTTAATGAAGGGAACCCATGACGGTCGCTTGACAAAAAGAGGGCGGCAAACTAAACTAATTGAACTAACCTGATGATATCGATGGAGAGGGCTCGATGCAGAAGCTTAACATCCACGAAACGAAAACGAAACTTTCAGCCGTCCTTTCGGAAGTGGAAAAAAAGGGCGAAACGTTTCTGATCTGTCGAAACGGCGTTCCGGTGGCCGAGTTGATCCCGCATAGACGGAGCAGTCGATTGCGGTATCATCCGGTTATGAGCAAGATCGATATCGGCTACGATCCGTTGGAAGATCTCTCAGGGGATGAATGGGGGGAGATCGAATAGATGCTGCTGGACACATGCGCTCTGCTTTGGCTTGTTCACGACCAGAGCCACTTTACGGAAGAAACCCTGGCGAATCTCGATGAATCACCCGTTGTATTCATCTGCGCCGTCAGCGGGTTCGAAATCGGACTGAAGCACAGGGCCGGGAAATTGACTCTTCCCGCACCGCCTCGGCAGTGGATCTCTGAAATTCTCACTCATCATCGAATCGATGTGATCGGAATGGATCTGGAGATATGCATCCAGGCAGCCGAGTTGCCGCCGATTCACAGGGATCCATGCGATCGATTCATTATTGCTGCGGCACTGGTGCGGGGATTGCCGGTCGTCACAGCCGACCGGCGTTTTGCCGAATACGGAGTAAAGATCCTCATATAGCCGTTCGTTCGCGAAGTCACATACAGATGCGGCCAAGCAAGGAAAGGCGCCATAGAGAATCCGAACGGGATGAACGATGCAGATAGGAGGGAAAACCGCACTGGTACTCGGAGCCGCAAGAGGAATCGGGCGGCAAATCGCGCGGGCGCTCGCCCGGAGGGGATCGCGCCTCGTTCTCCCCTACTGGGACTGGCCCGAAGATGCCGCCGGCATGCTTCGGGAGTTTTCGGAAATGAAAATCGATTTCATGGCCTGCAGGGCGGACCTGCGAAAACCGGACGAAGTAGAAGCGCTTTTCGAAGGAATCGCGGATCGCTACGCAGGACTGGACATTCTCGTCAACAACATCGAACGGGGCGGTATGCCCATCGTGCATGGAGCGTATACCTCCGAACAGTGGGATCTGGAGATGGAGACCACCCTGAAGGCGAAGTGGTGGGTGGTCGATCATGCCATGCCCCTTCTTAAAAGCGCTCCCGAAGCAACGATTGTCGTCCTCTCTTCGATTGCAGGAATCGTAGGCCGCAGCGGGCCTGCGGCGCTTATCTTCAACGACGGCTATTCGGCGGCCAACCGCGCCGTATCCTCTTTTACCGAAATCTGGGCCAGACAGGGGGCTCCGACCGTGCGCGTCAACGAGCTGATGCTGGGCTTTTTCGAGACCCGCCACGCTGAAAAAACCCGGGGGTGGGCGCTGTTGACGGACAAAGAGCAGCGGGAGATCGTCGATCAGATCCTTTTGAAAAGAACGGGGTCTCTCGATGAGATCGCCGGGGCGGTCCTCTTTCTCATCGAAGAGGCCACATACATGACCGGTTCGGTCCTGCGCATGGACGGCGGCTTCGTGCTGGGGGCCGGGCGCGTCCCCCCTCTGCCCGGCGGAATCGATCTGTGAGAACGGCACCGGATAACGGTTTAATGCAGCATAGATATCCTGGTTCTCTGGACAGGTCAGAGGAATCTTGCTCTGCACACCGGATAAGGCGATAAATCCGAAGCACGAAATCCGAAACAATATCGAATGACCAAAATTAGAATGACCGAAATAAGAGCCGATGAAAGAGCATCTGCCCTGAATTGTTTGGTATTTGGAATTTCGAATTTTCGAATTTGTTTCGTATTTCGGTATTCGGATTTCGAATTTTCAATACGTGATCATGCCCTCTGGGCCCGGATCTTTACAAACTGCTGATATCTGTCGCGGCGGACCGCCGCACCGTTTCAGCTCGCTCAGGAAAAGCCGGTTCCGCTTCCAACCGGAGCACAGCCTTTGCTTCCTGAAAATCCGATGCAGGCGGCGGCGCTCATCAGCCGTTTGACATCTCTGCCGCTGCATTCGGGACAGACGACATCCTCTGAATCCCCCGAAAGGACAAGGCACTCGAAGCAGCGGTCGCATTTTTCACATTGATACTCGTAAATCGGCATGATTCCCTCCATCGTTAAAGTCGTTCAAATCGTTGCACGTTCAACCGGCTTCGACGGTTTCAACGGCTTCGACGATTTCAACGTTCAACGATTTCAATTCCCCTCTGATATTCCGTCAAACGCTTTCTCATGTCCTCCGGAACCGGAATCGACCGGTTTTCTTCGTAATCGTAGCATACCTGAATGGTTTCACCCTTGGCAAAACGGTTCTCATCGCTGTGCCGATCGATCAGCTCATATTGGAGTTCGAAGCTCTTGGTGCCGATTTTTCCGACTCTCATCCAAAGTCTCAATTGATCATTCAGCGTGGCGGGTTTAAGATAGTCGCAGCAGGCATGCGCCATGATGAATCGAAACTTTCGGTCACCGAAGACATTGCGGAACAGGATTGTCCGGCCGACTTCGAAATAGGTGAAAAAGACCGCATGGTTGACATGGCCGAGCGCATCCAGATCCCGGAATCGAACGTCGATATCCAGAGAAAAGACTTTTTGTCGGTTCACTTTTGGGTATCCTCTGTACTTCGCTCGGTCAAGAGCGGTTCCGTAAATGCTTGCTCCTATTTTATGACTCGGTGTTCCCATGTCAAGTTTTCTCCGCTTCATTGAGCATTGGAAAGGAGGTATACGATGGCGCTTCGAAGAGCGCTTTTTGCCGGAAACTGGTATCCCGGCACGGCATCGGAGTGTGAAAAAAAGATCCGATCTTTCCTTGAGACTGAAGAACCCTCCGCTTCTTTCGAATCCCCCTGTATCGGAGGCATCGTACCGCATGCAGGGTGGAATTTTTCCGGAAGGATCGCCTGCAATGTCATCCATCGGATGTCGGCGGGCGGGGCAAAACCGGATGCTTTTGTGGTCTTCGGAATGCACCTTCATCCCGGATCGAATCGTTACATGATGACATCCGGCGCGTGGGAAACACCCTTCGGTGCCATGGAAGTGGATTCGGAATTTGCCGGCGAACTGGGGCGCCGGTTTCACTTCACCATCGAAACCGCTGCAAATTTCACTCCGGACAATACCATCGAACTGCAGCTTCCATTTATCAAATTCTTCTTTCCCGAATCCCTCTTGATCCCCGTGGGGGTCCCCCCATCGATGGAATCCCTGCGGGTCGGAGAGGCGGTCTCGGAGATTTCCGGAAATATGAGCCGCCGCGTGGCGGTTCTCGGCTCAACGGACTTGACTCACTATGGGGCTGCTTATGGTTTCAATCCGAAAGGATCGGGAAGGCAGGCTGCGGATTGGGTAAGATCGGAAAACGACCGAAAAATCATCGAAGCCATGATTTCCATGGAACCGGAACGCGTGCTCGACCAGGCGGCGGCCAACAAGAATGCATGCTGTGCCGGTGCCGCTGCAGCCGCGATTTCGGCTGCCAGGAAGCTTGGCGCAAAGAAGGCGGAAACCGTCGCCTATGCGACGAGCTATGATCAGAGCCCCGGCGACAGCCTGGTCGGCTATGCGGGAATCGTCTTCATGTAGTCGACCGCGGCGAAAGGCGCCGCCCCTCGATCCGGCGGGGCGGCGCCTTTGAAAAAATCGTTTTCCCAGGTTAGTTTACCGCATCCTTGAGCGCTTTTCCGGGAGTGAACTTCGGCACTCGCTTGGCTGCGATCTTGATCGCTTCTCCGGTCTGGGGATTTCTCCCTTTCCGTGCCTTTCGTTTGGAAACCTTGAACGAGCCGAACCCGACGAGCGTGACATCGTCCTTTTTCTTAAGCGCCTGGGTAATGCTTGAAAATACCGTGTCCACGGCTTCCTGTGCGGTTTTTTTGTTGCCGACCACCTTCGCGACCTCGTTGACCAATTCTCCTTTGTTCATCCTGTTCTCCTTTCCTTCTTGATTTGAGTCCTGTTTTCATTTCACCCGGCCCTTCGGCAATCGAATAGGGCAAACGACAACCGGACTCGGTTCGAGGGCATGCAAACTTCTGCCCTTTTAACAAAAAAGCCGAGCCGCTTATCCTAAGCAACTCGGCTTATACACAGTCCCTTAGGCAACCCGGCTATCTCTCTAGACCCGTGGCTTTCCGTCTCCCGATCACTCGGGATTTGGCTTTTCTGAAGATCCAATTTTTTTAGTTATTTTTCCATAACAGAAACAAAAAGCCTTGTCAAATCTGAATTTCACTCGAAAACAAAATTTTTTTCCAGCCGCAACGCGGGATGCGGGCTTTCCGAACACCGGGAGACAGTCCATCCGGGCGTTGATTCGTTCCGGAAAACAGCGCGGCCGTACCTCCTCTGGTTTGCGCTTGACTTGGTTTGTATTTGAAATTACTCTATTTGTAATCATCATCACCGTTTATTTAAAAGTTTCAATGTTTCGGAAAGGATAACCCATGGCAGAAGCCGCACCGGCAGCCGTCGACTTCATTCGATCGATCATCGAAGAAGACCTGAAAGCCGGAAAACATAAAACGGTCGTCACCCGATTTCCCCCGGAACCCAACGGCTATCTGCATATCGGCCACGCCAAGTCGATCTGTCTGAATTTCGGAATCGCCGAACAGTACGGCGGCATCTGCAACATGCGATTCGACGACACCAATCCGACAAAGGAAGAAGTCGAGTATGTGGAAGCCATCAAAGAGGACGTCCGATGGATCGGCTACGACTGGGGCGACCGGCTCTATTTCGCCTCCGATTACTTCGAGCGTCTTTACGATTTTGCCGTCCGGCTGATCGAATACGGAAAAGCATATGCAGACAGCCTGAGCCCGGATGAAATCCGCGAGTACCGGGGCACATTGACGGAACCGGGTCGAAACAGCCCCTATCGGAATCGGACGGTCGAAGAAAACCTCGACCTCTTCAAGAGGATGCGTGCCGGTGAATTCGGCGACGGGGAAATGGTCCTGCGGGCAAAGATCGACATGGCGCATCCGAATCTCAACATGCGGGATCCGGTGATCTACCGCATCCGCCACACCGATCACCATCGGACCGGAGACAAGTGGTGCATCTACCCGATGTACGACTTCACGCATTGTCTCTCGGATATGATAGAAGGAATCACCCACTCCATCTGCACCCAGGAGTATGAAGACCACCGGCCGCTCTACGACTGGTTTCTCGACGAGCTGCACACCCCGTGTCACCCGCAGCAAATCGAATTTGCACGCCTCAATCTCAGTTATACCGTCATGAGCAAACGCAAGCTCCTCAGGCTGGTGGAAGGCGGATTTGTAAGCGGCTGGGACGACCCGCGTATGCCGACCATCTCCGGCATGCGCCGCCGCGGATATACACCCGCCGCGATCCGTGCTTTCTGCGACCGCATCGGCATTGCAAAGCGGGAAAGCATCGTCGACCTGGCGCTGCTCGAATATTGTGTCCGCGAAGATCTGAACATCCATGCACCGCGTGTGATGGGGGTCCTTCATCCGCTCAAGGTCGTCATCGACAACTACCCGCAAGGCCGGGTGGAGGAGCTGGATGCCTCGTATCATCCGGAGGGCCAGAGCCTCGGTTCGCGGAAAGTCCCCTTCGCCCGCACCCTCTACATCGAACAGGAAGACTTTATGGAAGACCCCCCGGGGAAATACTTCCGGTTGGCCCCGGGAAAAGAAGTGCGACTCCGGTATGCCTATTACATCCGGTGCCAGCGGGTGGTAAAAGATCCCGATACCGGAGAAATCACAGAGCTCCACTGCACCTACGACCCTGAGACGCGAGGCGGATGGTCGAAGGACGGACGAAAGGTAAAGGGAACCATTCATTGGGTATCTGCCGATCATGCCCTCGATGCACAGGTCCGGCTCTACGATCGCCTTTTCTCGGTCGAAAACCCAGCAGGAGAAAAAGACAGCGATTTCACATCCTTTGTGAGCCCTGAATCCTTAAAGACGCTAAGCCTCTGCAAACTGGAACCGAGCCTGAAAAAAGCCCTTCCCGGCGACCGGTTTCAATTCGAACGCATCGGATACTTCTGCGCGGATTCCAGGGATTCCATCCCGGGGGGCCCGATATTCAATCAAACGGTTACCCTGCGCGATACCTGGGCAAAGATCGCCGGCAAACAGCAATCCTGATGCTAACCGAAAGAAAACATCCATGAAAAAACTATTGATGGCCAAAGGCGCAAGGACCCTGGTCGATGTCTGCACGAGGGTAAAGCCCGGTGAAACCGTGCTGATCGTAACGGATATGTACAGGACCAGCATCGCAGAAACCATTGCCGGCGTGGCCATGGACCGGGGGGCGGAGGCGATCGTCACCGTCATCCAGCCCAGGGAAAGAAACGGCCAGGAACCTCCCGAACCGGTGGCTGAAGCCATGAAAAAAGCCGATGTCGTCTTTACCCCTGTAACCTATTCCATCACCCATACCCATGCGGTAAAGAATGCGGCCTCAGCCGGCGCCCGTCTGATCGTAATGACCGACTTTACGGAAGAGATGATGATCCGGGGGGGTCTGGAAGCCGATTTCAAGGAATTGAAGCCGATTTGTAAAAAAGTCGCCGAAGCATTTGGAAACGGCAACCGGATCAAGCTTACCACGCCTGCGGGGACGGATTTCGAAGCCGATATCTCGGGAAGAAGAGGAAACGCTCTTTACGGCATCGTAGAGCCCGGGGAATTTTCCACAGCCCCTACTGTGGAGGCAAATGTATCTCCCGTCGAGGGGTCGGCCCACGGAAGACTGGTGGTAAACGCCAGCATTCCCTATATCGGCATCGGGGTGATCACCGAACCGGTGATTGTCGACATCGAAAATGGGTTCATCACCCGGATCGAAGGCGGCCTCCAGGCAGAGATGCTGCGCAGGGATCTTGAAAGCCATAAAGAAAAGAGCGCTTTCAACATTGCCGAGCTGGGGGTCGGATTGAACCCCAAATGCCGGATGTGCGGGAAAATGCTCGAGGATGAGGGGGTGGTTTCGACCTGCCATATCGGCATCGGCACCAACATCACCCTGGGCGGCCATACCAAAGCGCCGATTCATTACGATCTCCTGGTCTGGGAACCGAAGGTGGAAGTCGACGGCAGGTTGGTGCTGGAGGGCGAGCGGGTTCTGATTTGACGGGGGTACCATGGAATCCCTGCGAAACAAGCGTGCGTTCATCTGCGACATGGACGGGGTCATCTATCACGGCAATCGGCTGCTTCCCGGAGTGGGGCGGTTTCTCGAATGGTTGAAGGGACAAGGAAAGAAGTTTCTTTTTCTGACCAACAGCAGCGAGCGGTCCCCCCGGGAGCTCCAGGAAAAAATGGCCCGCCTGGGCATCGTATTCGATGAAACCCATTTTTATACCAGCGCCCAGGCCACGGCGAGCTTTCTCTCCTTGCAGAGGCCGAACGGGAGTGCCTATGTGATCGGTGAGCACGGGCTGATCAAGGCGCTCTATGATGCCGGGTATTCCATGAACGATGTGGATCCGGATTACGTGATCGTGGGGGAGACCCGAGCCTATTCGTTTGAAAAAATAGAACGGGCCGTCAACCTGATCAGGTCCGGGGCCAAACTGATCGGTACCAACCCGGATCTTACAGGCCCCACCGAAGAAGGGATCAAACCCGGAGCCGGGGCGCTTGTCGCCCCCATCGAGCTGGCCGCCGGTGTGAGCGCCTATTTCATGGGAAAACCGAACCCGCTGATGATGCGCCATGCGCGCAGGATGCTCGAGTGCAGTCGTGAAGAAACGGTCATCGTCGGCGACCGCATGGACACCGACATCCTGGCAGGTATCCATGAGGGGATCGATACGGTTCTTGTGCTCAGCGGGGTGACCTCCAGGGAGGATCTCGAAAGATTTGCCTACCATCCCACCTATGTGCTCTCCGGAGTCGGCGAAATCCCGGAAGCTGCAGGCGGATAGAGCCTGCGGTTGGCCGCTTGGCAACCGTTCTGAGGTTCGGGTTCCAGGGTTTCCCTCCTCAGCGGGATTGAATCAGAATCGAGGCATGGAACAGAGAGCAGGAAGGAAGGCGGTGGACTGCTCTTGAACGCTGAACGCTGAACCTCTTACGGTACGGATCAAGGAGGAATACCCGAGATGGAAAAAAAGGACTTTGTCAACGTATTCGACTATGAAGCCGTAGCGAGCACCAACCTCACCCAGATCGCCTACGACTACTATGCCAGCGGCGCCGGCGATGAGATCACGCTCCGTGAAAACCATGCCGCCTATGATCGCATCAAGCTGAGGCCGCGGGTGCTTCGTGACATCAGCCGCCCCGATCTTTCCACTACCGTGCTTGGACAAAAAATTTCGATGCCGATCATGGTTGCACCCACCGCCTTTCATGCCATGGCGCACCCGGATGGAGAAAAGGCGACCGCCCGCGCTTCCGGGGCGGCGGATACGATCATGATTCTCAGCACCCTTGCCACCTGCTCCATCGAAGAGGTCATGGCCGAAGCGACGGGAACGGTCTGGTTTCAGCTCTACTATTATAAAGACCGAAACGCCACCATGTCCCTGATCCATCGGGCTGAAGCCGCCGGCTGCAAGGCGATCGCGCTCACCGTAGACGCACAAATCTGGGGACGCCGCGAGCGCGATGTCAAGAACAGGTTCCGACTGCCCAAGGGGCTTTCCATCAAAAATCTCCAGCCGGCAGGAAAGGAGCAGATGCCGAAGGAGGAGGCCGATTCCGGACTCGCCTCATACGTTTCCTGGCAATTCGATCCGTCCATGTCCTGGAAAGACGTCGATTGGCTCTGCGCCCAGACCAAGCTCCCCGTCCTCCTCAAAGGGATCCTGCACCCGGAGGATGCGCGGATCGCAATCGATCACGGGGCCGCCGGTGTGATCGTCTCCAACCATGGGGGGAGGCAGCTTGACACCGTACCTGCCACCATCGAGGCTCTGCCGGCAATCGTCGAGGCCGCAGACGGCCGGCTCGAGGTGTTTGCCGACGGAGGAATCCGCCGCGGCACGGATGTGCTTAAGGCCATCGCACTCGGGGCCAAAGCGGTCGGCGTGGGAAGGCCGATCGTCTGGGGGCTGGCTGTCAGCGGAGAAGACGGCGCAAAGCAGGTGCTTCAGATCCTGAGGAAGGAATTCGAGCTCGCCATGCGGCTGTGCGGCTGCACATCGATTCAGGAAATCGACAAGGACATCCTTTTCTAATGTTGCGGGTTGCGAGCCGCAAGCGCAACCCGCAACCCGCAACCCGGTCTATACGATCCGGATGGCAATAAAGCCGACATTGGGCCTTTTGAGCAGCAGTTGGATCTCCTTTTCGTCCGTTTTTGCCAGCCGGCTTTGGAATTCACCGATCGTTTCCACCGGGCTCCGGTTGACCTCTTTTACGAGGTCCCCCCGCTTAACTCCGGCTGCAGCCGCCCTGCTCTGGGGCTTCACATCCATCACCAGAACCCCTTTTTCTTCCCCGGAGAATCCCAGTCTCCGTGCGGTGTCCGGATCGAGCTCCGAAAGTGTGAGCCCAAGCGCGTCTTTTTGATCCGGCTCCTGCTTTGCCTGCAGTTGGCTGTCTGTTCGTTTGGCAAGTGAAATTTCGACCGTTTTCATCTTCCCTTCCCTGAGAATGGAAACGGGAATCCGCTTCCCGACCGGACTGGCCGCAACCCTCCGGGAAAGATCCCGGCTCGAGGAAACCGCTTTCCCGTCGACTGAGAGGATGATGTCTTTTGCTTTTATCCCGCCCTTTTCGGCGGGATCTCCCGGATAGACATCGGTTACGAGCACCCCGTCCTGGTCCTTGACGCTGTAGTATGCTTTGAGCTCGGGGGAGAGATCCTGGATGGCGACCCCCAGCCAGGCGCGCGTGACCTCGCCGTTTTCCTTCAACTGTCCGATGATTTCCCGAGCCATGTTTGCCGGGATGGCAAAGCCGATTCCCTGCCCCCTGGCGACGATGGCGGTGTTGATTCCGACCACCTCCCCCTGCATATCGAGAAGGGGTCCTCCGCTGTTGCCCGGGTTGATGGAGGCATCGGTCTGGATGAAGTCGTCGTAGGGACCGGCTCCGATGACGCGCCCCTTCGCGCTGACGATGCCAGCGGTAAGGGTCTGCTCCAGCCCGAAAGGACTTCCGATCGCAACCACCCAGGAGCCGACCGGAAGCGCATCCGAATCCCCCATCCGGAGAGGATGAAGATCCCTGGAACCCTCGATTTTGATCAGGGCAAGATCGGTATTTGGATCGCGCCCGATGATCTTTGCATCGGACTCTTTCCCGTCGGAAAGTTTGACCGTGATCCGATCGGCGTTTTCGATCACATGATTGTTGGTGACGATGTAGCCTTCCCGGTCGATGATGAAGCCGGAGCCCAGGCTCTGCTGCTTGAAGTCTTCCGGAGGATTTTGTCCGTAAGGTCCTTCAAAAGGGTTCCGCTCGCCGAACGGATTCCCGAAGAAATGACGAAAGACAGGCCCTCCTCCTTTCATCGTCTTTTCCGTCCGGATGTTGACGACCCCTTCGCGGACAGTCTGGTGAAGCTGAGAAAAGTTACCCGGAATCATCTTCACATCCGGATCGATTGCCGCCGAAGCTGGCTGGAAACCATACCCCGGGATCATTCCCATGACGGCAAGCACCATCGTGAACATTTTCAGTTTTTTCATTCTTCTTTCTCCTTTAGTAGATGTCGTTTTCCAAATTCCCAACCGTTGAACCTTTTAACGCTGAACCAGTGAACGGTTGCCTTTTGCAGCGAAGATAACAAACGAAAATTACCGGAACCTGACCGCAACATTACAAGATCGTCATGTTTCTCTGGCTCCCCGGCGGATTCCATGGGCCTTCCATTTTCACCGGAAATCGCCGGGACCGATCCATGCGGCTTGACAAACACGCGGCGGTCGTCTTAAGGAGAGAGGGTCCCTGGTGCAGTTCGGCTTCGGAAATACAAACTCTATGAGGTAGACTTTATGGCACACGACGATCTCGTTTCATTGGCGCGGGAGCTGGTTGCGATTCCCTCCGAGACGACCGAAAGCAACGAAAAGGTTTCCGATTATCTGCAGGGCTGGCTCGAATCGCATGATTTTGCGGTGGAACGCCTGGTTTATCGGCATCCCGGGGACACGCTGAAGGTCAATCTGGTGGCGAAGCGGGGAAAAGGTTCGGGAGGAATCGGGTTCTTCTCCCACTCGGACACCGTGCCGGGCGATACCCGCCTGTGGAATCCATTCGATCCGGTCGTCCGGGAGGGCAGGCTGTTCGGACGGGGAAGCTGCGACATGAAAGGACCCCTGGCCGCGACATTGATCGCCGCAGCCGGTGCGGATTTCGGCAGGCTGCAAAAGCCCGTATACATCGGGGTGACATCGGATGAAGAACAGGGGCATCGGGGGGCACGCCACATCCTTGAGCACTCGCAGATGCTTGGGGAAGGCTGGCCCGAATTTGCGGTCGTGGCCGAACCGACCGATCTGATTCCGGTTTACGGCCACAAGGGAAGTGCAAACATCACCATTACCGCCCACGGAAAGGCCGCCCATACCAGCACCGAAAAGGGGGTTTCGGCAAACTTCATCATCGCGCCTTTTCTGGCCGAAATGGCCGCATTGGCGCCTGTCTTCCGCAGCGATCGGCGGTTCCGAAACGACATGTTCGATCCGCCGACAAACGGGTTCAACCTGACCATCGATGACGGAAATTGCCGCCCCAACGTAACCGCCGCCAAAACAGTCTCCCGCATCAGCCTGCGCCTCATGCCGGGAGACCACCGGGAAGAACAGTTTGCCATGATAGAGGACAGGGCGAAATTCCACCGCCTGGAGGTCGAACGGACCCTTGTCGAATCCTTCTACATCCGCCCGGATGCCCGCATCATACAGGCCGCCTGCCGGGCTGCGGGCGCCGAAAAGGCGATCACCGTCCCCTTCGGCACCGAAGCCGAAGCATACCAATCGCATGCGGAAACGGTGGTGCTAGGCCCCGGAGACATTGCACAGGCGCATACGATCGGCGAGTGGATCGATATCGGGCGGCTGCAGCAGGCTGTGTCCGTCTACGGCAAGCTGATCGCGCAGCTTTGTAGCTGATCGGCTGCGACCGAGAAAAAAGCTTCCGATCGGGGGAGGATTCTGATAAGATTTTCCGGTAAATTTAAAGCATGTTCAGCCACCAAGACACGAAGACACAAAGAAGACTTGTTAAGTTTAAGCCCTGATCAAGAATAGAGGAGTTCAAGGTGCCTCTCATCAGGATGGCAGTCGAAATAATCATGGTAAAACCTTTGTGACTTCGTGTCCTTGTGGCTGCACGATAAGCGGAGGATTATATGTCTTCGAATCGGATGGAATCGGAACCGGGAAATCAGGCCCGTATCATAGAGGAAGCCCGGCAGAGCCAGGCTCAGCGGGAAAAGACCTATCGGGAACGGGCCTTGAAGCTTTTCCCGCGGATTTGTGCCAGGTGCGGCCGGGAGTTTGCAGGAAAAAAGCTTCGCGAGCTCACGGTCCACCATAAGGATCACAACCACGACAACAACCCGCCGGACGGAAGCAACTGGGAGCTTCTTTGCCTCTACTGCCACGACAACGAGCACTCGCGCGAATCGGTCTCGGACTGGTACGCGGAAGAGTCCGGAGACGCCGGTTCCCGGCCCGAAGCCCTCGATAGCCCCTTCGCCGGTTTGGATAAGCTTCTGAAGCTCAAAGAATAGCTCCTCCTGAACCGCCGGCCGGAAGCAGGAAATTCAGAAAAAGGGGTTAACCATTAAGAAGTTCGAGGAATTTGATCTTATAAATCCCGCTATCCAGTCTAATAATAAATAAGCATCATTTCAGTTAACCAGGGAGCATCAAATGAGTGAAATTAATACAACTCGGTGGGAGATAGGTCAGCTTATCAAGTCCAGATTATTTTCCGATGAGCAGGCTGTATTCAAAAAATCATGGAGGCATAGAAAATGAGCGAATTAGCCGTTGAAACAATTTATCGCCAAATTTCGAAACTTAAAGATAATGAAAAAAAAGTCTTATTAACAAAGCTCATCACAGAAATTTCATTATCCGGCAAGGTCCAACAAAATTTGAATATTTATGATCTGAAAGGTGTTGGAAAAGAAGTCTGGAACAATATTGATGCACAGGAATACGTTAACTCGGAAAGGGCATCATGGGAATAGACGAGGCAATCAGAAATCACAGACAAATAATGTGCGATACCGCCCCGATCATTTATTTTATTGAGGAACACGAGGTTTACGGAGATGTAGCAGATGCATTTTTCAAAACAATAAAAGACGCCACCGAATATCATGTTTTTTCTTCAGTCATCACGCTCATAGAGGTTTTAACACAGCCGTTAAAGCAATCAAGGAATGATATCGTTGAGAAATATCGCGATTTCCTTTTAAATTCAAGTAATTTTCAACTATACCCCGTTGATGCGATAATCGCAGAAAAGGCAGCCGAGTTAAGAAGTCGCTATTCTATTAAGACACCGGATGCCATTCAGCTCTCAATCGGGATAGAAAATAATGCCACTCTTTTCTTAACCAATGACAAGAATCTGAAAAGTATCGGTGAAATTACGGTACTGGTATTGGAGGATTATTTAGACAAAAAGCCTGACAAAAAGCCCTAATCAATGATCACCTCTCTTTCTTGTATTGTTTGTATCGGGCAATGACCTTGCGGATACAATCCCCGGTCTCCTCCAGAACCCCCCAATTATATGCAATGAGGGCTTTTTTCAGAGATCTGAATTCAAGCAAATGTTTTTTCAATAGGCGTGTTCCTCCAAAAATGTTGGCTTTTGGGTCAAAAGGGTTGTTCACCCCGATGTCATCGGATGTCTCCGGCATGAGCTGCATCAACCCCTGGGCACTCGGTATTCCGAGGTATTATCTTCCGCAGTGATGATCCGTCTCCGATCGCCTTCCTTGATTTCATCGATTTTAAGCTCCAAACCGTTCAGTATTCGAAGCGCCGTTCCATACGCTGTTTCCATAGAAACCGGGTAGACTTCCGTTGGAATTCCATTGTGATAATAATAGGCTTCGGTAGTGCCCGTGCTGATCACAGCCGGGCCCCACGGGGCGCAGCTCCAGACAGACAGTACGGCCATCGTTTCTGAAAATCGAGCAAGAATGCCTTTCGAGCGAGCTGCTCCATGAGCTTTCCAAGAAAAGTTTGGAGATTCACAGCCCACCAATCCGACCGCTTGGGTTCCACGAGAGCTCGACGCCAATCTGACCATCGGTCTTCATCGCGACGTGACATTCCTGGTGGCGGGATCTGGCCTGGGTAAGTCTATAGCATGCTATCGCAAGCTTAAGGCGCATATAGAAGGCGGTGGATTCGGCATTGTTCTGCCCCACGAGGCGGTCGCCTCGTCTGTAACCCTCGAACAGGCCGTCAAAATAACTCTGCGCCAACTCCATCCGCCTCTGGCTGCGGAGAATACGTCGGTTTTGTCATTCTGCTCGCCTGATCGACCGATGCTCTTGGTGGTCGAGGACATCAATCGTTCTGAGCAAACACGGCGCTTGGTGGAAAAGCTTGCCGGTTGGAGTCAACCGCCGACGAAGGATGATAGCGGCGCGCTGTCCAGCTGGCGCCTGTTGTGTCCTGTATGGCCAGAGGTATTTGCGTCACTGGGAGATCAGGTCCGGAAGCGAATTGAGCCACTTATCCAAGCGGCCGGCGGCTTTACTGAGAGCGAAGGTCGTGAAGCTGTTCTAGCCCGGGCGCGGCTGGATAACGCCGAGAAGCACCTTGTATGGATCGATCATTGGATCGATGAAATCTTGAAGACCGGCGTAACATGGGCCGAGATTCTCGCGTCGGTGAGGGCATGGGTGGACGAACGGCGCACTATTGAGGCTTTACAAGTCATCGCTGCTGCTGTTGAGCACCGTGGAACACGCGAAGATTTGGGCGCGCTGAAAATCTACGAAGGCATGCCCATGACAGAAGCCAGACATCTAATCGAAGACACTCAGTTCGCTGTACGCCGGCGAAGTATCAGATAGTGTGACGGTTAAAGTGGAAAGTTGCTTGATTCAACTTTAGGCCAGACCTATCCGTTTCCACAGCATCTGTCCGGCGGTGGTTAAATAAGTCTTGCAATGATGACTGCGACGGAAAAATGGAGGTTGCCGAAAAAGGGGCTAAGGACAACCACATTTGACGGCGACCCACGGGCGATATATCCTGTACGGAAGAAAGAAAGCTGCAGGATATGACAGAATCGCCGCTTGAAATCTTCCATCCCCTGATCGCTAGATGGTTTTCCGAAAGCCTCGGCACGCCGACTGACATCCAGGCGAAGGCCTGGCCGGAGATCGCAGCCGGCCGGCATGTGCTGATTGCGGCCCCCACCGGGAGCGGAAAAACGCTGGCCGCCTTCCTGTGGGGAATCGACCGGCTGGTGACCGGTGCCTGGCCCTGCGGGCTTGTGCGGCTGCTCTACGTCTCTCCCTTGAAGGCGCTGAACAACGATGTGAGGCGGAATCTGATCCATCCTCTTTCGGAGCTGAGTGCCTTTTTCAGGCAGTACGGGGAGCCTTTTCCAGAGATCCGGGTGCTCACCCGAAGCGGGGACACACCTCAGAGCGAACGCCGGCGGATGATCACGCACCCGCCCGAAATCCTGATTACCACACCGGAGAGTTTGAACATCCTGCTCGGCTCAAAGAACGGGCGGCGCATTTTTCAAGGGGTCGCAGCCGTCCTCCTGGATGAGATCCATGCCGTGGCCGCTTCCAAAAGAGGGGTCCACCTCATCACCGCGGTGGATCGGCTGGTGCTGCAATGCGGGGAGTTTCAACGGATCGCGCTTTCGGCGACGGTCCGCCCCGAAGAACGGGTGGCCGAATTTATCGGAGGGTACCGGATGGAAGGGGACCCCCATGAACCGGTATACCGCAGGCGGGCGGTTACAGTGGTCCGCTCGGAGGCGCAGAAAGCCTTTTCCATCGAAGTCCGTTTCCCGGAAGGCGCCCGGGAGGAGCTGGTAGACGATTCCTGGTGGCCGGTGCTCGCGAAACAATTCAAACAGATCATCCGGAACAACCGCTCCACCCTTCTATTTGCAAACAGCCGCAGGCTTACGGAAAAAGTCGCCCGGCTGATCAATGAAGATTCCTGGGAAGACGACTCCGGGGAAGATACATCAGGGGAAAATGCCTCCGGGGAAAACGGACCCGGGATGCTCGCCTATTCGCACCACGGATCGCTTTCCAGGGAGCTTCGCCTCACCGTGGAGCGGAAGCTTAAAAAAGGAGAGCTCAAGGCGATTGTCGCCACCAACTCGCTTGAGCTCGGTATCGATATCGGAAATCTCGATCAGGTGGTGCTCATCCAGACTCCGCCTTCGGTCGCATCCGCCGTCCAGCGAATCGGCCGGTCCGGACACCGGGTGGCCGACGTCAGCCGCGGAATCCTGTTTCCCACCCACGGCCGGGATTTTTTAAATGCGGCGGTCGCGGCCCGCTGCGTGATGGCGCAGGATATCGAGGCGCTGATCCCGATCGAATCGCCTCTGGACGTGTTATCCCAGGTGGTCCTTTCGATGTGTGCGGTCGAGGCGTGGAATCCGGATCGGCTGTATGCGTTTCTGAAAACCAGCGCCCCCTATCACCGCCTTTCCCGCAGGCAGTTCGAGCTTGTCCTGGAGATGCTTGCCGGGCGCTATGCCGATACGCGTTTAAGGGAGCTCAGGCCGAGGCTTTCCATCGACAAGGTCGAAAACAGCGTCGTTGCCAAGCCCGGCGCGGCGATGCTCCTGCATCTTTCCGGCGGCACCATCCCGGATCGGGGCTATTTCGACCTTCGGCTCGCCGATACGGGCGCCAAAATCGGTGAACTGGACGAAGAGTTCGTCTGGGAGAGAAGCGTCGGGGACACCTTCGCCATGGGAAACCAGACGTGGCAGATCCGAAAAATCACCCATAGCCGGGTCGATGCCGTCCCGGCGGGAAGCCGGCCGGGAATCCTTCCGTTCTGGCGGGCGGAGGCTCGAAACCGGGATTTCCATCTGTCTTGTAAACTCCTCGAGTTTCTCGAATACGCCGATTCCGCCCTGGGCCCCGCCCCGAACTCCGCATCGGATCGGCGGGAGGAAGAATTTCAAAAAGAGCTCCGGCAATCCTGCTTCATGGACGAAGCCTCCGCACAAGAGCTGATCGATTTTTTGAAGCGGCAGAAAGCGGCAACCGGGACCCGGCTTCCCCACCGCCATCATCTTCTGATCGAACACTTTGAGGATCCGATGAACCGGGGCGACAAAAAACAGGTGATCCTTCATACCGGATGGGGGGGCCGGATCAACCGGCCGTATGCCATGGCGCTTTCGCAGACCTGGGAAAATGCCTACGGCTATATCCTGGAGACTTTTGCCGACGACGACGCGATTTTGCTGATCCTCCCCCACCGGTTCGAAATCCGGGATGTCCTCGAATCCGTCCATTCGGAAAATATCGAAGTGCTGCTGCGAAAAAAGCTCGAAAAGACCGGCTTTTTCGGCGCCCGGTTCAGAGAAAACGCAGCCCGGGCGTTGCTTCTTCCCAGGGCCGATTTCAAAAAGCGGACACCGCTTTGGCTCAACCGCCTGAGGGCCCGGAAACTGATGGAATCGGTGATGGGGTCCCCGGATTTTCCGATCCTGCTCGAGACCTGGCGCACCTGCATGCGGGATGAGTTCGACCTCGAAAACCTCAAGCACCTCCTGGACGAACTCACCGAAGGCGGAATCGCCGTAGGGGAGTCCTACACCGCGTCGGCATCGCCCTTTGCACAGGGGTTGATCTGGCAGCAGACCAACAAGCACATGTACGAGGACGATACCCCCGAGAGCGGAAAAACTTCCGGGCTGACCGAAGAGCTTCTCCGCGAGGTGTCGGGGTCTTCTGCGCTCCGA
This sequence comes from Desulfobacteraceae bacterium, assembly GCA_003599475.1. The sequence goes on from QZKK01000243.1 coordinate 20,006, forward strand.
CCCCGGATTCCGGAGGTTTTGATTCAGATCCTGGGGCAGAAGCTTCAGCGGACCGCCCCCGGCTATTCGCCGTCCTCGCCGGATGAGCTTCTCGACTGGGTCAAGGAACGGCTGGGAATCCCCGAATCCGAATGGAATGCGCTTGTTTCAGGCGCTGAAAGGGATCACGGACTGTCGCAGCCGGAGCTTCTCGGCTCCGCAAGCCATAAATTGATCCGGTTGCGCCTTCCGGGCGCTGCACTCGATTCGATCTGCGCCGTGGAGACTCTTCCCCGCATCTGCGGAGCATTCGGGCTCGCTCCCGAGGTCATGGAGATCCGGGGAATCACCGATGAGGAAAACGGCCCGGACGGCTACCTCCCGGCCATTGAAAAAATTTTCGACCTTAAGCGCGCAAACCGCTCCGGGGATGAAGCGCCGCCGGAGGCCGCACCGGAAGGCCCCGAAGACTTTCTATCCCAGTGGCTTTCATTTTACGGACCCCTTCCGGCATCCTTCCTGCCGGAGGTCTTCGGTTTTTCCGATGCGCGCCTGTCGGAGGTCCTCGAATCGCTGAAGGATCGTCAACAGATCATCGTGGACCGGATCCGGGAAGGGGCCAAGCATCCGGAGGTCTGCGACCGTGAAAACTTCGAAATCCTGCTGCGCATGGCCCGAAAGGCGCGCCGTCCCTCCTTTCAGGCCCTTGAACCGGATGCGCTCCCGCTTTTTCTGGCTGCCTTCCAGGGCCTGACCTCGAATGGAGAGTCGCTGGAGGATCTCGAAATCCGGCTGGAACAGCTTTTCGGGGTCTGCCTTCCGGCCGCCGCATGGGAGGAGTTTGTCTTTCCCGCCCGCCTGCCGGTCTACCAGCCGTTTTGGATGGACAGCCTGATGCAGAAAAGCGAGCTTCGCTGGTTCGGCTGCGGGGAAAGAAAGATCGGATTTGCCTTCGAAGAAGATTTCGAGCTTTTTCTCCCGCCTTCCGAATCGAATCCGGAGACGGGGTCAACCGTCGAGCCCGGCGGAACCGATGCGCTTGCGCTGATCCCGGAACAGGGCGGCCGGTACGGAATCCTCGAGATTGCCCGCCGTTTGGAGACCAATCCGGAAAAGGCCCTCCAGGAGCTCTGGAGCTTAGCCTGGGTGGGAAAGATCGGAAACGATACGTTCGAGGCGGTCCGTTCCGGCATTCTCAACCGGTTTTCGCCCGAACCGGCCGCAGCGGTCGAATCGATCCGGCGGGGGCGCTTCAACCGATGGAAGCCTGCACGTCCCGCCGCCGGAAGCTGGTATGCGCTCGATGTCCGGTCCCGCGGATCAGACGAGGTGCAGGAGGCGGAGCTTCGCAAAGACCGGATCCGCCAGCTTTTCCGGCGCTACGGGGTCCTCTTCAAGGAGATCCTTTCCCGGGAGCTTCCCGCGCTGCAGTGGGGGAGCCTCTTTAAAACGCTTCGGCTGATGGAGCTTTCCGGCGAAATCCTCTCCGGGCATTTTTTCGAAGGCATCCCGGGGCTTCAGTTCGCTTCGCACGAGGCCTTCCGCTTCCTGCAGCGTCCTCTTGCCGAAGAGGCCGTCTACTGGATCAATGCCGCAGATCCCGCATCGCTTTGCGGCGTGAACGTCGAGGGGCTCACCCAGAACCTCCCCCCGCGCATCGCATCCACCTACCTCGTATTCCACGGACGAAAGAGGGTGCTGACGGCAAGGCAGACCGGAAAGATCCTGGACATCCGGGTCGAGCCGGACCACCCGCTCCTTCCGGAATACTACGCCTTCTTCAAGGTTCTCCTTAGCCGCGGCTTCAACCCCCGGCATTTCGTGATGATCGAAACCGTCAACGGGGAGCCGGCTGTAAAGAGCCCCTACGCGGAAAGCCTGAGACGGTTCGGATTCTCAGGGGCTTACAAGGGGCTTGAGCTGAGGCGCCGGCTATGACGAATCGGCACTACGCTTCCGGTATCACATATTCAGCTTGTCATAGACCTCACCGAGCTTCAGGCTGCAGCCGATGGACGCAAGTTTAACCGTATCCTCGATTCGCTTGGTTTCGGAAAACAGCCACGTGCCGTCGGCTTGTCGAACGTAATGTTCCAGGCGGTATTTGTCTTGGGCGAGCAGAACATACTCCTTGAAGGAGTCAATCCCACGGTATTGCTCGAACTTTTCACCCCGGTCGTAATTTTTGGTCGCCTCGGAAAGCACTTCGACAATGAGAAGGGGATTTGTCAATGTATCATTACGATAATCAATGAAAGAAGGCGTATTGAAAACAACGACGACATCAGGGTAGGTGTACAGGCCTGCAGGACTGACCCTGACACGTAAATCGGTCGAATAGACGGTGCAGGGACTTGTTTTCAACTGCGAGCGAAGCTCGGAAACCACATTGGTGACGATCAGAACATGACGTGCACTGGCCCCGCCCATTGCAAACATCTCGCCATTGAAGTACTCGCTCTTGCAGTCGGCTTTGCGATCTATCTCCAGGTATTCTTCGGGGGTCAAGTACTTTTTAGGCTGCAAAGGCATTTTTCGTTCTCCTTAAGTACGAATAAGGGCTGTGGAATTTCCCCTCCTCAACCAGCTTATCAAAGTCGGCGACAGTCTCGGCGCCATATTTCTTAGCAAGAAGAAAAAGTTCCGATTCCACGACCTTCAGCTTATGCCTCAAATATTTTTCTAAACTCTTCCGCAAGAGAGTTTCCGGCTTCATATGCAAATCCTTTGCTAAATTTTCTGACGTCGTCATTGAAACCTCCAGGCATTTCATTTTCTCGGAGAATCCTTGCCGGCTTCGAGCTCAGTCTCAATTCTTCAACGACCGGCAACGGAAGATTCTCGTCTGCATAGAGTCGAGCCATATCTCAAGGATCCTCGTTTTGACGGATTTGTCGATCGATAAACCTGACGAAAAGGCGAAATATCCCCCTACAGCACCGCAAGGCTGATCAATGAAAGATTGCTTCGAGTCAGGCAATCGTGAGGGCCTTGATTGCCCGGACAAATTCCCCGGCTGATTTGACTGCCTCTTTCGCCTCATCGTGTGAGAATTCGACGAACTCCTTATAGTCAACTTCCTGTCTTGCCTCAAAGACTCTGTGCAGCATCTTTGAAAAACTTCTGTCTATTCTTCCGGTATGTACGAATTCTTGGTCGAATACCGATAATGCGCCGGTGTGCCTTGAGGTCTTGACTCTTATCTCGAATTTCAGCAACAAGGCCAGAACCGAGTAAAACATAGCATAGTAGGCTCTGTTCACGATGGATCTTGCGCTGAATTTGCCATCGAGCATCCTTTCTGCATCCAGCAGGGTCTCGTCTGCCTGCCTGAGCCGATATGTAAAAAGGGCATCGATATCCCTCATATCTTTATACCTTCCGTATTAACGTTCGCGACGATGGGAGAAGATCGTAGCGGCGTGTCCAGCAACTCTTCCTTGGTGAAGATAACCGGTGAAATCATCATGTGGTTATCGAAGCCAACTTGCCAGGCGATATCGAGAATCCTATCTTTAAGCTCTTTATCTATTGACTCAACCTCAAGAAACACATCCATATCGGAATATTCATCCGCATCCCCCCGCGCTCGGGAGCCGAATACCCTGAAGTCGATAATCTTCGTGATTTCTAAAAGTTTTTTCTTGAACTCTTTAGCGATCGCTTTATCTCGTTTCGTCAATGCAATCCGCCTTTCCCGTGTCAAATGCCTATCGTGAGTCTGATTCAGGATTATAGCGTATGGATCGTTCCAAATAAAGCTCCGTAATCGAACATATACGATCCAGGCCCCGGAAAGAAAGCCTGAAAGCTTTTTTCCAGCCTTTCAGCCGACCGAATTTTTCAATGCATCAAAACGCTTTCATATTTACCCAGCCCGAAAGTCCTCCCCTTTCCAATATTCAGAAATTCGCACATCCTGATTTGTCCCGCCACCCTCCACCTCCGGTAATGGATAGTATCCTGAGCTTGCCGATCCGACTCTATCCACCTTTCTTGTATCGGTTTGAGTTTTTCGGAAAGTCGGGCAGTTTTTGGCTTCTGCATCTCGCAATCTCCCCTTAAGTCGTACCTCTGCCGGATCTTCCTCCCTTTCTCGCCCCCCCTTCGATGGTCTCAATTCCCCACTCCGGTAACCCGGAAGGTCAAGAGCGCGGCAAAAGATCATCGGAATCGTCCGAGACCAATTTGTCTCAATTCCCCACTCCGGTAACCCGGAAGGTCAAGGTGGCGGAGAAATAAATATGGAGTCTCCGGTTTGTATTCGGGTCTCAATTCCCCACTCCGGTAACCCGGAAGGTCAAGTCGGGCCAAGCTTTTCAAATACCTGGCCCAAAAGCATGACTTGTCTCAATTCCCCACTCCGGTAACCCGGAAGGTCAAGGAACAAACTGGAAGCGGAAGTCCTTGACAACCCTTTCCAAAGTCTCAATTCCCCACTCCGGTAACCCGGAAGGTCAAGGGAGGAGAAATGAAGGTTAAGATTTTAGCGGTTTCGGCAGTGTCTCAATTCCCCACTCCGGTAACCCGGAAGGTCAAGGTCCTTTTGGCAGAGGATTCAGGAGGCTAAGAGGAATGTCTCAATTCCCCACTCCGGTAACCCGGAAGGTCAAGAACGGGCTTGGGTTTTAAGGATGGAGATCTTGTCCAATTCGTCTCAATTCCCCACTCCGGTAACCCGGAAGGTCAAGTAACAACCTACCAAGTAAAAGGAGAATAAAATGAAAAAAGGTCTCAATTCCCCACTCCGGTAACCCGGAAGGTCAAGCTAAACTTTAGGGGTTTGTCTGTGAAAGAAAAATGAAGAGTCTCAATTCCCCACTCCGGTAACCCGGAAGGTCAAGGATGGATACCCGTTTTGTCGAATGGATTCGGAAAGTTCACTGTCTCAATTCCCCACTCCGGTAACCCGGAAGGTCAAGCAATCGTTATCATTCGAAATTCTGTTTTATGACCGATTTCTGAAGATCCACATCCCTGAAAATCTTTAACGGACTCGCAAAGTTGCAAATCCGTACATGATTTCTGAAGATCGGCGGTTTCCATAACCTCAGCGGCGAGGTTTTTCGACTTTTCATCCCTGTATCATCCTGATTTTACTAATTCAAGCCAAAAAATCCTTTTTGAAGATCGGTATCGGCTTTCACAGATTTTGGGGATCTTCAAAAATCGGCCGAAAGACCGTTTTTTACGTCAACCGGCTAATATAAACGAATCCATTGTATTCATTGCCAATTTGCAGAATCATCGAGGGCAGGCGAAAATGCCTTGAAAAGGAGATTTCTGAAGATCGGGTTTTTGAAAGGCGAAAAACGTTGATCTTCAGAAGTTTTAGCATAGCCCGGCGGTTCCCGGAAAACGGCCGAATTCGGTTAATATCCCGTATTCGTTTGATAAAGAATGACTTTCCGTCATCGAAGCATTTTTTGAAGATCGCACAGCCTGCCTGAAATTGTTGCAACCATCTAAAATCATGCGCGGTTTTACATTTGATAAGGGTTGGTGTAAGGAAGGAGGCCTTCCCGGTCCAGCTCCGCCAGAATTCCAAGATTCCGCTTCAGGCTTTCCACAATCTGCGTATAATCCTTCATCTCTTCCCGGTCTCCGGAGCGGGGAGGGTATACCTGGAGAAGAAGCTGATCTCCCTCCCATTCCATTACATCCTTTCCCCTCCAGGTGCCGTAAATGCCCGCCACATCCACTCCGGACACACCGACATCGAGCTTTCCGAACAACACCCCCAGAAGGTAGACCCATTCGAAGAATGCCTCCCATCCGGCATCGAAATCCCGCCCGATATCGGCAGCGTGCTCGAGCAGAAGAGGGATGACATTGTCTTCTCCCGCCATCATGCGAACCGCTTCGTTGTCCCGGGAGATAAACACGATTTTCCGGCCCACATCCACGAAACATCCGTAGGATTCCAGGATGATCCTGTCGTTTTTAGCGCCGGACCGGGTGGAAGAAGCTTCGAGCTCCTCGCAGGAAGTGGCCGCCCGCATACGGTTGTATTCCAGAAACCCGATATACCGGGACCGGTCCTCAAGGCAGTTCTGATTTAAAAAGCACGCCTCCAGAAGGTCGAATCGGAGCGGATGAAGCGCGCTCAAAGATTTCCGTCCGAGCTTCTCTTTCCGGTTCTTCAGCTCATCGCGGACCGTTTCACACAGGATGTAGTCCAGGTTCGGATGCCGGCCGAGGTTTTTCAGATAGGTGCTGAAAAATCGGTCCCGCAGCAGGTTCGTATCCAGAGCGACGTAATAGACGTCGCCTCCGCGAACGATATTCTGGGCTTTGATCCGGCCGATGAGGTCCTCCAGTTGAGCGAGACCTTCCGGCAGGAGAATACCCGCCTGGTAAAGCGTACCGGCGAAATGGTCATAGGTTGGAATCTCCCTCAGCGCAGCTCCTTTCGATTTCCGGTCCATGGCATCCAGGATTTTCCGATAGACCTCCTTTTCGATAACATCCCCGATATGCAGCTTCCCCCCATCCATGGCCGCCTTGAATAGGATCACATTTCCCAGAAGGGGCAGGGAGAACTGGATGTTTCGATCATAGCCTGCCTGTGCCAGTGCGTTGAAAAATATCATGAGCTCCCGCTTTTTAATCGTCAACTCATCTTTTCTCATAAAGGATTTTCCTATTCCGCGAAAACGAATTTGGAACTCAGGAAATCAGGAAAGAACTCATTTTGCCGACATCCTTTCCGGTTCCTTCGTGAGTTCCTGATTTCCAGATTTTGATCGCTCTAACCCCTCGCTCTTCTGTTTTCCGTCATCTAAGCCCCTTCAAAAGATCGTGCGCCGTGATGCAAAGCCTGGGTACCAAGGCGTACGGTCTTTGGCGGAACCTGTGCTCCCCGTACTGGAGATATACCACCGAAGCGACAGCGCCTGAAAAATCGCCTGCCATTCTTACAAGGTTGACCGGAACGAAGCTATACGTAGTCGGTGAGATATCCACGATCACGGAGAGCTTGTCTCCTTTGGCTTTTTTAAATACCCCTTGGGTTATCTCCACAAATCCACTCACGTCCTCGTCATCGAAATCGATGCATTCGATCTCCATCCTCTTTGCGGCGAACTTTCCGGCAATGGTTGCCAATCCTTTGACGACCCGCTCCTTTTGAGCCTTCTGTTCCCGTTCATAGAATAAGACCGTGCATGATGGGGTTGCACCGGCTGTTTCACAGTACAGCCAAAATGGATTGAGGTTCTCGTAAACCGTCTGCCCCAGGCTGGTCAGCCAGATCGGGCGTTGATCGGCTGGAGCCATAAGCGTCTCCTTTCTTCGTTAACAGTTCGGTAAAATGCTAAAATGCGATTCAGGGTCCGAGAGCATCGCGAAAACCAATTTGGAACTCAGGAACTCAGGAATGAATCATTGAGCTCCCGGTCTTTTCCTCATGATTTCCTGATTTCCAAATTCACCCCTTTCTCCTGGTTTCCAGATTTCCTGCCCTCACACGCTGATCACCGCCTGGTTCAGGTTCCGCTCGGGTGCCGCCCCGTCGCTTTGGACCTCGGCTAGGCAGTTCAGACACAAGGGATAATAAATGACGATATCTTTGTTTTTTTTGATGATTTTAAGCACTTCCTCCCGCAGCTCGGAAAACTTTCCTTTCTCGATTTCACATTCAAAAACCGAAAGGTTCACCCGCTGGCCCCACCCCTTGAGAAGCTTGGCCAGACGGTTTCTCCTCCGGTTGCTTGAAATGTCGTATGCAATCACGTAACGGTCGCGTCGCATCGGTTTCCCAACTTGTAGTCATCGCTGGTTAATGGGAAGAATCTGGAAATCAGAAGGAGCTCATGAAAAAAAGAGAGCGCTGATAACGTGTATCCCTTCCTGATTTCCTGAGTTCCAAATTCATTCCTCGATCTCCCTATTTCCGGATTCACATCCTTTTTAATAATATCCGATGAAATTTCGGAAATCTTCCTCCCCCTTCAAATGCCGGCAGAGACCCCGCACCTGCTCCTTGATGACGTTTTTCAAAAGCATCTTCTGTCCCCGGAACGGAACCGCTGTGCCCTGCCGCTCCAGGAGAGCTTCGAGAAGCTTATGCCGGGTGTCCTCGTTCAGCATGCCGGTCTTTTTTTCGAGAGAGACTTTTTCCCGTTTTGTCAGCATGCTGAAGACCACCCGATCCACGGCCTGAGGCCGGAATTCTTCCACAAGGTCGAACACCAGGACCGGTTTTTCGCCTTGAGGCGAATGTAAAAAGCTGATCTTGGTGTTGAGCCCCGCCAGCACGACCTCCCTCCACACCTGTCTGTACAAAAATCCGTAGCCGTAATTCAGCAGGCTGTTTACGAGATCCCGAGCCCCTTTGCGCTCTCTTCCCGGAAAGTCCGGAACATCTTCCGCCAGAAGGATCTTGATGAGTTTCCAGTAAATTTTAGCAGCCTCTGCCTCATGCCCCATCAACCGGCTTCTCACTCTTTCCAAGCCGTCCGAATCCAGTGTGATTTTTTCAACCTTGTCGATGACTGCTTCCATGGCTGCGATTTCCTCTTTCAGGGATGACCCGAATAGAGAAGTCCCAGAGCGGTGCCGGCCGTAAAATTTCAACAGGTTGACCTGGTTTCGGACCTTTCCGACGATGAAACATCGGGCAAGCTCGAGGGCGCAATGGCCGTCTTGGAGGGCCTGAAGCTGGAGAAGGCCCAGGGTCGCATCTCCGGTAACAAGATTTTGCAGCACACACTCCGGGATGCCGATTCCGTCACTGAAAAAGATGGGAATCGAGTTCCTGCCGCAGTGCCATATGATATCCGAGGATATGGACACCCCTTTCGCGGTGACATGGACGGTTTCAAGCTTCTCCAGGGGAAACTCCAAGATCTTTACACCGCTTTTTTTGACCACGAGACACCGGCTGTTTTTTCCGATGAAAGTCCCCGGGCTCTTGACGACCACCTCACGGCTGACGGCCTCCAGCTTTCGATACCTGGCCTTCTGCCTGCCGACCGCTGCATCGGCCTTTTTCACGGCGTCCTCGGCAGCGGGCACAACCGGCGGGCCATGGGAAGTGAGCGGAGGAACGAAGGGCGGTGAACGTTCGGGCTTTGCGGGCTGTTCCGGCTGATACCGCTCGGCCACCTGGTCGGCTACGCTGATGATCCAGTTCTCCCGAAAATTTGAATCCTCCTGACCAAACAGCCGGATTGGGGCAAGCAGCGATTTGATCTCGGTTTTATTGGGTTTTTTGTTTTTCTTTCGGCACTGATACAGCAGGGAGTCGATAATGGTCTGGCGAAGGAAAAGGTTCAGGCGGCTGCCTACTCCCCGGGGATCCATCAGCTTTCCATAGTAGTTTTCAAACCCTTCCACCTTTTCATCGAGCCTCTTAAAAAACTTCCCGGGGTTTTGCTCTAGGTTTTTTCGCACCAAGAACCTGATCCGGGACTCCATCCGCTGGAGCCGGGAGCGGTCGATCATCCTGCGGTTTCCCTTGAAGTAGATCCCCATGAAAACAAAGCCGCGGAGGACTTCATGAAAATAAAACGGCTGCCTGTTGAGCTGCAGCTTCAAGACCTCATTGAGGAAGTACCGGGCCGACTCGAAATCTTTCTGGACCTCCTCCCGTGATGCGGCCATCAGGGTGAAGTTATCCGCATAACGGATATAGCAGCATTTCTTTTCGGCGAGATAGGCGTCCAAGGGATGAAGGTAGATGTTGCTGAGCAAGGGCGAAATGATCCCGCCCTGGGCAACCCCGAAGGGTGTTTCCTCGTAAGATCCTTTCGGGTTGACTACGCCGATTTTAAGCCACATCCGGACCAGGCGGGTGATCTCCGGTTCGTTGACCCGCTTGTGGAGCTCTGCAAGCAGGACCTCATGATCCATGGCGTCAAAGCACCGGTCGATGTCGGCGCAGGCGGCCCAGGTCATCTTCTCCGCTGCGATAAAGTGCGAGATCCTATTGATGGATTTAACCGCCCCCTTACCCTGCCGGTAGGCGTAGCTCACATCGAGAAAAACAGCCTCGAAGATCGGATTCAGCAGGTACTTTAAAGCCTGCTGGACGATCTTGTCGTTGATCGTGGGAAGGGAAAGGGGCCGGTATTCACCGGGCTTGTTATCCTTGGGGATGTCGATCCGCTGATAGGGCTCCGGCACGTACCGGCTGTTTTGAAGATCTTCCAGAAGCCGCTCGATGTTCCGGTTGAAGTCCTTTTCATAAAACTGCACGCTCACATTGTCGATGCCGCCGGCACTCCTCTTCTTCTGGACGATGCGCCAGGCATCGAGCAATGCCGATTTAGTCGTAAGTTTCTGAAAGATAGATCCTTCATTCGCCATATCGGAAACCCCTCAAGAACAGTCAAGAGATTTTCCAGCAAAGGATCTTCGTCGCATTACCGCAAAGCTCGTCACCTGCTCAGTCCCTGCAGGTATGCCATTCTCTATCAAGAACCCGGATCGACTCGTGCCTTTTCGAGGTATGACAGGATCGCGCTACATCGTCAATAGGATCGAGACACATCTCAGGGACCCGGAATATCCCAAAATACCGTCAGCCGAAAAGAGCAAAGACAACATAGATTTGGAACTCAGGAAATCAGGGAGGGGTTTCTATTGTTACACCCTTCTTGGCTCTTTCGTGAGTTCCTGAGTTCCAGATAGTTAAAACAGTATGCTTGAATTTTCTGAATCCCTTAGCGACATTATGGTCTTTCTATGAACCCCTCTCGATATAGTGCGGGTCCTCCGTTAACAAGGCTGTTTCAATTCCCCATTCCGCCGGAGCGGAAGGTCATCCTTGAGAGACTGGTCCGATTCTTGAATATGGCGTGTTTGTCTCAATTCCCCATTCCGCCGGAGCGGAAGGTCATCGCGATAGTTTTGGCCGAGGATTTGAAAGCGGAGCAGGGGGTCTCAATTCCCCATTCCGCCGGAGCGGAAGGTCATCAAAATGAAGAACACTGGCCCTGGGCAGGCCACCGTCAGAGTGTCTCAATTCCCCATTCCGCCGGAGCGGAAGGTCATCAGAAGGAGGATGACGATGTCACTGACATTGATCACCAGCCGAGAG
>QZKK01000213.1 GCA_003599475.1 Desulfobacteraceae bacterium
CGTTGGGAGGCTGGGACCCTTTCGGTCCCGAGCGCCTGGTTACCCGATCGAAAGGCAATGTATTGTATGAATTAGACGGCCAGTCCGCTCTGGAACTATATAAAAGGTATTTGGGAGAGCACGCCAAAGAGTTGCCGGCAAGCGGACTGCTTTTTCCGCTGAACATGCGTACCGCCGAAAGTGACTCCGGGGTGGTGCGAACCATCTTGGCTGTTGATGAAGCGGATCAAAGCATGACCTTTGCCGGGGATGTCCCAGAAGGCGCTCATGTTCGTTTGATGAAAGCCAACTTCGATCACCTCGTCGACGGCGCGATCGGAGCCGCTCAAACCAGTTATGAAGCAATCGGTTCAAGATCACCGGAGTTAGCCATCCTGATCAGCTGCGTGGGTCGGAAATTTATTTTAAAGCAGAGAGTCGAAGAGGAAGTCGAAGGTGTCCAAGAGGTCCTGGGCGCTGACACTGTCTTGACAGGGTTCTATTCGTATGGGGAGATTTGCCCATCCGCACCCCGGGCAAATTGCGAACTGCACAACCAGACGATGACCATCACAACATTTGCAGAGAGATAGAATTGCATAAATTACTTCTGCGGCAACTGAAGCGTTATATTGGACCCGTGAATTCCGTCCCGGAAAATTGGATGCGTTTCATCCATGCAGTCAATGATGCCTATCAGCAAGCGGATGACGACCGTGTTCTGATCGAACGGTCGTTGGATTTGGCCTCACACGAGCTGCTCGATAAAAATCAACAACTCCAGAAAGCCAAAGATGAAGCCGAGGCTGCCAACCGAGAAAAAAGTCTGTTCCTTGCCAAGATGAGCCACGAGTTGCGCACACCACTGAATGCCATTATCGGGTACAGTGAAATGTTGGAAGAGGAAGCCGAAGACCTGAACCAAGAGGACTTCATACCGGATTTACAGAAAATCCGTGGAGCAGGTAAACACTTGCTCGGACTGATCAACGACATCCTTGATTTATCGAAAATCGAAGCCGGAAAGGTAGACCTCTTCCTGGAAACCATCGATATCGCCGGCATGATCCGGGACGTGGTCAACATCATCCAGCCGCTGGTAGAAAAAAACGAAAACACATTTGCAGTTCACTGCCCGGATGATATCGGTGCCATGCGGGCCGATCGTACGAAGGTCCGTCAATCCCTTTTCAATCTGCTTAGCAATGCCTGCAAGTTCACGACGAACGGCTCCATCATGCTGGAAGTCTCTCGAGAAGCCGTGAATGGTTCGGCCTGGGTATTCTTCAAGGTGTGCGACACCGGCATTGGCATGTCCCCAGAGCAGTTGGAGAACCTTTTTAAAGCCTTTACACAAGCCGACGCGTCAATTGCAAGCAAATATGGCGGCACAGGACTCGGGCTGACCATCAGCCAGAAATTCTGCCATATGATGGGGGGCGATATCAAGGTGGAAAGCGCATTCGGGCGAGGTTCCACGTTTACCATACTCCTGCCTGCCACTGTCGATTCAAAAGGAGTTATGCCAACAGCCGGCCCAGAGAAATTACCCATCGCCTCCGGGCCGGCGCTGCGCACAGGGGGCACCGTCCTCGTCATCGATGACGATCCTACGATTCACGACCTGATGAAACGCTTCCTCAACAAGGAAGGTTTAACCATCGTATCCGCCACGGACGGTAAACAGGGGCTGCAGGTTGCCAGGACCGTGCGGCCTGACATTATCACCTTGGACGCATTGATGCCGAGGATGGATGGTTGGGCCGTGCTGGCGTCTCTCAAAGCGGATTCTGATCTGGCCGACATCCCCGTTATCATGTTGACCATCCTGGACGAAAAACAGATGGGCTATGCCATGGGTGTGACCGATTACATGACCAAGCCCATCGATTGGCAGCGCCTAGCCTTCATGCTGCGGAAATACAGCTGTCCCCATCCGCCATGCCAGATTCTCGTCGTTGAGGATAATGCCGAGATGCGGGAGATGCTGAAACGCAGGTTAGAAAAGGAAGGTTGGATCGTAAAGACTGTTGAGAATGGGCAGGTAGCCCTGAAGTGTATCGAACAGGTCTCGCCGGAGATGATTCTACTGGACCTTATGATGCCGGAGATGGACGGATTTCAATTTCTGGAAGAGGTTCGCAAACGGAAGGAATGGCAGTCGATTCCAATCATCGTCGTCACCGCCAAGGAGCTGACCCTGGAGGACCTCCGGCGGCTCGATGGAGCCGTGGAAAAGATCGTTTATAAAAATGCACTTCCCCAAGAGGAATTGTTAGGTATGGTTCATCATATGGTAACAAACCATATACGGCCAAAATATCCTGATAAAAAGGAGGTTCCAGATGGCCAAAATTCTGTTGGTGGAGGATAACGAGATGAACTGGGATATGCTGTCACGGCGCTTGGGGCGCCGGGGCTACCATGTCGTCATCGCAGCGGATGGCCAACAGGGAGTTGCGGAGGCTCTATCGGAGAAACCGGATTTGATTTTAATGGATATGAGTTTGCCTGTATTAGACGGATGGGAGGCAACCCGGCAGCTTAAAGCATTACCAGAAACTCGATCAATACCGATTATCGCTCTGACGGCCCATGCAATGGCCGGCGATCGAGACAAAGCAATAGAGGCAGGATGTGACGACTATGATACAAAACCCATTGAATTCAATCGGCTGTTGAAAAAGATCGAAGCTGCCCTTGACAGGAGAGGTCATGATCGATGAAAAACCCGTCAGGGATGGCTTTTCCAAAAGGAGCGGGGATTATCAGGGGCGAGATTCAGCGGCCCGGCAGAACACGTCCGCCTCCTTTGCCGACATTCGCCATAAGCTGCGCACGCCGTTGAACCACATCATCGGTTATAGCGAGATGTTGCTGGAAGAAGCTGAAAACCGGGATCTGGCAGATTTTACTGCCGACCTGAACAAGATTCACATGGCGGGCAAACAGCTCCTGCAATTGATTAACGATCTCCAAAGCTCTGCATGGTTCCATTCTGCATCGTCGCGGCCGGATTCAAAGAAATCTGATTTCTCAGACTTCATTCGAGATACGAAACTCGGAAATCGCCACACCGCCGATAGCACCCCCCCCTCTGTTCAACGACCGACGGCTCGCCTGCTCGTTGTGGACGACAATGAAACCAATCGCGATATGCTTTCCAGACGACTCAATCAGGACGGCTATGACGTGTTCACTGCAGAAAATGGACGATTGGCTATTGATCTGATCAAAACCAAGCCGGTCGATTTGGTGCTGCTCGATGTGATGATGCCGGAGATGAATGGTTACGACGTACTGGCACGATTGAAAGCCCACAGCATGTGGCGCGACATTCCTGTCATTATGATTTCGGCTCTGGATGAGCTGGAAAGCGTGGTGCGATGCATTGAAATGGGTGCGGAAGACTACCTGCCGAAGCCTTTCGATCCGGTGCTCTTGAATGCGCGCGTTTCGGCCTGTTTGGAAAAAAAGCGTCTGCGCGACATCGAACGGCTCTATGCGAAAAGCATGGAAGCGGAGCTCGAAATAGGACGACGGATTCAAAGCAGCTTTTTTCCCGATCTTTTACCTGAACTACCCGGATGGGAGATCGCGACCTACTTCCAGGCCGCAAGTCAAGTTGCGGGCGACTTCTATGATTCCTTTCTTTTATCCAATGGAAAAGCCGTAGGGTTGGTGATTGCAGATGTTTGCGACAAAGGTGTCGGTTCCGCCCTGTTTATGGCGCTTATCCGCAGCTTAATTCGCGTTTTTTCCGGACAGACCCACTTATGTAATGCCTACATTCTCGACAAACAGTATGGAGTCGATGAGATTCGGCCACAGCGGGAGAAAGAGGCCATCGACCCGATTAACGCTCTTGTTGCCGTTGCGCTCACCAACGACTACATCGAAATAAATCACAGAAGTCTGAGCATGTTTGCAACACTGTTCTTTGGCGTACTGGACCCGGAAACCGGCTTGCTCTCCTACATCAATGCCGGTCACGAACCACCGATTATCGTCAGCCCGAACGGTATCAAGGCGAATCTTGAACCAACCGGGCCGGCTTTGGGAATCATAGCCGACGCCAAGTTTAAGATCGAGCAGGTTCAGCTCGAACCGGGCGACACATTGATCGGATATACCGATGGCGTTACGGAAGCCCTCTCACCAAGTGGAGAATTATTCACGAAGCAGCGACTCCGGTCCCTTCTGGAACGGCCTGCCACCTCAGCCTCCGAACTCCTTGAGCGTATCAGAACGAGCTTAGGCAGTTACACCGGAAATGCTCCACAAAGCGATGATATTACCTTGATAGTCGTGCAAGGCACCGCCAAGGGTGAAAAATCATAAGGCGAGCCTTAAATAATTGCGGCCGACGACGTTTTCTCTTTCTCAGATCTTTTTCGCGGCCGCTTCCTTCTTCAACTCGCCTGCCATTTTCTTGCCTTCTGTGTACTTCTCTTCATAGTATTTTTTCATTCGTTCCGGATCGAGATTGAACAAGGTACCGCCCGTTTCGAAGTGTTTCTTGAATACCTTGCCCAACGCATAGGTGCTTGCTCCCGCAACAATGGGCATCGTCGCCATTCCGATCGACCAGCCCACGATGGGAATAACCTTGATGAGACTGGCGGCGGGTTGCAGGATCAGAAAGGGGGTGGCGGAACCGACCAGGGAACCGATGATGCTCTTCCCCATGTCTTTTGAAAATTCTACTTCGTAGATGTCCGACAGTTTCTTCAGCATTCCGAGCTGAATACCCGCTATAGCGACAAAATCGACGATCGGGAAAGGGATCAGACCGACTCCCATCGCCCCTATGAGATAGTTTTTGATGGTGTTGTTGGCAACTGGGTCTTTCTCGGCAAAAAGTTGTTCAATGGTTTTCTCGATTTTTTTCTCGGCTTCCATTTCCATTCCTCCTTTTCAAGGCGACAAGAGTGAGTAGACTGCCAATACCGATCCTTTGGAAATCGCTTTTCGGCTCCGGCTGCAGCCGGCGTGCCGAGCTTCATCATTCTTAGACTCGAAAACTATCTGAAAAGACGAAACAAACTTATCTTACCAACCCGGTGAATGCCTCATTGAATTCCTTTTATCCAATATGCTAGTAGATACCGTCTTTTTCGGGAAGAGTCAAGGAGTATCCCTCCGGACCTCGACTTCCCGGGATGTAAGCCTCATGGAAACTTCAATATAGTGTTCAGCGTTCAGTGTTCAGCAGTATTCAGTTTTCAGTCTCAATCGAATCGGCCGCCGCCAGCCAGCCAGCGGCCGGGCCTTTATGCGATGACTTCCTCTTCAAAGGAGCGGGAAGCACAAGTGGAAGCAGCTCCCTTTTCCGACGGCACTCTCCACCTCGATGGTGCCGCCGTGGCGGTCGACCAGTTGTTTTGTGATCGACATGCCAAGGCCGGTGCCCGGTTCACCGGCGGTACCGCGCCTTGAAACCTTCGTGAACCGGTCGAAAAGGGAGGAAAGTATATTCTGAGGAATGCCGATTCCGGTGTCTCTGATAAAAAGGTGCACCTCCTCCTCCGATACCCGGACTTCTATGTTCACGCTGCCGCCTCCATCTGTGAACTTGATGGCGTTTGAGAGGAGATTGTTGAGGATTCTCAAGATCTGATTCGGATTCCCCTCGATCTGAGGGTCTATGATCGTTTCTGATGCCAGGGCAAGAGAAACCCCTTTGCTCCGTGCGGTTTGCAGATTGGTGGTCACCGCTACTTTAATGACCGGGATCAGGGCCACGGGTTCAAGCGAAATACCGTCCTGCAGGCTTGCATTCTTACCAAGCTCGACATAATCGTTTACGATGTCAAGCATGAGCTGGGACGATTTCAGAATTGCCTCCAACCAACTGCGGTGTTCCTCGCTCAAAGGGCATTCGCTTTCTAGAAGACTGGCATAGCCCATGATGCTGCTCAGCGGGGATTTCAGGTCATGGGATGAAATGGCCATGAATTCATCACGAAGCTTATGAAGCTTTTCCTGTTCGAGTACCGATGTGCTCAGGCCTTTGACCAGCTCACTCATTTCAAGATGGCTGATGATTCTGGCCATGACTTCCTCTTTTACGAAAGGCTTCAGGATATAGTCGGTGGCGCCGGCTCGAAACATTTCCAGAACCGTTTTCTTTTCGCCGGCAGAACAGAGGAAAATGATGGGAATATGGCGGAGCCCCAGTTTTTGCCGGATGATTTTGCATATGCCTTCACCGGACATATCCGGAAAATTGCGATCGGTGATGACGAGATCGATACTGTTTCGGTGGGTGCTTAAAAGCGTAAAGGCCTCCTGCCCGCAATCGGTTTCCAGGATGCGCCCCCCTTCTTGTTTCAGGGCGTTGACGAGGAGCCTTCTGGTCATCCCTTCTTTCTCCGCCACCAAAATCGTGAACCGCTCCAGGGGTGCTTCGCGCCTGAGAATGCGGTCGACAGCCAGGCGGACTTCTTTGACGGGATTTGCGATCTTTTTAGAGATGAATTCTATTGCACCCAACGCAAACCCTCTTTCCCGATCCTCCAGTGTATCTTTGGCGGTTACGAAGACAATCGGCAGCTCCGGACTTGCGGCCTGCTTCCGGATCAGCGCCGTGGCTTCAAAGCCGTCCATCTCCGGCATTTGGACATCCATGGTAATGAGGTCCGGGGTAAAGGATCGGATCGCATCCATAGCCTCTCGACCGTTTTTCGCTTCAACGACCGAGTAGCCGCCTTCCTCGAGGGCCTGACGGAGGACGGTCCGCACCGACCGGCTGTCATCCACAGTCAGTACCCTTTTAGCGCTTTTCGAATTTTTTCTCATTTCAGGCCTTCATTAAAGAATGAATAGCAAACCCCATGATTTCATCCTCCGGGTATTTCCGTAGACACAAGCAAAACTTATGCCGATATCCGATTGACAAAACGAAAAGCCGTTCTTCATCCATCATTCCAAAATGGCATGCATCCAAAGCACCTCCGCCCGGAACGGCGTTTTCGATCGATACTGCAGCAAGGTCGAAGAGATTCCTGCATGGCTGTCTAACCTCCCGTGATCAAATAACTTTAGTACAGTTTCGAATCATTGAAATCCGGATGGCCCGGAAATTGCTCATCTCAGCCGCAACGGTCGACGGTTTGGTAGCTGGGCCTTCTAAAATCCCGATCGTTCCGATCTATCCAGTAAAAAAATTCAAAAACCCTATTTGAAACGGAAGAACTCATCCTGCTGTTTAAAAAATGACGAGAGGTGAAGGTATGAAGAAAAACATGTTTTTGCTGATTCTGACCCTGCTGTTGTGGCTGTGGGCCTCTCCTGCCATGGCGGACGATGGATTCATCTGCTGGTTTCCACCCGAATGGAAAACAAAGCCGGACCGGGCGCAGGTGATCACAAATGCCCTGTCTGAAAGATCGGGTATTCAGGTTCAGCCCCGAATCGCCAAAAGCTATCCGGAGATCCTGGATGCCTTCGCGGCGCAGAAACCGGCTCTTGTATTTGTCGGATCTTTTGTCCAGACGATTCTCCATGCGAAGGGCGAGGGCGTTCCCCTCGTTCAGGCGGTCGACGGCAGAGAGTTTTATTCGGGCATTCTCATTTATCCGAAGGGGCAGGATCCGGCAGCGATTCTGAAGGATCATCCCAGGCAAGTGGCCTATGCCGCCGGGGCAAGCTCGGGGGAATCGACGGCCAAAGCCGCCACTGGAGGAAAAGCCTCGATTCCTACGCCAAACCATGGGGCCACCGCCGGCGCGGTAAAGTCGGGGAAGGCAAAAGCGGGTGTCGTAAAAAACTGGTGGTGGGAGGACAATAAGCTTAAGTACTCCGATCTTGAGGCTTACGCGATTCCGGGACTATCTGAAATAAAAAATCCGGATCACGTGCTGACCGCCTCCAGGTCGGTTCCTGCGGAAACAAGTCGGAAAGTTCTCACTGCGGCCATCGCATGCCGGGAAGCGTTCGGTGCGAAGGAAATGCTCCCCTTCGATGTCAAAAATATCCAGTTTTCCTTCGAACTGATGAAGAAGGGAAATATCGACCCGAAAAGCTACAAATGGAACTGAGGCACCAGGCATCCGATCGGGGAATTTTTCTGCGGAGCCGAAGGCTTGAGGAAGGCGGTCACGATGATAAAGCGTAAAAACAGTCTGAACCTGAAAATACTTATACGGGTTGTTGTTCCCTTGATCGTAATCTTTGCGGGCTCGATTTTTTTCATCAACGCAATGCTGCGAAACCAGGTGGATCGGCTCTTCAGCCAAAAAGTAATACCCCTCTTTGAAACACAGCTTGGAGAGATGAAAAAGGGAGTCGACAAAACGCTTGCGATCCAGCTCGAAGCGAGTCGTGCAAATTTAACCGAATCCTTCACGCGGCAGATCGGCAATCTTGCCGGTGCGCTGGTCGAGGCCTCGTTGCCGCTGGTTGAGTCCTTCGATTTCGAATCGGTCGAGAAGTTTGCCGCACAGCGGCTTTCAGAAAACCCGGATCTGGCCCGTGTTCAGATCTATACCCAAAAGGATTCCAAGGATAGCATCCAGATCGGAGAAGTGCCGAAGGATCCGCTTCACATTGTCAAAGAGGGCTCGACGGCTTACGGCTATGTGAAAGTCGAGCTGTTCGCCCATAAGGGACGGATCGAGGAGATGTTCAGAGAGGAGGAAAAGCGCATCGCGGCGGTGCAGAAAGAAGTGACGGAAGCGGAAAGAGCGGTTGCCGGGAACCTGGGCCGACAAAGCGCGGCTCTGACGCAAACCCTGCTGAAATCACTCAACGTGCGGCTGGTTGGGTTTTTTTCCCTCATGCTCGTAATCATCGTGTCCGGGCTCCTGCTGTTTTTGAACCGATCGGTGATCGTCCCGTTGAAGCTCATCGGTGCCGGGCTCAGGGACATTGCCGAAGGAGAGGGGGATTTGACTGCGCGGCTTTCGGTTCGCGCGAAAGACGAAATCGGCGAACTCGCCGGCTGGTTCAATGTCTTTATCGAAAAGCTACAGGCGATGATCCGGGAAATCGCCAACAACACCGAAACCTTGAAAGCATCTTCCTCGGACCTTGCGGTCATTTCCGGGGAAATGACCGCAGGGACGGGAAAAACTTCGGCAAAAACCGAATCGGCCTCTTCGGCCGCCGAACAGATGAATCAAATGATGACCTCCATCGCCTCGACCATGGAACAAACCTCTACAAACATCGGAATGGTCGCGGCTTCGTCAGAACAGATGGCTGCTTCCAGCCAGGAGATCGCACAGCATTCGTCTCATGCGAGCACGATCACCGGAAAAGCGGTCACCCTGATACAGAGCTCGTCTGAGCGTATCGGCAGTCTTGAAAAGGCCGCCCGGGAGGTCAACAAGGTCACCGAGACCATCACGGATATTTCAGAACAGACGAATCTCCTGTCACTCAACGCGACCATCGAGGCCGCACGAGCGGGAGAGGCGGGAAAAGGATTTGCCGTTGTCGCCAACGAAATCAAGGAACTGGCCCGGCAGACCGCCGAAGCGACCCGCGAGATTCGAGAACGCATCGAGACCATTCAGGACTCGATATCCGATACCATCGGGGATATGGGACAGGTGCCGCCCGCCATCGATGAAATCAACAGCATCGTTTCCACGATTGCAGCGGCTGCCGAAGAACAATCGGTGACAACGAAGGAAATCGCGGCAAACGTCTCCCAGGCCGCCCAGGGGGTCCAGGGGGTCAACGGGAATGTTTCCCAGTGCTCGACGGTTTCCGGCGACATTGCAGGCGAGATTTCGGAAATCAATCATGCGGCAGGCAATATGGCAAACAGCAGCGCGCAGGTGAGCATGAGCGCGGAAACCCTTGGCCAATTGGCCGAACAACTGAGAGGAATGGTCGGAAGATTCAAGGTGTAGACGTAAAAGGCCATAGAGGGCCCAACAAGAATTTTACTGTATTCAAGAGGAGGTTTTATGATCAAGAAATTTATGATTTTAGGACTGATTTTACTGATTTGTTTTCTTGCGCAAACCGGTTCTCAAGCGGCTGAAAAACAGGTGATCGCCGGAGCCGGCCCATCCACCAGAATCGTTGAGCTCTTTTTCGAAGCGTATGGAAAGCTGCCGGAGGGGGGGGATTATTCTTTTGAGATTCCTCCGAAATCCATCAAACATTCCGGCGGCATTAAAGCCTGCGAATCGTTTGTCTTCGGCCGCACCGGGCGCCCGCTCAATGAAGAGGAGAAGAAGATGAACAAGGATGAGATTATTCTCGGCCAGATTCCGGTTTCCATTGTCGCCGGCTCGGAAGCGGGCATCGCCAAGATGACGATTCAACAGTTGGAAGGGGTCGTTACGGGAAAAATCCGGAATTGGAAAGAGATCGGCGGTGCGGATAAGGAAATTCAGGTCATCGGCAGGGAAGAGACCGAGGCGATTTTCACGATTCTGAAAGAGAAGCATCCTTTTTTCAAGGGTGCCAAGTTCTCACAGGTCTTCCAAAAAGACGAAGCCATCGTCAATTACATGAAGTCGCCGAAGGGAAAATACGCCGTGGCATTCGGTGCAAAGTCGAATTTTGAAAACATTGCGGAAGTACAGATCGTTGCCGTCGAAGGACTGCGTGCCGGTGCCGCCCTCGGGCTGGTATACGATCTCGGAAAGAAGGACCACCCGCTTGTCAAATCGGTAAAAGCCTATGCCGGTTCGAAGAGCTGGGTGAAGGTCATCACCGATGCGGGTTACCTCCCGCCGGAAGGTTGAGTTTGATCCAGTCAATCGAAAGGGCCGAGGCATCGGCCCTTTCGAACCTGTTTTCGCGATCACCGACCTTGCAACCAGATTTCATCCATGGCAGCAAGGAATGCGGCTTTATCGCTGAAGTCTTCAAGGACACAGGATGCGCCTTTTTGTCGGAATGCCGCTCCATTGTCGCCGGAGGAAATACCGATGAAGCGGTATCCCATTCTCTGCGAGGATTCAAGGTCCCACAAGCCGTCACCCACATAGGTAATCGTCTTGAACCCATCGACCGCATAAAAGATTTTCGCGCGTTCACAGGCGGCCGCCATGATTTCTCCCCGGTCATAAGAGTCGTCGGAGGATGCCATCGGCAGACCCGCGACATCGAATCCGGCGGTGGACAGCTTGAACAGGGCGGATTCACTCCAGCAGCCGGTGGCGATGGCAAACCCGCAGCCGGAGGCGACCTTCAAGGTGTGGATCAGATCGAGAGCCCCGGGTACCGGGGCGAATTTGTCACGGTTGATTCGAGCTTCCGCTTCGAGCAGCTCCGCCATCCTCGAGCGGATAAGGACGAGATCCTCTTCGGTGGCTTTCCGGCCCAGATGCCTCTTTACGATTTCAGACGCAATCCCGGCATCGGTGACATATCGATACTTTGTCCAGTCGCTTTCGGCATTCAAAATACCCATGCTCATCTCGATTGCACCCAGAAGACACCGCGTATCCAAGGAACTCGATTTGATCAAGGTGCCGTCCAAGTCGAACATGATCAGGTTCATTTTTCGATCCTACTCCGGAATGAGGGTATCTTATTCTCTGGGGAATCTCTGACGCCGTATTCTTCCGTATCGCGACACGTTCGTTTCCAATCTCTTCCCGGGCAATCCGATGGACAAGTCCCCGAATTCTGATGGCGGCGGTGATCTTTCCGCCATTGTCGAAGATCGGGACCCCCACAAAGCGGACATCCTGATGACATACCTGTTTTTTCTGATCCGGGCAAGATGCCTTTGGAAGTATGGAGTTCTGGATGCAGGCAAAGGCCTCCGCCGGGAAAAGGGATCCGGGCGTTCGTCACCAGATCCCCACGTTGCCGAATTTCTTTTCCCCTTGCGTTCTTTGCGGCTTTGCGTGAGAACCTTTTCGGCCGTTTGCTCAGCCGGTTTGCCATTCGGAAAACCTCATGTTATAGATTTCAAGGATCGACAAACGACTCGAGCCCTTTCTAACGATCTCCAGCGTTTTTAAGCTCTTCAAGGCAATGTAAGCGTTCAGGGGTTCAAAGGTTCAAGGATCAGAGGATGGAAACTGGCTTGCAGGTTTCCGGAGCTGACATATTTAAGGACATCAAAAAGCCATCACGGAGTCTAAAGGATCGAAACTCCCAAATCATTGAACCCTTTTAACGCTGAACCAGGGAAACAATTGCAAGACAACAACCGTCTTATTTTTCGAAGGAGCCCGGGCCATGGAAAAGAAAGAATTTGAGCGCCAGATCGAAGTCGACGGAAAGTCCTATCGGATCTACGATATCCGGCTTTTGGAAGAAAAGGGGATTGCGGATGTAAAGAGCCTTCCGTTTTCTATTCGAATACTGGTAGAAAACCTCCTGCGGAAACTGGATGGGAGAGTGGTTACCGAAGAGGATTTGAAAAAAATCGCCCGATGGAAAAAATCCTATGATGAGCCGGTCGAGATCCCCTTTCACCCCGCGCGTGCGCTCACTCAGGATCTGACCGGAGTGCCCTCAGTGGTCGATCTGGCTGCCATGCGGGATGCGGTAAAAGCCCAAGGCGGAGACCCGCGAAAGATCAACCCGCTGGTTCCGGTGGATCTCATCGTGGATCATTCGGTGCAGGTCGATTATTTCGGGACGGAAAATGCCGTCGATAAAAACACGGCCAAAGAATACGAGAGAAACGGAGAAAGATATGCGCTTCTCAAATGGGCGCAGAAGAGTTTCACGAATCTGAGGGTGGTTCCGCCGAAAGCAGGCATATGCCATCAGGTGAATCTGGAAAACCTGGGGCAGACGGTTTTAAGTGAAGAAAAGGATGGAATTCCCGTCGCGTTTCCGGACACCCTCGTCGGTATGGATTCTCATACCACAATGATCAACGGAATCGGCGTCCTCGGATGGGGGGTGGGGGGAATCGAGGCCGAAGCGGTGATGCTCGGCCAGCCTTACTACATGACGATTCCGGAGGTCGTCGGGATCCGGCTCACCGGCCGGTTGAAAGCCGGGGTCACGGCGACCGACCTTGTGCTTCGGATTACGGAGATGCTCAGGAAAAAAGGGGTTGTAGACAAATTCGTGGAGTACTTCGGACCGGGCATGAAAAACCTGTCCATTCCGGACAGGGCCACCATCTCCAACATGACCCCGGAAGCAGGGGCGACCTTGAGTCTCTTTCCGGTAGATGAAAAAACCCTTCAATACCTGCGGCTGACCCAACGGCAGGAGGCTGCAGACCTTACCGAAGCCTACACCCGGCGCGTCGGTCTTTTTTACACGGGGAAAGAGATTCCCGAATACAGCGAGGTCATCGAGCTGGATCTGAAATCGATCGAGCCTGCGCTGGCAGGCCCTGCAAGGCCCCAGGATCGTATCGATCTGACGGATCTCAAGAGTCGATTCGCGGAGATTCTCGGCTGCGAATACAAGAGGGATACGGATGTAAGACAGATGTCCACCCTTTTTGCCGAGTCGGGAACCGAAACCACCCGCTCCCGTAGATGTGTACCGGTCAGCCCCACACTCCACGAGATCGATCTGAACGGAACCGAAGAGAAAATCGGAGACGGCAGCATCGTGATTGCCGCGATCACCTCCTGTACCAATACATCCAACCCCTATGTCCTGCTGGGGGCAGGACTTGTGGCAAAAAGGGCGGTCCGGAAAGGACTCCGGGTGCCGCCCTGCGTAAAAACCTCCCTGGCTCCCGGATCCAGAGTGGTCATGGACTATCTGGATGACGCCGGGCTCACACCCTATCTTTCGGCCCTCGGATTTCATCTGGCCGGCTTCGGGTGCACCACCTGCATCGGAAACAGCGGGCCCCTGCATCCTGAGATCGAACACGTGATTGCCGAGCACGATCTGAACGTCGCAGCCGTTCTTTCAGGAAATCGAAACTTTGAAGCCCGGATCCACCAGAGCGTGAGATCGAATTTTCTGGCTTCTCCGATGCTGGTCGTGGTCTTTGCACTGGCCGGAAGAATCGACATCGACCTGACTTCAGAGCCTGTCGGCCTGGATCCGAACGGGGAGCCGGTCTATCTCGATGAGATCTGGCCGAGCGACAAAGAAATCCAGTCGCTGGTGCGGAAGCATGTCAAGGGCAGATTTTTCAAGACGGAATACGGGCGGATCCTGGAGGGCGACGACAACTGGAAGAACATGGAGGTTGCTGAAAGCACGACCTTCCAATGGGATCCCCAGTCGACCTACATCAAGAATCCCCCCTATTTCGAGGGCTTCTCGCCCGAGCTTCCCGGTGCGGTCCGCATCGAAAATGCGAAGGTGCTGGCCTTTCTAGGTGATTCCGTCACAACCGATCACATCTCACCGGCAGGTGCCATCGCCGAAGCATACCCGTCCGGACAGTATCTGAAGGAAAAAGGGGTATCCCCGGCCCAGTTCAACTCCTATGGAGCCAGGCGGGGCAACCACGAGGTGATGATGCGGGGGAGCTTCGGGAATATCCGGATCAAAAACCGGCTGGTCGCCCCCCGGGAAGGAAGCTTTACCAAGAAGTTTCCCGAAGGCAAAGAGATCTTTATCTATGATGCGGCCATGGAATACAAGAAAGAAGGCCGCCCCCTTGTGGTATTGGGCGGAAAAGAATACGGGTCGGGCTCTTCAAGGGACTGGGCGGCCAAGGGAACCCAGCTTCTGGGAGCCAAAGCGGTGATCGTAAAATCTTTTGAAAGGATCCACCGCAGCAACCTTGTCGGAATGGGGGTCCTGCCGCTGATGCTCAAACCCCAGGACAACTGGGAGAAGCTGGGAATCGATGGAACCGAAACCTTTACAATCGGCGGCCTCGAAAGCATCACTCCCAGGGCGACGCTGCCCGTGAAGGCCAGAAAACAGGACGGAGCCGAAATCGATTTCGAGGTCATCGCCCGGCTGGACACGGAAATCGAAATCGACTACTTCCGGCACGGCGGGATCATGCCCTATGTGCTCAGGAAATTGATGAAGGAATAAAGAAGGAGCTGAAAGCTCAAAGCTGAAAACCTGGTGTACGATTTCCATTGAAAAAGGCTACTCCCCT
The DNA here is from genome assembly GCA_003599475.1 of Desulfobacteraceae bacterium. The sequence goes on from QZKK01000213.1 coordinate 14,951, forward strand.
AGGGAAGCCAAATCTAAAATCTGAATTCTAAAATCTAAAATGGCCTATGCCTGAGTCGAATCGCCGATCCATCCTGTGTCCGAACTGCCGGAAGCTCATCAGCGTCGACGAGCCCAGGTGCCCTTACTGCGGCACGGCACGGCCGGGTTCATGGTGGAAGAACAATCCGTGGACCCGGACCCTCGGCCAGACCGACTCCCCCATCCGCATCATCATTTATACCAACATTGCACTCTATGTTGTTTCCATCCTGTTCAACCAATGGAGTCCGGGGGTTTCGATCAATCCGTTCGGTTTTTTCAACCCGAACAACCAAAGTCTTCTGTTCCTAGGCGCCACCGGAACCATCCCGATCGACCGGTTCGGAAGATGGTGGACGCTGGTTTCGGCGGGCTTTCTCCATGGCAACCTGCTGCACATCTTCTTCAATATGGTGGCCTTCCGGCAGTTGGCGTATCTGATGATTCAGATTTTTGGAACCTATCGGCTGCTGATCGTCTATCTGGTCAGCGGCGTGATCGGTTTTCATGTATCGTATCTGGCCGGAGTCCCTTTCACGATCGGAGCATCGGCTTCCATTTGCGGCATGATCGGTGCCGTTCTTTACTACGGGAAGAGCCGGGGAGGCGCCTTCGGGCAGGCGATCTACAAACAGGTCGGGCTTTGGGCGGCCGCAATATTTATTTTCGGCATGCTGGTGCCCGGAATCAACAACTGGGGCCATGCCGGAGGATTTCTTGCCGGCATCCTGCTCGGATTTATCCTCGGATACGAGGAAAAGGGCAGGGAGACCATCACCCATAAATCGATCGCCGGCTTGTGCACCATAGTGACAGCGGCGATTCTGTGCTGGGCCGTGTTCTCCGGCGTCTATTACCGCTTTTTAGGATGATTCCGAGGCGGGAGTTGATCACGGATGAATTCAACGATTTCACCGGCATATCGGATCTACATTATCTCCACCGCACAAGCCATCGAAACCCCTCCTCCACCGCAGAGCGCGGCCAGCCCGACCGTTTTTTGCCTCTTTTTCATGGCGTGGATCAGAGTCACCAGGATTCTGGCTCCGGTCGCTCCGATCGGATGACCCAGTCCGATGCCGGACCCGTTGACGTTTGTAATCTCACGATTGAGGCCGAGTTCCCGTTCGCAGCCGATATATTGGGCGGCAAACGCCTCGTTTAGTTCGATCAATTCGAAATCGGAGATCCGAAGGCCGCCGGTTTCAAGGAGGCTTCTCACCGCAGGTACCGGACTCAAGCCCATGACAGACGGATGGCAGCCGCCTCTTCCCACGGCCAGGATGCGGGCTATGGGGGATATGCCGAGTGCTTTCGCCTTTTCAGCCGACATGAGGACGAGACCTGCGGAGCCGTCGTTGATACCGCTCGAGTTGCCGGCCGTCACCTTGCCGATTTCGGGGACAAATGCCGGAGGGAGTTTCTGCAGCTTTTCCAGAGTCAACCCCGGCCGGAAGTGCTCGTCGGTATCGAAGACCAGTGGCTCGGCCTTTTTCCGGGGGATCTCGATCGTTACGATTTCGTCCCTGAATGCTCCCTCCCGGGTCGCTCTCTCGACGTTGTTGTTGCTCCTCAACGCCACCCGATCCATTTCTTCGCGGCTGATGCTCAGATGTTGTGCGACAAACTCTGCCGTATGCCCCATGATGTAAGGCTTTCCCCGGAAAAAGCTCAGCGGGGGGCAATCCGCATCGACCGGCCCCTGTTCCGGGTGGGGAATGAGATGTGAGCCGCAATGGAGCGACTGCATCATGCGGTCGACAAACACCTGATCCTGCAGGCGGCAGCCCCACCGGGCGGATGGGACCATATAAGCGACTCCGGACATGTGCTCGACGCCGCCGGCGAGAATGATATCGGCCATCGATGCCCGGATCATGGCCATACCGGAGATCACCGCTTCCATCCCCGAAATGCATACCCGGTTGACTGTGACCGCCGTGACCCGTTCCGGAATTCCTGCCAGCAGCGCAGCCACGCGTGCGACATTGAGGCTGTCGGAAGGCTCCAGACAGCATCCATAGCGGACGTCGTCGATGAGCGCCGGATCGATACCGGCTCTCTGAACGGCAGCTTTCATCGTTGCGGCGGCGATGATTGCCGCGTGAGATTCTTTGAGGCTCCCCCCAAACGTGCCGATGGCAGTCCGGCAGGCGGAGGCGATGACGACATCTTTCATGAAATGATTCCTTACGACACAAAAAGAGGAACGTCCAACATCGAACATCGAACGTCCAATCCCGCCAAGGCGGGAAATACTGGAAATAAAGGAATAAGATCGATCTTAGTTTCTATTTTCGATCAAACTGGGCGCTTGGGCGGTCAGCGGCTGAGCTTAAATTTCAGCGGCAAGCTGAAAGGGGGTTCCGCAAACCTTCCATTGACCGTTCTCCTTGGCGACGCTTAAAACCTCTTCGACGCGACTCGCCTTGGTCAAGCCGAATATTTGTCCGACTGCGGCATACAGGGGATTCATTGCGAACCGTTTCTTTCCCGTCAGCCGGATTTCGGCTGTTTTACCGTCGTTTCGGAGCATTTTGGTTTTTACATCATAGAGCCTGCTTTTCATAAAATCGCGGCCGTATCCCTTCTCTTTGGCTTCCTTGGCGACCCGATCGAGGTAGCGGTCGACGGTCTCGACATCGTTGACGGTCTTTTGCTCCTTGCAGAGCCAGTCCGCCATCGATGGATCGAGCATAAAGTAAGCCTTTGAGAAGGCGATCGCCGCATCCTGGGGAGTTTTTCTTTGATCGGCGGCTATCAGAACGGCCTGCAAAAGGATTCCGACTGCAAGAGCCAGTGCAAGCGGTGTATACAGCTTATACCGCGACATAAAGCAAATTCCTCCTTTCGATGATCCGCCGTTGGGCCGGCATGCCAAGGAATCGTTTTGACTTTTCGGCGTTTCTTTACCATGGAATCCCATATTTAACAAGGCCTTAATCTCCAATTACGGTTGACCGAAACATGGATATGCTGTATTTTGAAACCTTTCGCCAGATCATGCTTTCCCACCGCGCTTGCGGCAGGCTTTGTTTCGTTCCAGGCAAGAGCGATCGGCGGCAACGGTCGGCAGAGGCAGAACAGCCGCCCGAGATCCTGAGTGAAGGGCTTCGCGCCAATAGGCTCGCGCCGGCTCGCATTTCAAGGGAGAGTAAGCCCATGCACAATATCAGAAGTTGGGACTGGACGGTCGGAAACAGGCTTGTCGCCGATACCGCAGAGTGGAAAAAGACCTGTCCGTATATCGAAGAGCCTTACGTGAGCCCTGACGGTGAAAAAATTGCAGCCATCTTCAGAGATGAAGAAGCCATGGCCTTCTGCGTGCGTGTAAACGGCGAAGCCTGGGAATCCACATTCGAAAAGATCTGGTACCTGCGTTTTACTCCGGACAACCGGGCCAGTGCAATCGTATCCGATACGGGGGAATGGACGGTGGCAGTCGATGGGGTCCCATGGGAAAGCCGATTCGACTATGTCTGGAACACGATGTTCGGACCCGACGGACAGGACATCGTGGTTGCGGCCCAGCGCGGCGGAAGATACATGGCCGCCGCAAACGATCAGCCCTGGGATTCGGAGTTCCTGGCAATCGGCAGCCTGGCGGTGAGCCCGGACGGAAAACATGCCGCTGCCGCTGTCCAGACGGTCCCTTTTTCGGAAGGCGATATTTTCACCTATCAAGAAGGCTGTTTTACGGTCGCAATCGACGGAAAACCGTGGGACAAAAATTTTGTAAACGTCTGGGACACGGCGTTCAGCCGCGACGGGCGCCACGTGGCGGCAGAAGTCAGAACCTCCCTTTATCATTACACGATTGCCGTCGACGGGACATGCTGGGAGGAAGTCTATCCGTCGGTGTGGCAGCCGCAGTTCAACCCCAGAACCGGCTCGGTTACGGCCCCGGTGAGGGTTGCCGGAAACTGGATGCTGGCCGGGGAAGGAAAGCCGGTCTGGGACCGGAAATTCGTCCAGCTTTGGCACCACATGTACAGCCCGGACGGAGAGAAGCTGGCGGCCATCGTATCGCCCAAATTCGGCCGGTGGACCGTAGCGGTGGAAGGTGACCCCTGGCCGATGACCTTCGGGGAACTGGTGACCGATGCCGTCTTCAGCCCGGATGGGTCCAGGGTCGCCTGCAACGGCAAAGAAGACGGGAAATGGTATGTCGCGGTCGACGGGAAACGCTGGGATCCGGGGTGCACCCGGGCCTGGGCCCCCGTTTTCAGTCCGGACAGCCGTCATGTCGCCGCCAAAGTCGACCGGAACGGGCGATACACCCTCCTGTTCGACGGCCGGCTCCACAAGGAATCGTATGAAGCACTCTGGGATCCGATCTTCAGCCCTGAAGGGGACCGCGTCCTGGTTCGTTGTATCCGGGAGGAAGGAAAGTATTATCGCCATGTCATACCGGTCGAAGACATCTGATCATAAGAAGCGGGAGCGTGACGATGCATACAGCCTATAGTCTGTTGAGCGGCCCTTTGGCATGGGTTTCCTTTATTCTTTTTATCGGAGGCAGCATCTACCGGCTGGTCTCGATGGCCTGGCTGGCCAAAAAGAAGGATCCGATGGTGTATGCCTACTGGAGCCCCTACTATGCCCTCCGTTCGATTCTCCACTGGATCGTTCCTTTCGGGTCCGTAAATTGGCGCAAGAGGCCGGTATTGACCGTTGTCACCTTCGCATTCCACATCAGTCTGATCGTTGTTCCCTTGTTCCTGTTTTCGCATGTGATCCTGTGGAAGCAGTCCTGGGATGCAAGCTGGTGGTTTCTTCCTCAATTTGCGGTGGATCTGATGACCCTTGTCGTCATCGCCGGGTGTGCCTTTTTCCTGGTCCGCCGCTTGGTTCTGCCGGAGGTCAAGTTTCTGACCACGGCATCGGACTTTTTGCTTCTGGCCGTTGTGGCCGCCCCTTTTATCACCGGGTTCTGGTCCTATCATCAATGGATCGGCTTCCGGTTCATGGCGGTTGCCCATATCGCAGCCGGCGAGCTCATGCTGGCGGTCATCCCGTTTACACGGCTCAGCCACATGCTGTTTTTCCCCTTCACGCGGGGATACATGGGTTCCGAGTTCGGTGCGGTCCGTCATGCAAAAGACTGGTAGGGGAAAGGGACAGGCCGGGCTGAACACCGAACGCTGAACACTGAAACCTTTTGTTCGCAAGGAGGATATCATGGCCGAATCGGAGGCTGCATCCAAAGAAAAAGCGGTTGACGTCGGCATCGAGAAGGGTGTCGCAAAGCTGACTCCGGAAAAGATCCAGCAGGTCGTAAACAAGGTGTTGAAAGGAGAGACCGGGGCCAGGCTGAAGGCCTATGTGGAAACCTGCGTGCATTGCGGACTTTGCAGCGAGGCATGCCATTACTACCTTTCCCATGACGGCGATCCCCACTTTTCTCCTGCCGGAAAGGTCAAACAGACGATCCGGGAGCTGGTAAGAAAGAAAGGGAAAGTCTCCCCCGATTTTATCAAAAGAGCCTGCGAGATCGCATACACGGAATGCAACCTCTGCCGCCGGTGCGCCATGTACTGCCCGTTCGGTATCGATGTGGCCTATCTGATATTGATCATGCGGAGAATCTGCCACCTGTTGGGGGTTGTTCCGCAGTATATTCAGGATACTGCCCACAGCCACGCCGCAACGATGAACCAGATGTGGATCAGAGAGGATGAATGGATCGATACGCTTCAGTGGCAGGAGGAGGAGGCAAGGGATGAAGTTCCGAATCTGCGGATTCCGATCGAGAAGGAAGGCGCAGATGTATTTTATTCCGTGATCGGCCCTGAGCCGAAGTTCCGAGCCGGCCTCATCTATCAGGCGGCGGTCATCATGAACGTTGCGGGAATCGACTGGACCATGCCCGCCGCCCCCGGCTGGGACAACAGCGATATGTGCATGTTTACCGGCGACAACGAGATGATGGGCCGGCTCAAGCGAGTGCATTACGAGAGCGCGGTGCGCCTGCGCTGCAATCGCATCGTCATGGGTGAGTGCGGCCATGCCTTTCGGTCCGTATACGATGTAGGCAATCGCTCGCTGGGCTGGAAAATGGGCCCCATTCCGGTCGTCCACGCCATCGAATTCTATCACGATCTGATCACCCAGGGGCGAATCCGGATCGGAAAAAAGTACGAGCCGACCGTCACCTTTCACGACCCGTGCAACACCATTCGGGGAGCAGGACTTCATGAGAAGGCAAGGGAGGTCATACGGGCAACCTGCAGGGAATTCATCGAAATGGAGCCCAATCGAGAGCACAACTACTGCTGCGGGGCCGGAGGGGGGGTGATCAACTGCGGGCCGCCCCATAAGATGACCCGGATCCACGGAAACCGCGTAAAAGCCGAACAGTTGTCTACCGTAAAGTCCAAAGGCGCCAAGGTCGTCATCGCTCCCTGTCACAACTGCCACGGAGGCCTGGAAGACATCATCCACCATCACAATCTTGAGATGGAGCTGAAGTTTCTTGGCGATATCCTCTATGCAGTCATGGAAAAGCCGACTCCAAAATAGCGTCGCCAACGCATGGAGGGATCAGGCAAGCGGGATATCGGCAAAGGAAGGAGAGTGGATGGAAAGAAAAGACAAGATCAGTGTCCGGGTGCTCGTTCCAATTTTTGCCCTGTGCGTTCTCATGGCCTTTTCTCCCGCTTCTGCTCAGGAAGACGTCACCACCGTCGAAGACAGTGCGTTCGGCAGCCGGATGCGGCCGCCGGTCCCCTTTGCCCACGATGCGCACAATGAAGCAGCGGCAATCGATGACTGCAGCGTCTGTCACCATGTATACAAAGACAAAAAGAGGGTCGAGGGGGAAGAGTCGGTGGGCTCCGAATGCTCCGAATGCCACCTTTCAAAGGAAGAGGGGTATCCCTTCGATCTGGTCAAGGCGTATCATTTGATGTGCAAGGAGTGCCACCTTCAAAAGAAGGCGGGGCCGATACTCTGCGCCGAATGCCACCCGAAGAATTGAGTTCTTCGCAAGCCCAAATCCATCTTCCCGCAATGCCGGGCGGAACGGTAGAAGCGGCTTTTGTTTCTTGACAAACATCTGCCTTTTTGCCATACCCTGCCTTCCAGGAACCAGGTTCTAATCTCTTATTCTCTATCTCTTTTCTCTATCGACTCAGCAAGGGGGTCCTCGTGACAAACGTGATGAGCAGATTGAAGATCAAATATAAATTATGGATCATTGTCGGTATTTCCCTGCTCAGCCTGATTCTGATGGAACTCATATTCCTGGTCTCCTTGAGGAGTGACCTCTTGGAGGAGAAGAGGATCCGGACAAAAAACGTGGTCGAGGCGGCTTACGGCAACCTCAAATACTTTCACGGCATGGCAAAAGAGGGGAAGATCACGGAGGAAGAGGCGCAATCAAAGGCGAAAGAGATCGTAAAATCACTCCGGTACGAGGGGGAAGAGTATTTCTGGATCAATGACATGAAAGCCTTCATGATTTCGCACCCCTATTTCGAGCTCGAAGGAAAGGATCAGTCCGGCCTGACGGATGTAAAAGGCAAAAGGATCATCGTCGAATTCGTAGAGAAGGTACGAGGTCAACGAGAAGGCTTTGTCGACTATTTCTGGAAGAGGCCCGGATCGGAGGCGCAAATCCCAAAGATTGCCTACGTCAAGGGATTCGAACCGTGGGGATGGGTGGTCGGCTCCGGGACCTATGTGGATGACGTGGAGCGGGCCTTCCGGTCCAAAGCGGTGAAGCTGGGGTTGATCACGGTGTTGCTGACATTTGTGGTTGCCGGGATTTCCCTGATGATTGCAAGGAGCATCACCCATCCGCTGGCCGTCATCAAAGAAGGCATGCAGCATGTCGCCGACGGGGACCTCCGGGTAGAACGAGCCGAGGATAAAACCCGCATGCAGGCAGAAGGCACAGACGAGATGGTCCAGCTTTTCAGCGCGCTCCACTACATGAGAAAGAGCCTCGATTCCCTGGTCGGGCAGGTGCAGCGTTCCGGCATTCAGGTAACCTCCTCCACAACGGAGATCGCGGCATCGGCCAGACAGCTCGAGGCCACGGTTGCCGAGCAGGCCGCATCCATACGGGAAGTGACGGCAACGGCAAAGGAGATCTCGACTACGTCCGAGGGTCTGATGCAGACCATGGTGGGGGTGAGTGAAACCGCTTCACAGACCGCCGGCATGGGTGAAGAAGGCAGATCCAAACTGGGCCGCATGCAGGCATCGATGAACGAGTTCATTACGGCCACCAATTACATCTCTTCGAAGCTTGGCGTGATAAACGAAAAGGCGAATAAGATTTCCGGTATCGTCACCACCATCGACAAGATCTCGGATCAGACAAACATCCTGTCCCTCAATGCGGCTATCGAAGCCGAAAAGGCGGGGGAATACGGCAAAGGCTTCTCCGTCGTGGCAAGGGAGATTACCCGCCTTTCCGACCAGACGGCGGTTGCGACCAAAGATATCGAATACATGGTCAAGGAGATGCAGTCTTCCGTCTCGTCGGGAGTGATGGAAATGGATAAGTTTGCCGAAAGCGTGTGTCGGGGAGTCGAGGAAGTTGCCGCCATCGGAAACCAGCTCGGGGATATCATCGACCGGGTAAGAAGGCTTGGCTCGCAGTTCGAAACCGTCACGCAAGGGATGCACATGCAGGTGGAAGGGGCTCAGCAGATCAGCGAAGCGATGAGCCAACTGTCGACGGCTGCGGAGCAGACAAAGGATTCCCTGTCCGAGTACAAACAGGTAACCGAGCAGCTCAATTTAGCGGTACAAACCCTGCAGATCGAAGTCTCCCGCTTCAGATTGGATCGTGGGTGAATATGAAGAAGTCTTTTGACAGGCTTACGATTCTGCAGAAAATCTTTTTCTGCGGCATGATTCTCTCCCTGCCCGTCATCGTCCTCCTCTACTACATGGTCTCCGGGTTCAACCAGCGCATCGGCGTGGCCCGCCTCGAAGTTTCAGGGTGCCGCTTGCTCGCGCCTTTGCAGAGGCTCGCCCGCGAGGTACCCGAATATCTGTTGCTCGCCCGCATCCATGAACACGACGGCATGGATGTGGACGAGAGGGCCGATCGGCTGGCACAGGAAATCGAGCGGCAGTTTACACTCCTTGAGAACGAGGGCAAGGACCTGGAAGACGTGCTGCAGATCGGCGAAAAGAGCCTGAAGGCGGCGGGGATCGAGCCTGCGCACATCAAGAAAATCCAAGGTGCCTGGCAGAGCTTGAAAGACAACTGGAAGGGGGGCGGCGAGCTCTGGGAGCTCGATTTCAACGACCGTATCGTCAAGCCGGTTCATGCGCTCGTCAAAAGAATCGGGGACACCTCGAACATGGCGCTCGATTCGGAGATAGTAACATATTACCTGATCGACGCAGCCCTTCTTTCCCTGGAGAAGAACCAGCAGAAGCTGGGCGAATTCCTGCTTTTCGGTGAATCGGTCATTTTCAAGGGAATCCTGAACCGGCAGGATATCGCAAGATTCGTCACCTTTACCGGAACGATCCGGGATGACGTAGCCCGTATTCAGGAGAGCATCGAGACGGCTTTGCAGGAGAACAAAAGGCTTCGCGGTTCCGATACGAGCCTTCAGAAAAACATTCCGCCTCTGCTTGAAGAATACCGGTCATCGATCAATCCACTGCTTTTTATCCTGAGCAGGCTTGCCAATGATCCCCAATTCAGGATTACGACCTCGGAGCTTGCCGAACCCGTCCGGGGAATGATCGCTGCGGGGACGAAACTCCGGGAAGCATCCATGGCAGAGGTCCAGGGGCTGCTCGACCAACGGATCGAGGACTATGCCGGCAAGAGATTGATTGCGCTCTTTCTGAGCCTTGGCACGCTCTTTATTGCTGCCGCCGTCGCTTTTTTTATCTCTCGCGGGATTACACGGTCCCTGAGAAGAGTGATCGATATTGCCGGAAAGGTGGCGCTTGGGGATCTGCGAAGGGCGATGGAAGACATGAAGAGGATGGGAATTTCCGAGAAACTCCAAACGGGAGAAACAGAGGGGACGGGTGAGGTCTCGAAGAATGAGATCGACCGGCTTTTCAAAGCCGTCGCTTTGATGATCACAAGTCTCAATTCCCTGCTTGCCCAGGTCGGAAAATCAGGCATTCAGGTTGCCGCGTCCTCCTCGGAAATCGCTGCCTCCGCCCGGGAGCTCGAGGCGACCGTGGCAGAGCAGGCGGCTTCCATCAATGAAGTGAACGCAACGAGCAAGGAGATCGCCGCCACTTCCCAGGAATTCGCGGGCACCATAAAAAAGGTCTCCCGAATGGCCGATCGGGCAGCCGAGCTTGCAGGCCAGAGCATGGACAGCCTGGGTCAGATCAACGCAACGATGAAGGGGCTCCTCGATGAGACGACCCAAAGCTGCGAGAAACTCCGTGCGGTGGGCGAAAAGATGGAAGGCGTCACGCAGGTGATTACGACGATAACGAAGGTGGCAAACCAGACCAACCTCCTCTCCTTGAATGCCGCTATCGAAGCGGAAAAGGCGGGGGAGCACGGCATCGGTTTTTCCGTGGTCGCCCGTGAAATCAGGCGTCTTGCAGATCAGACGGCCGTATCCGTGCTCGATATCGAGGAGACGGTCCGTGAGACGCAGGAGGCGGTCAGGAGCGGAGTCGCCGCTGTGGAGGCGTATACGGAGCAGACGCGGGCAAGCACCGAGAAGATCGCCGAAGTCAGCGTTATCCTCTTGACGGCAATCGAGCATACCCAGGACCTGGCGCCTCAGTTCGAGACGGTAAACCAGGGAATGCAGATGCAGTCGCAGAGCGCAGCCCAGATCAGCGAGGCCATGGGGCAGCTCGATGAAGCGGCCAGGCAGACCAAGGAATCCCTCATCGAATTCAAGACGGTTACCGAACAGCTCAATCAGGCCGCAAGCGATTTGCAGAACGAGGTGGCCCGTTTTTCTACCGACTGAGAGGTTGCACCCGTGCTCTTTCTCCTGTTTGAAGTAGGAAAGGACCGATACTGCCTGAATGCGTCCGGTGTCATCGAAGTGGCACCCATGGTTCATTTCAGGAAGCTTCCGCATGCTCCTGCCTATGTGTCGGGCCTGATCAATTACCGGGGGACGATTGCACCGGTGATCGATTTATCGATTCTGCTCGGACAGAGCCCTTCCAAACCTCTTTTCAGCACCCGCATCATCCTGGCCGGGTTCACAGCCGCAGATCGAACCCGCCGCGTGCTCGGGCTCCTCACGGAAAAGGTCACCGAGACGATTGCCCGTCAGGAGGCGGATTTCCAGCCTGCCGGCATCACCGTCGATCGAGCGCCGTTTCTGGGCAGAGTCTGTTTCGACGCACAGGGGATGATCCAGAAGGCGGAGTTGGAACAGATCCTGCCTGAAGATGTCCAAAAATATTTGTTTACCGCTGCAGAGGAAAAAGAGTGACCGCTTATCACCGGATCGAACAGCTTTTGCGGGAAAGGACAGGGCTCGATGCCGAAGTCATCGGAAGCAAGAGCATTGAAAGGACAATCGATGCGCTCACGGAAAGCGAAGGGATCGAAGGCGTCGACCGCTGCCTGGCGATGCTTCGCTCCAGTTCCGAGACGTTCGGGAAGCTCCTCGCGAGGGTGCTCGTTTCCGAAACCTGGTTTTTCCGGGATCGGGAATGCTTCCGTTTTTTACGCAGATATCTGGAGGAGACGGGTCTTGCCGGAGCCGGTGGAAAGGTGCGGATCCTCTCCTGTCCGTGCTCGACAGGGGAAGAAGCTTATTCCATCGCCATGGTTCTGCTGCAGATGAAGGCCGGGGCTTCCGACTTCAGAGTCGACGCCGTCGATATCAATCCGAATGCAATAGAGGCGGCGCGGGCGGGAAGGTACGGCAGAGGGTCCTTTCGGGGGCAGATCGGGGCCTACCGGGAGCGCTATTTCTCGCCGGCCGGTGATGGCTTCCGGATCCAACCGGAGGTCGCCGAAGCGGTTCACTTTTTCACTGAAAATATCGCGGCCCCCGATGCCCTGGCGGACCATGAAGCCTATCAGATCATCTTCTGCAAAAATCTTCTCATCTATCTTACCGAGGAAGCCCGGCAGAGGGTCGCTGTCAACCTCGATCGCCTGCTCGTTCCGAACGGACTGCTTTTTACGGGGCATTCCGAAGTCATGTCCGTTCTTCCGTACGGATACGTTCCGGTGAAACACCCGCGCTCCTTCGCCTGCATTAAGACGCGAAAAAACCCGGCCGGGACAGTCGTGCCGCCCCTGCGCAGGAAAGCCGTGCACCCGGGGCCATCCTTCGCCCCGCCGCGGTCCGTCGTAACGGGAGGGGGCGAAAAGAAACCGGCCTCCAACGGTCCGCAAGGGAGTGCAGGAAACGATGCAGAGCCGGGGCCTTCGTCTGATGCACTCGCCGAAATCCGCGCCCTGGCAGACCATGGGGCCCTGCAGGAGGCATCGGAAAGGTGCGAGCGGTTTCTGAAAGACCATCCTTCCAACAAAGAGGCCTATTGCCTCATGGGACTTATCAGTCTGGGGCTCGATTCCTTCGATCAGGCCGAGGATTTCTTCCAGAGGGCGCTCTATCTCGACCCCTGCCATTATGAAGCGCTCCTGCACGTAGGCCTGCTCTACCAGAAGAAGGGGGACCGGGCCAGGGCTTCGATCATCGAGGATCGGATGAGACGGACCCGGCAAATGGAAAAGGACGGACAAAATCTCCGATGATGCATCAGGGCGTTAACTGCTGGAAAGAGATCGGCATTTTTGGCGATTCTTCATGCCCCAAGCTCTCCGAGCTCGTACACTGCCGGAATTGCCCCGAATACAACAGGGTCGGAAGAGGTCTTCTGGATCGCGCGATCGCGGATGAGTTCCTCGATGAATGGACAAAAACCCTTGCAGGTGCGAAGGAAATCGATGTCCGGGATACGTTTTCGGCGATCGTTTTCAGGATAAACAACGAGTGGCTGGCTTTAAAGACCATCTATCTTCAGGAGACGACACATGTCCGTCCCGTCCACGATGTGCCTTTTCGAACCAACAAGGTCTTCAGGGGGCTGGTAAACATCAATGGAGAACTGCTCCTCTGCGTTTCGATCGCGGAACTCATGGAATCGACCCCGGAAGATGAAATCGCACAAACGGATGAAAAGGCATACCGGCGCATGCTGGTGATCAGCAGGGGATCGGAAAGATATGCTTTCCCCGTGGATGAAGTGCAGGGCATTTACCGCCTGTCCTCCGGAGACATCCAGGACCCCCCTGCAACCATCACCAGATCCCCTGAAAGGATTATCGAAGGCATTTTCAATCTCAGTGGAAAAAAGGTGGGCCTGATGGGGGAGGAAAGGTTGATTGAAGCGTTGAAAAGAAGTCTTGGAAGTTGAATGATTCTAACGCTGAGGGTTCAAAGGTTCAACGTTCAGAGGTTTAGAACTGCGCTGGCTTACAGGGTTTTTGTCCTAAAACAACTAGATCGTACAGGAATTCGCTTTTTTTAAGGTTTCAGGTTTCGGGTTTCAGGTGTCAGCTTGGCAGTGGGGTACCTGAAACCTGAACACTGAAACCTCTAATTAACGCTGAACCGGTGAACGGTTACGAAATTGGATAACGAAATCGATTTCTCCATGCTCGATCTTTTTCGCATCGAGCTCGAAAATTACACGAAAGTGCTGGAGACGGGGCTTGTCCGGGTGGAGCAGGACCCTGCGCCGGAGAAGATCGAACCCCTCATGCGGGCCGCCCACTCCATCAAGGGAGCCGCCAGGGTCGTCGGCCTGAACAGCGTCGTCGCCCTCGCCCATGCCATGGAGGATGTGCTCTCCGCGGGGCAGCGGGGCGTCTATCCTCTTACCTCCAGCCATATCGATATGCTCCTGCGGGGAAACGATGCGTTTCTCCGCCTCGCTGAACTCGAGCCTGCGGCCATCCCCGAATGGCTGGAGCAGGAGTCGGAGGGGTTGAAAAGCCTGAGCGAAAGTGTTCTCACCCTGCATTCATCCGGAGCCGGACAGGGACCCGCGCAACCGCGATCCGCCGTAGAATGCGGTCCACAACCCGAAAAAACGGCTCCCCCCCTCATGGAAGCCAAACCCCAAGGGGTCAAAGAGGATGTTTCGAAGGCAAGGCCGCCCGAAAAAGAGGAGATGGGGTTTGTCCGCGTCGTTTCCGACAGCCTGAACCGGTTGATGGGATATGCCGGGGAGTGCCTGGTGCAGGCAAAATCCGCCAAGCCCTTTGTCGGTTCTCTTCTCAGGATGAAAGAGGGGTACATGGAGGTGGTAAGCGGTCTGGAGCAGGTCCAGGGATTCATGAAAAACACCTCTTTTCCTCAAGAAGTCCAGGAAAGATTCGGCGAATACCTCGGAAAGCTCGATGACATGCGGGATTCCCTGGTCACCCGGATCGTCGATTTCGAGCTCTTTTCCCGCAGCCTCGAGCGTCTCGCAGACAAGCTGTACGAGGAGGTCGTGGCAATCCGGCTGAGGCCCTTTTCCGATGGCGTTCCCGGCTTCCCCCGTATGGTGCGCGATCTTGCCAAAAACATGGGCAAAAAAGTGGAATTTTCGATCATCGGAGAATCGACGCGGGTAGATAGGGATGTGCTGGAAAAGCTTGAATCTCCGCTTACCCATCTGTTGAGAAACGCGATCGACCACGGGTTGGAGACACCCGAAGAGAGGCTGGCAGCCGGCAAGCCTGCCGCCGGCAGCCTCGTTCTGGAGGCCCGCCATGCTGCAGGCATGCTGAACGTCCGGGTGGCCGATGATGGAAGGGGGGTAGACGTCGAGACGATCCGCCGGAAGGTTGTCGAGAAGGGGCATGTGTCTACGGAGATCGCCGCCGAGCTCAGCGAGGCCGAGCTCCTGGATTTTCTTTTCCTGCCGGGCTTTTCGACCGCAGGCAAGGTCACGGAGGTTTCGGGCCGCGGCGTCGGGCTCGATGTGGTCATGTCGATGGTTCAGGGGGTTGGGGGGGCTGTCCGGGTGGAGACAAAACCGGGTCTCGGCACCTCCTTCAACCTGCAGCTTCCCCTGACGCTTTCGGTCCTGCGCACCCTTTTGGTCCAGATCGGCGGACAGCCCTATGCCATACCGCTGAGCCGGATCGACCGCATCGTCGAATGCGATTCGAGTCGCCTGAAAGTCCTTGAAGACAAGCAGTTCTATCCATACGAAAACGAGCACATCGGTATCGTCGACGGGCGCCAGGTTCTCCAGGCCCCTGCCTCAAACGGGACCGGCAGCAAATGCTGCATTGTCGTCATGGGCGACCGGCTGAACCGTTACGGCCTGGTGGTAGAGAGGTTTCTCGGCAGGCGTGAGCTGGTTGTGGTTCCTCTGGACAAGCGGCTGGGCAGGATACCGAACGTGAGCGCCGGGGCGATCCTGGATGATGGTTCTCCTGCACTGATCCTCGACGTGGATGACCTTGTCCGCTCGATCGATAACCTTCTGACCCACGGAAGGCTCTTCAAGGTCGGCGAGCGTAAGAGGGCCGCCGCTGCCGGCGCCGCCTCCAAGAAGCGCATCCTGGTGGTCGACGATTCCCTGACCGTCCGCGAGGTGGAGCGGCGGCTGCTTGAAAACAACGGCTACGAGGTGACCGTTGCCGTAGACGGGGTCGAGGCATGGAATACGATTCAGTTCAACCGCTTCGATCTCATCGTCTCCGACGTCGATATGCCGAGGATGAACGGGATAGAGCTCATCCGCAAGATAAAAGGCCACCCGAATCTAAAGGAAGTGCCGGTGATCATCGTCTCTTACAAGGATCGGGAGCAGGATCGGATGCTGGGGCTGGAAGCAGGCGCTGATTATTACCTGACCAAGAGCAGCTTTCAGGATCAGGGCCTCACCGATGCCGTACGGGATCTGATCGGAAAGCCTTGAGAAGAATGCGCGATCAGCGCTTCAGCCCTGAACCGCTGAACGGGTTACGGATATGCGTATCGCCATCGTAAACAACAACCCCGGGTTCGTCGAAGTCCTGCGCAGCGTCATCGCATGCCGGCCGGAGGACTCCGTT
>QZKK01000222.1 GCA_003599475.1 Desulfobacteraceae bacterium
CATCGAGGTGAATGGATATCCGCTCGCACGCATCGAAAAGATGAGCAAGTCGACACGAAAGATCGGCTTGGGAGTGATGGGCTTTGCCGACATGCTGGTCAAATTGCGCATCCCGTACGATTCGGACGATGCGATCGCTTTGGCTGAGAAAACGATGGCCTTCATTTCCAATGAAGCACGGAAGGCATCGGTCGCACTGGCACAAAAAAGAGGAAACTTTCCGGAATACAGAGGAAGCGTCTTCGATGATGCCGCTACGCCTTGGATGCGAAATGCAACCACGACAACCATCGCCCCGACCGGCACGCTCAGCATCATTGCAGGAACATCCAGCGGCATCGAACCCCTGTTTGCGGTCGCCCATTTCCGACGGGCACTCGGGGGGAAAACCCTTCCCGAGATGCATCCCCTGTTGATCGAGATCGCGGAAAAGGAGGGCTTCTTCAGCGAAGAGCTTGCAGCGGCAATCGCCGCGACCGGTTCGATACAGCACATCGACGCCGTACCGGAACCGATAAGGAAAATATTCCGCACGTCCCACGACATCCCGGCGGAGTGGCATGTAAAAATTCAGGCCGCCTTTCAGAAGCACACCGATAATGCCGTCTCGAAAACGGTCAACCTTCCTCAGGCAGCGACACCGAAAGATGTGGAGCGGGTGTTTCTCCTTGCCTATCAAACGGGCTGCAAAGGCGTTACGATCTATCGCTACGGAAGCCGGGCGCACCAGGTGCTCAATCTAGGAGCGGGAATGCAGGAAAACCGCATACGGAAAAAAGGAGAAGGCGTGCCTTCCAGTCCAGATGCAATCGCTCGGATGCTGAAAAACCTTTCAACCGCGGATACGAAGCACAACGCGATGAGGATGGGAGTCTGTTCCGAGTGCGCAAACGTCATGACACATGAAGAGGGCTGTTTAAGCTGCCGCTCCTGCGGGCTTTCGAGATGCGGTTGATCAACCGTTTCCAAGAGTGCACGGCTTCATGGCCGATGCCTAGAAGGCAAGCTTTATGATCCAGAAGCCCGCCACCAGCAGGACGACAAAAACAACGGCAAGCACATTGAAGTACTTTTCGATAAAGATCTTGATCGGCGGGCCGAAGACATAGATCAGGCCGGCAACGAGAAAGAAGCGCGCCGACCGGGAAACAAGCGAGGCAATCACAAAGACGCCGAAACGGATGTGGAAAGCGCCTGCGGTGATCGTAAAGAGCTTGTAGGGGATGGGGGTGAACCCGGCGATTCCGACCGCCCAGGCGTCATAGGACATATAGAGATTCTGAATATAGGCGACTTTCTCGGTGAGGCCGTAGAACGCGATAATCCGCTCCCCCAAGCTTGCCATGAATTGCCATCCGATGAAATATCCGAGGCAGCCGCCGAGCACCGAACCGAAGGAACAGATCAGGGCATATCGAAAGGAACGTTCGGGCCGTGAGACCGCAAGAGCGATCAGCAGAACATCCGGAGGTATGGGAAAAAAGGAGGATTCACTGAAAGCCAGCAGGAAAAGAGCCCAGCTTCCGTAAGGCGTTTCCGCCCAATGAAGAACCCAGTCATACCACCTTCGAAGCATCGATTATTCTTTCCATGCGTATTCGCCCACCAGCTTGACAAAACGGCACCCTCCCAGACTGGTCTTGCGAATTTCATTTTCTTCCCTGCTTATTTTTACCAACTCCTGGGAATAACGATTCCCCACAGGGATCACCATTCTCCCGCCCACCTTGAGTTGATTGACTAAAAGAACGGGAACTTCCGGCGAACCGGCCGCGACCAGAATGGCATCGAAGGGGCCTTCGTCGGGCCACCCCAGCGTACCGTCCGAATACTTCATCAGAATATTGTGATAGTGCAACTGGTCAAAAAGCTTGCGCGCCCTCATGTAAAGGGAACGAATCCGCTCGATGGTGTAAACCCGGAAGACGATCTCCGCGAGGATGGCTGCCTGATAGCCGGATCCGGTGCCGATTTCGAGAACCCGATCTTCCCTGGTGAGCTCCAATGCCTGGGTCATCTCGGCAACGATATAAGGCTGTGAGATTGTCTGCTGTTCGCCGATCGGGAGCGGAAAATCGCCATAGGCTTGATCGTGCAGCGCCTCGCTGACAAAGAGATGCCTCGGTACCTTCCGGAAGGCGGAAACAACCTGCAGATCGTTGATGCCCCGGGCCTCCAGTTGAGTCCGGACCATCTCATCCCGTTGCCTCTCATATTTTAGGGACTCGGGTTTCATGCGAACGGAAAAAGTCGTCCTTCGAAAAAAAAGTCTCCCTCACCAATCGGCAGCCCCGGCGGTAATCCTCCGTTTTCAGAGCGATCCTCATTCCAAATGAAGGCCGTCAACGGGTAGAAAAGGTGAAAGAGCTTCTAACAGATCTCCCGTGATCGGTCAACATCATAGGGCGCTTCCGGCGACAATTCTCGATGTAACGAGCGTCAAACGGATTCCTCGAGCTTTTCTCCGGGTTGCAGGTTCCTGAACAATTCGGAAGGCGGGATTGCCCCGCCGGGTCAAATTTTATATATGATCCGCTGATCGGTGACGATGATATCGATGTGTTTATCGTGATGTTCCATGGGAATCTGCGGGAGAAGCTGTTCTTCAAAAGCCAGGGACACCTTCCGTGTGGTGATCGGCAAATCCGGGATCAGGCGGTCATAGTATCCCATACCGATTCCGATTCTGGCGCCTTTTTCATCGAAGGCGATACCCGGTACAATGGCGATATCGATACAGTCGATCGGAACCTTTTTGCACTTGGCTTCATCGGGTTCGGGAACACCCCGTGGCCCGAGCCTCAATTGACTCTCGGGGTTGTCGACCTTCATCAGAAGCACTTTGCGTTTTTCCGGTTTGAAGGCAGGAAGCACGATGATCTTATTGTAATCCAATGCCCGTTTGATGATCTTCCGAGTGGAGACTTCATTTTCGGTGTTGATGTAAATGAGTGCGATATTGGCTTCCAGGAAATTGGCGAAATCAAATAACCGCTCTTCGATCGCTCGGGTCTTCGCCGTACGGACCTCATCCGGCATGCCCTTCAATAAATCGGTCATGTGGGTCCGAATTTCCTGCTTTTTCCCCTGAATCTCTTCCATAAGCAATCTCCCCCGTTCATCCGAATCGATCGTCATCAGGAACCTGAAATCTATTGAAGATTCCCTGCAGCTCGCCGCAGGGAATCTTCCTCCGTAAAGAATTCTGTCAAATTCTGATTCGCTCGCGAAACCCCGCGGCCCCGGAAAGCGGGATCTCCGCTTCGCTCCGACAAGCGCTGCCGGGGAATGCCCTCGGCCATGAGCTCCGGCCGAATGGCGCTCGATAGAGCGGTTCAACCTTCATTGATCATTGACAATATCCAAGCCGGTTGATACTAATCATCATTTTCATCAAGTGCCCATGGATGAAGAACTTGCCGATTGGAAAGCACTCTATTGCGACCCGGAGGGTCGGCAGACCAACAGCATATAATAGGTACGGTCATGTTGGAAATCAAGTTTGTCAGACAGAATTTGTCTCATGTCCAGGATGCGCTGTCGAAACGGGGGGAAACCGTCGAATTGAACCTGCTGCAGTCCGCCGATGAACAGCGAAGAGAGATTCTGTCCAGTCTCGAGGAGTTGAGACACCGTCGGAACATCGTCTCGGAACAAATCGCAGGTTTGAAAAAATCGGGGCAATCCGCCGAAGATCTCGTCTTAAACATGCGGGAAGCGTCGGACCGGATAAAGAACCTGGAAAAGATGCTCGGTGAGCAGGAGGAGAAGATTCAGGCCGTCCTGATGGAAATCCCGAACATGCCCCATGCCTCGGTTCCGGTCGGAAGGGACAGCAGTGAGAATCGCGTCTTGAAAGAAGTCGGCGAGAAACCTCAGTTCCAGTTTACTCCCGCACCGCATTGGGAAATCGGTGAGCGCCTCGGCATCCTGGATTTTGAAAGAGCTGCAAAAATCACCGGCGCCCGGTTTCCGCTTTATTTCGGCGCCGGAGCAAGGCTGGAGCGCGCTTTGCTCAACATGATGCTCGATATCCATACTCAAGAGCATGGATATGTGGAGATCCTCCCGCCTTTTATCGTCAATCGAAGCAGCACCACCCACACCGGGCAACTCCCGAAATTTTCAGAAGACCTGTTCAAGCTGGAGGGCTGGGATTATTTCCTGATTCCAACCGCCGAAGTCCCTCTTACCAACATCCACCAGGGGG
This sequence comes from Desulfobacteraceae bacterium, assembly GCA_003599475.1. The sequence continues at coordinate 4,211 of QZKK01000222.1, forward strand.
AAGTGCTCAAGGAGGAAGATCTTCCGCTGCTCTATACCGCCGGCACGCCCTGCTTCCGTTCGGAGGCGGGCTCCTATGGAAAAGACACCCGCGGTCTGATCCGGCAGCACCAGTTCAACAAGGTGGAACTGGTCAAATTCACCACTCCGGAGACCTCTTACGATGAGCTGGAGAAGCTCCTGCAAAATGCGGAAACGATTTTAAACCGTCTGGAGCTCCCTTATCGGGTCGTTGCTTTGTGCACGGGAGATTTGGGCTTTTCGGCCGCCAAGACTTACGATATCGAAGTCTGGATGCCGGCACAGGCAGTTCACCGGGAAATCTCCTCCTGCAGCAACTTCGAAAATTTTCAAGCCAGGCGCGGCAACATCCGGTTCAAGCGCAAAGAGAAAAAGGGGACGGAACTGGTACACACACTCAATGGCTCGGGATTGGCAGTCGGCCGCACCGTGGCGGCCTTGTTGGAGAATTGCCAGCAGGAAGACGGATCGGTGCGAATCCCCCGCGCCTTAAAATCCTTCATGGGCGGAATGGAACGGATTACACCATGAGACGAGAAGATTTCCCGGAAAGCATCCGTCCCTTCATCATCCCGGAGACAGGGGGTGAACTGATCTATCGCTGCCTGAAATGTGGAAGCGAATACGACATCATCGAACTGCTCTATACCTGCCCTTCCTGCGGTCAGGTTCTGCTGATCCATGATCGTCATTTCGAGCGTCTGAAAGAAATCTCCGGCATGACCTGGCGACGCATCTTCGATCACCGGAAGATGCTCACCGTGCCCGCTCTGAAAGGAATTTACCGCTACCATGAATTCATCGGGCCTGTAATCCCCCTCGATGCGATCGTTTACCTGGGCGAAGGTCACACACCGGTTGTTGCCGCGAACCCGAGTCTGGAGCGCAAGATAGGGAGTCCTTTCTACTTCAAGAACGACGGCCAGAATCCCAGCGCCTCATTCAAGGATCGGGGGATGGCAAGCGCGCTCAGCTATATCCATCATCTGATCCGATCCGGGAAAGTATCCGAGATCCTGACCGTATGCGCCTCGACCGGAGACACCTCCGCTGCCGCGGCCCTCTATGCCTCCTATCTGCACCCCAGGGTCAAGTCCGCCGTTTTGTTGCCCCATAAAAAGGTTACCCCTCAGCAGTTGAGCCAGCCGCTGGGATGCGGGGCAACAGTATTCGAAATGCCGGGAGTCTTCGACGACTGCATGAAGGTGGTCGAAGCGCTGGCGGACCACTATCCGGTTGCCCTGCTGAATTCTAAAAACGCCTGGCGGGTGTTGGGACAAGAATCCTATTCGTATGAAATCGCACAGGATTTCGAATACGAGATGGAGGATAAGGTCGTTTTTGTCCCGATCGGAAACGCGGGTAACATCACCGCCGTGATGAGCGGATTCCTGAAATTCCTGGAAGCCGGCATTATCGGCGGGCTGCCTAAAATCATCGGGGTCCAATCCGAGCATGCCAATCCGGTCTGCCGCTATTACAGGGAATCGGAAGCTACCCGAAGGTTTGTTCCCGTTTCCGTTCAACCGAGTGTGGCCCAGGCGGCGATGATTGGAAATCCGGTTTCCATGCCCAGAGTCGTCCATTTGGTTAAACGGTACAACGAGGCGGCCGGCGCGGATCGAACCTTTTTCGTCGAAGTCACCGAACAGGAAATCATGGATTGGGAACTGATTGCCAATCGGAACGGCCACATCGCCTGTACGCACGGCGGGGAGGCGCTGGCGGGCCTGGTACGCGCCCGGGAAATGGGGTACATCGGCTCCAAAGAAGTGGCGATTCTCGATTCCACCGCACATCCTTTGAAATTCTTGGGTTTCCAGGAGCTCTATTTCGAGGACCGTTTTCCTCCGGCCTTTAAAATCACTCCGAAACCGGATCTCCAAAACGCGCCCATATACGTTCACCCCAAGGATTTGAAGGAAGTGCCTGCACCTGGGATGCCTCTGTCCGGGAATGCCTTGGATGTCTTCGTCAAACGGATTTCCGAAGAGATCGCATCCCTGATGAAGCTTGATCGGATGAAGCTTCATCGGACGAAGCCTGAACGGGAGAAACCCTGAAGAGGATGAAGCCGATGCATTTGAGGAGAAACAAGAAAATTTTGTTCTGCTTTTTGGCTGCATCTTTTTTCAGGCTGATGGACCCGTCGCCGGCAAGCGATGCCATCTTCTACAAGAGCTACATCGTCCGCCAGGATCGAGGGGTCGATGTCCTCTGCGACCCGTACATTGTCCGGAGAAACGATTCCCTGCTAAAGCTTTTCAGGCAGCGGGGCGAAATCGCGGCAGAGCATTTCTCCGAGTTTTTAGAGATATTTCGTCGTTTGAATCCCCACATCGAAGACATCAACACCATTCAGACGGGAGAGCAGATTTGCATTCCGTTGAAGAAGCTGGCGCAGGATTCGATTCTGGACCAGGAACGGGGCCTAGTTACCATCCCCCTGGTTAAGGTTTCAAATCTTTACGAGTCCATCCAGCAGTTCGCAAATGCGCACACCGTCCAGAGAGGGGAATCTGTTTCCCGGCTAGTCGCGAACAGATTCGGCGACTACGGCACCTTTTCGTACTCCCGGGGAATTGCAATTTTCAAGCTGCTCAATGCTGAAATTTCAGATCTGAATCGCATCTACCCCGGCCAGAGTATCCTCCTGCCCGATCCGGTCTTGCGGGAACAGCCATGGTATGAATCGATTTTTGACCGCGCCGGGCGGATTTCACCGGATCTGAAAAAAGAAATCCCGGAGCCCTCAAGGCCGGCTGCAGATGGGGAGATCGCCTCGACTCCGGAAAAATCGCCGCTTGCCAGGCTTGCCGATCTGCTCAACGGCAGACTTCTCCAGAAGGGAACCTACTACATTCCTCGAAAGGGAAGCGAGAGCTTAAAAATCGATCTCTCTCAATCGCCGCTTCTTGAACTCGACGGCGGCACCCGAATCCTTCTTTTGGACCCGAGTGTAAAAACATCGGATCTCAACGGGATCGGTTCCCACTTAAAGAATACGGCTTTAATTCCGGTAGCGCCCGGAGCTTCCATGTCAGATATTTTTCAATCCGTATTTGAAAAATTGAATATCGGCCGCAAAGAGCGCTTGGGCTTCACCGATCGAGGACTGACTGTAAACGTCGAGGCGCAGTGGATCATCACACCCAAAGCCGAACCGGAGGGAGAAGCCGGATACATTTGCATCAACCTGATCGAAGACCCGAACGAGCGCACACCGGAATCCGTTTCCGGCTATCTCAAAGAAAAGGGAATCCGGATCGAAGACATCGTGTACAAAACCCCCGGAGGAAGGGATGCTTTCAGAACTTTCGATGAGAATCGAATGGTCGAAGATCTCATCCCCATCCGGCCTTCCAATCGACAAGCCTTTGTCAGGCAGCTCCTTTTGGCAATGGGTGTCAGATATTCCGAAAATGTCAAGATTACGTTCCCATACGTCGGAATCCAAGTGGAGGCGATATCCAATCTGATCACTTCCTTCAGCAGCCGGGATGTCGTGGTCGATTTCGAAGACCTCTACGGTGACGCGATCCAGGCGATCGAAAAGTCCGGATTGCGGGTGGTCCAGATCAATAAAAAAGACACCTCCCGGCAAGTTATCGAAAAGCTGCTCTCGGGGATGCAAGACCGATACACGGTGGATCCCACCTTTTATGCCTCCGAGCGGCAGAATGCCGGCAATACCGCTTTGACGGTTCCGGGATTTCTTCTCGAAAAAGAGGGGTATCCGAACAAAACCCTGCTTGCCGAGGTCCCGCTGCATGACGGAATTATCGATTTTTTAAAGAATATCGGAGTCAGCGTCATCTGGGTCCGGGGGGTGGACGATGAAGAGAAGAGAATCGGTTGAGGAATTGGCCTCGTTTTTGCTTTGTTTATCCTGATTCGAAACCGGTTTCGTGCCCTACCTGAGAGACCCGAAGAATGTCGGGTTCGGGGGCATGCAACACGAAACCCGTGATCAAGCGTTCGATCCCGCATGTGGATCCTCAGAAATGGTTTTCATGAAACCAACGAAAATCTTACTCATTCTGGCGATCCTCGTGTCAGCCCATCCGGGGTGGGGTAAACTCCAGTCCTTTCATTTCTACCTTTATAAGAATGAAGATCCCGCTCCCGCAATCCGGTTTTCTCCTACGGATCGCATCGTCGCATGTTTGATATTGAAGGATCTTCCCTCAGGCCGGTATACCTTCCACGCCGATTGGTACAACGCCGCGGGAAAACTGCAGGAATCGAGCCGTCATCAATTCGAGCAGAGGTCGAAACGGGATGAAAAAAAAATCGAATCCCGGCTGGAGTTCATCAAGGCGAGTCTGCTCCGCCGAATCTTCAGCGCCTCTGAATCGACCGGCTATCACATGAAATTCTACGGAAACTGGGAGGTCCGGCTCTTTCTAAACGGAGAAGAGATCGGCCGCAGCGTTTTTGAGATCAAATGAATCTACAAAGGAGAACTCGTATGATGAAAAGATTCCTTTTCGGCAGTCCAAAAAACAGCTTCGCATTTGCGGTAATCTCGATTCTCCTTTGCTGGATGCTGTTGTCGTGTGATTCCTCCGATACGCGAAATGCCGTAAGAAGTTCAACCAGCGGAGAATTTGAGCTTCAAGCCAGTATCATCGCCCCCGCAAACGGTTCTACGATTGTCATCGAGGACAATGAAATCAAAAATGTCACATTTACCTCGACTGTCAGCGGTGGAACGGAACCGGTTGAAACGACATGGCTGGTGCAAGGCCAAACGACATCCAATACGGCAACCGGAGCCAGCCCGACGATCGTGTTTTACGAATTCGGCAGGCATACCGTCACCCTCTATGCGGAGGATTCAAGGGGGCTGACCGACTCCGATTCGATCACGGTGAATCTTGTCCTGCCCGTGACCTCGCTGACGGTGTCGATAACGGCCCCAGCCGAGGCCGCCAGCATCACCATGCCTTCGGGATCTTCCTCGATGCTTCAAAGCGTTTCGATCAGCATATCCGGAGGGCTTGCACCCTATACCGTCACTTACAATGCTCAGGGCCCGACAAAGAGCGACAGTGTGGTCTCGACAACCAATAGCGCAACCGACGCCGCATCTTTGCAGATTACGGAAACCGGGCTGCACACGATCAGTGTGACTGCTGTGGATGCACTGGGATCGACTTTTTCAGATTCGATTCGTGTAAATGTTCAATGATCGCCTCCCTTCATCCAATTACAGCGAAATTGAACGAAAAACGGAAATGGACTGGAATGATTTCAAAGCAGATCTATCGGGGCATTGTGCTGGTGCTTGTATCCCTCACCTTTTCCTGCGTGACCCCTTCGGAGCACCAGAAGAAGGCTGCGGAAGACTACAAAATCATCGGATCTGAATACTATCATCAAGGCAACTTCTCCGCTGCGCTCAAAAATTTTCTGGAAGCTGAAAAAGCATACCCTGCGGATGCGGAGCTGCACAACCTCTTAGGACTCACCTATAAGGCAAAGAAAAGGAATGATCTGGCCGTCCGGCATTTTCAAAAAGCGATCGATCTCGCACCGGGGTATTCCATTGCCAAGAACAATCTCGGAACCGTTTATCTGGATCTGGGAAAATGGGACCAGGCAATCCCGTGCTTTAAAGAGGCGGCAAACGACCTCACGTACGAAACTCCCCATTTGGCATCATTCAATCTTGCGGGGGCCTACTACGGGAAAGGAGACTACGGCCTTGCAGAGCAGTACTACGGACGCGCACTGGAGTACCGGCCCAATTTTGTCCGTGCAATGCGCGGGCTTGCGCTCGCCCATATTGCGATGGGAAGATACGAGGAAGCCGTCGGACAATTAGAACAGGCCATCCGGATTGCACCCCGCATGCCGAACCTTTATTACGATCTTGCGGAAGCTTATTCTCTTTCCGGCCGATACGGGAAGGCAAGGCGATCCTATGGAAAGGTGATCGAACTCGTTCCCGGCAGCCCTTTGGCCGCGGAAGCTGAAAAGCGGATGGGCAAAAATCCCTGAACTACGATTTCAGTCGCTGTTCGAGCTGCACGATTCTCGGAGTGATGAAGATCAGGAGCTCCTGCAGTTCCTCCGATCGGTCCTGCGATTTGAAGAGCCAGCCCAGTACGGGAACTTTCATGAGTCCGGGGACGCCCGATTCGTTCTCCTGCCTCTTGGTTTTCCGAATCCCTCCGATGACGATGGTTTCCCCGTCGCTTACCAGCAGCTCTGTTGTCGCTTCTTTTGTCGTAAAAGAGGTCTGATTATTGATCTCCTGACCGATTTCGTTGTTGGTGATCTTGATCTCCATCGCGATTCGTCTGTCCGGCGTCACATGCGGGGTGACCTCCAATTGCAGATCCACATCCTTGTATTCGATGACCGTGTTTCCGGAGTCGTCCAACCGGGGGATCGGGACCTGAGTGCCCTGTTTGATTCTAGCCGTCCGGTTATCCAGCGTCAGAACTTTCGGCGATGAAACGATCTTGATCTGGCCTTCGGATTCTGCGGCAAGGAGCGTTGCCGATATCTTCAGCGGAGTGCCCGAGAGCTTTGTAAAGTCGAACCCGATCTGTCCCAGCGCCTGGGTTGGCGGATTGGTGGCCGACATGTCTAAATCCACCTTGCCTTCCGGAATGATGCCGTTTCCCAGCTCCTTTGTAAAAATATCCGTGATCTGCACGGACAACTGGGCGCCAAGCTCCCGTGAAAAGGAAGAAGCGGCCTCTACCACGCGGGCTTCGATCAGCACCTGGGGGGTCACCTGGTCTATTTTCCGGACGGTCTCTACCGCTCTTTCAACCATCTCCTCCGTGTCCGTAATGATGAGTTGATTGTTTCTTGCATCCACGGAAACTTTCCCGCGCTCGGGAGTCATGACGATATGCGGCAGGACGTCGGCTTCGGCATTGGCGTAGTTGACCGGTATGTACCGTGTGACGAGCGGCTCCAGCGCCTTGATCTGCTCCTTGGCCTGGACGGCCGCAGCCGTTTCGGCCCGCTTCGCCTCCATTTCGGTTCGGATCGTATCCTGCCTTGCGATGCGCATGATGCCGGCCTCTTCCACCATCCCGAGCTGATTCATTCTCAATACGAGATCGAGAACGGCATCCCATGGAACGGGTTTTTCGAGGCTGATCGTCACCTTCCCCGTCACGTTTGGATCGACGGCAAAATTGTTTCCGCTTACCTCTTTTAAGATACGGAAAACGTTCTTGATGTCGGTTTCATAAAAATCGAGTGCGATCTTCTGGCCGTTGTAGGTCCTCCGGGAAAGCGGCATGGCGGACGGCGCGGCGCCCTCATCGAGGGAGGCCGCAGATCGTATCGACCCTGCCGCCGGTTCCGGTGTCAAGACTTCAGGAGCCTCAACCGGTCCGGCTGCTGCGGGCTCCTTCTCCCTTTTTGGAAGACCGGCGGCTGCATCCGTCCTGGGTGGAACCGTCGAGGATTCGAAGCGGATTTTAAGCAAAGATTCATCCTGTTCGATCAAATAGGGGATGGCTTCCCGCAATTCGATCGAAACCGAGGCCGTATTTTCAGAGTTTGGCGTCGGGTAAGGAACGATTCGATCGACTGCGCTCTGAAACCGGGTGGTAACCAGCGGTTTTCGCTTATTTTCAGAAAAGCGAGCATTGAAGAGGCTCAGGCGCAGCCGGTTTTGGCCGTCTTCTTTCAGATCGAATTTAACCGGACGCGTGGTACCGATCGTTATCGAAGATTTTCCATCGGGTTCGGCTGTAAAATCGATCCGGTTGACCCAGGCCGGTGTGGGGGGCTCCGCTTCCGAGAGAATCTTTTCTTCTTCCGAAGCCGATTTTTTGGCAGTGGATAAGAGTTTCGGCGTTTGCTCCGATGATTTACGAACAGGAGATAGACTTTGCCGGGGGCCGGCGATCATCCGGATCCGCAAACCGTCTTCAACCGGCACGGCTGAAAATGCGGACAGGAACTCTTGGTGCGTATCCAATAGAATCCGAAGCCTGTCCGGGTATGCGAAATACCGGACGCTTCTGAGCAGCGGGGTTTGGACGGGCACCTGTTGCTCCCCCTTTTGAGGGCTCTTGAGTTCGAACAGATCGAAGATAATACGGGCGGGTTTGTCTATGGTAAACGAATGAAAGTTCCGGATGGTGCCATCGGCGGTAACGGAGATTTCGATCCCGTTTTCTAACTTCTTAGCGGTTACCCCCTTGATCACCCGGGCGGCAAGGAGATTTTCATCTCTTTGGCCGGTTTGATTTTCCGGCCGATCCGCCGCTCGGCCCGCCCATTCACCCGATTTGCCCGATAGACTCAGGGGCGGCAAGGGCGGCTTTGCAGGCTGAACCGGTCTTCCGTTTTCTGCCGGGATGGACGCGGGAAGGGCCGCTTTTCTGAACGATATTTTAAAATCCGATCCATTCCGGGTAACTTCATATGGCGCGTCCTTTATCAAGGAGATCTCGACCCGCGATGTGGGGGTATCCGCGTCCACTTTCGACAAAGCGATCGCGCTCACGGTTTCGCCTGCAACCCTGTAAAGCTCCTGCGGCGTATCGAGAACCGTATCCGGAAAATAAAGAATGACGGCCGGGGGAGAGGGATGTTTGACCGCGGTGTAGGTGAGCAGGTCCGAGGCTTTGATGGAAACATGAAACCGCTCGGAATCATCCTCCGTTTCAATCCCGACAATCCGTCTGACCGGCGCGGTGTCTGAGCTTTTTTGTGGACCTGGCGGATGCGCACAGGCGGAGAGGACAACCGTTACACACAGCAAAAGAATACCGAACATAAAGCGATTCCTGTTGCGAAAGATCATCTCAAGGTTCTCCGGGTTGCTTCTGAAGCGTGAGCTCCTTTGATTCCCGTTTGATTTTGCCGAAAATATCTTCCAGTTCTTCCTCGACGGTAACACAATTCTTTGAGATCTCCGTCACGACTCCTGAGTGGAGGCCGATGTAAGTCCCTTTAGAGACGATGTAGCCTTTCCCACCGGCTTCCTCGACCAATGCTTTGTTCCCGTTCGGGGCGACGATGATCGCGGTCAGCTTCACCTGACTGAGATCCATTTTTTCCAGGGGCGTCTGTGGAATCCTTTTGTTCTTTTCCCTTTTCTCCACGGAGACTTCATTTTTCTCCCGGATCAGCGGAGCGAAAGGATCGATCTTTCCTTCGGGACTGTACAGGGGGGCAAATTCTTCCGCAGGCGATTCGACGCCTTCCTTCTCGATTGCAGCACCGGTTGGTGGATCGTTCTGCGGCATCGAAATTCCTGTCTTCCGGTCGTCTGTCCCCTGTATCTTTTCCGGGGAGGGAGCAACATCTTTCTGCGATGCGGATGCAACGTTTACAGCGGGGGGAGAGACACGGGATGAAATCTTTTTTGTAACGACGACCGGCTTTTCCGGCGGAGTCTCCTGAGCGCTGCATCCTCCTAAAAGGAGCAGGGCGCCCGCGAGCAGGGGGACGGCGCTGAACCCGAATCGGCATCTTTCAATTTGCATGAGCGGCTCTCTTTTCAGATCGGTTTTACTTGCTCTTGCCTTTTTTTTCCGGCTCTTTCTCCTGTGCACCCTTCTCAAGAAACCGGTATGTGACCGCGGTACATGCGGTGTCCAGATCCTGAGTGTTGGCTCTCGCGTTCATTTGAACATCGGATATATTGACGACCCGAAACAGGCGCGAGACCTTGTCGAAGAAAAGGGCGACACTATGATAAGGGCCGCGAACTCGAATCGAGACCGGAATCTCCGCGTAAAAATCTTTCTGAGTTTCACCCCTTGGCTCAAACAGAAAGAATTCGAGTCCGGCCTCCTTTCCGGCCGTCGAAATACCGGTCAGCAGAGAGGGGATCTCCTTTCTTTCGGGAAGCGCCCTTTTGGCGAAATTGAGGTCCGCCTCCGCATTCTCCAGCATCTTCCTGAATTTGGTCAGTTGTCGTGCCTTGTTGGTTGCAACGGTCAACTTTTCTTCGAGATCCCGGACCTCTTCCTGCAGTCGGGTCATTTCAGAAAATTTCGGATATAGCGAGAGGCCCCCGAATCCGCCGCACAGCAGCAGATAGCTTGCTGCACAAATGGCAATCCGCTGGACCCTGGTGCGCTTCTCGATGAATTGATATACGGGTAATGTAATTTTTGAGAACTGAGCGAACACGATCGCTACTTTTCCTTCTTGCCTGTTTTTGGGGCGGCTTCCACCTTGATCGTCGGTTGCTTTTCGCAAACGATCTCGAAATTTTTCAGACCCAACTCCTCCATCTGGACATGCTTGAGTGTCGATAGATTGACGGTTGAGAAAAGATTCGAGGATTCGAGCCGGGTCATAAAATCGGCCACTGTCTTCTGATCGAGAGCCATCCCCTTGATGTTGACCATGGAACCATCGGCGCTGAAGAATGTAAACCACATCCGTTGAGGGACGACAACCCGGGTCATCGCCTCCAGCATCTCGACCGGTTCGCGCCTGCGTTTTTTAACCGCCTGGACTCCGTCCATCTTCAGTTTCAAAAGATCCAGCTCTCTCTTGATCCTGTCGACTTCGGTCGCCGCTTTACGCTGCAATTTCAACTGATTCTGTACGAATTCGACCTTTCCCGCAAGCAGGGTGACCTGGGCGCCCAGCTGGATGTTCACGTAGAGCAATCCAACCGTCGTTAAAACCAGTGACAGGAAAAAAACAGAAGTCTGCCGTCGGACATTTTCTTTTTTACGGGCGGCGCGATATGGCAGGAGATTGATGCGTATCATTTATCAGCGATCCCTCTGAGGGCAAGCCCCATGCATACGGCAGCCTGCGGGGCCCTCTGTTCGAGAAAATCGGAATCGAGGTCTTTCTTGGAAAGTTCGATTTTCGCGAACGGATTCATCATCTCGACATCTGCGGACGTTTCGGCCGACAGGAGTTTTCGGAATTCTTCGATGTGAGCCCCCCCACCGCTGAGCAGGATCCGTTTGATACGGGCATCGGAGTCCGTGGAATAAAAGTACTCAAGCGCCCGACGGATCTCATCGCACCAGTCCGTTGTAACCGAAGAAACGATTTCCATCATCTGTTCATGGGGGATCACGCTTTTTTTCTCGTCAAATTTGAACGCCTCGGCTTCCTCGACCGAACAGGACGCCACGGATGCAATTTTTTCGTTGATCTGGGTGCACCCCAATGAGACATCCCGCATAAACAGGGATGCGTTCCCCCTGAGAATATTCAGTGAAGTCTTGCTGGCACCCACATCGATCAGAGCCACGCCTTGATCTTCGACGTCATAGCTCAGCTCATATATGTTCTGCAGTGCGAAAGCATCCACGTCGATGACGCATGGATTCAGGCCGGCAAGTTGGACCAGCCGGATGTAATCATCGATCATATCCGTTTTCGCCGCAACCAACAGGAGACTCATCTGGTTCGGATTGTTCTCGGCTTCCCCCAGGATCTGAAAGTCGATGTTGACGTCTGAAATATCAAAAGGGATGTACTGCTCGGCTTCGAAGTGGATGGCGTCGTGAAGCTCTTCTTCCGACATGGTTTGGACATTTATTTTTTTTACGATCACCGAATATCCGCCGATCGAAATCGCAACATTCTGTTCCTTGATGTTGCTGATTTTGAACAGCTCGCGGATGGATTGGGCAACCCTTTCGGGTTCTTTGATCGAACCTTCTTCGATCAAACCCGAAGCGATATCGATCGTGCCGAAGTTTTTCAGGCTGAAGCCTTTTTTGGTATCGACCAGTTCCGCCGCCTTTATGGTACGTGAGCCGATATCCAGGCCGACAAGATGATTTTTTTTACCGAAGAACATGGTTGCCGTCTATCTTCGCTGTTGCCCTCATCCGGAAAGGGGGTTGAAATCTCTTCCGCTGTATAGAGGAATAAAAAATAATCTCGGAAGTTTAAGGGCTTTTTTTTTGGCGCATATCATTGCGAAAGAATTCCATCGAGTCAAGACAAATCATACATAGTGACGATAAACCATACCGGAGGTTCACAAAATGATACACCCCGAAACAGGGTTCCGTTCATCCGATTGCGATCGCCTGCATCAGATCCGATCATTATTGAAAGCCGCAACGGATAAACGGCCGATTGCCTTGTGGATTAAGCAAAACACATGCCATGGGGATTATTCTTTCGGGTGTGCGGCATTATTGGAAACGTTCCCATCCTCCCGGATATGCTTCACGATATGGCCAAGCTCCGGGAAAATCAGCGCCTTGCAGGCGAGCTTGCATGCGGAAAGACTGCCCGGAAGGCAAAAAACGGCCGTCTGACCGATCACTCCTGCGGTTGCGCGGGATAAAATGGCAGCCGAGTCGATTTCTTCGAAGCTAAGCTGAGAGAAAACGGTTCCAAAGGCTGTCAATTCTTTTTCCAGCAAGGGGCGCACGGCCTCTATGGTGACATCTTGCCTGGCGATGCCGGTTCCTCCGGTCAGCAAAAGTACCTCGGGGCCCGGGTCCCGGAGGGTACTGAGAACGGTATTTACGATCACTCCGGAATCATCCGGAATTACCTGGTGACAGACGATTCGATGGCCTTCTTTTTTTGCCATCCGGCTCATCCAGCGGCCGCTTTCATCGGTTTGCAGCGTCCGGGATGTAGAAATGGTGAGGATTCCGATGGAAATGTTCCGGGGGGATTTCTTTTTATGTTCCTTTGAGCTCACGATTCCTTTCCGGACTCTACAACGATCTTGTCTTCACCGTCTGACTCTGTGAGCATGACATTTACGGTATCGGCTCTCCGGGTGACGATCTGCCTTCCGACGTAGTTGCCCTGAATGGGAAGCTCCCTGTGCCCGCGGTCAACCAGTACTGCGAGCTCGATGCGGTCGGGGCGGCCGAAATCCACCAGTGCATCCATGGCGGCCCGGGTCGTCCGTCCGGTAAAGAGGACGTCGTCCACGAGGATGATCTGTTTCCCGTCCACCGAGAAGGGGATGTGGGTTGCTCGGATGATCGGGTGATGTCCGATGCGGGTCCAATCGTCCCTGTACAGCGTAATATCCATCTGCCCGAATTGCAGTTGAACTTCTTCTATGGCCCTGATTTTGTCATGCAGGCGGCGTGCCAGGAAAACTCCCCTGGTATGAATACCGATCAGGACCAGATTCTCTGCACCGCGATGGATCTCGAGAATCTCATGGGTCATTCGGCCGAGGATTTGATCGATGTCTTCGGCATCCGAAATGGTAACGATCTTGCTCATGGTGCTTTCCCCGAAAAAAAGTGTGACGTTTCTGCCTCCTGATGACGATTATAGATGATAATTGATGGCTATTATAACAGGATGCATCCCAGATCAAGCGATATTCGATCGGACAAAGGTATCCGGATCGAATCGATACCGGGGGCGACGCCTATGGCTTACCTGACCCGAACGCTCTCTTGCCGCTGTATTCATGACCCAGGTTTCTGAATCGATTGACCTTGATTTTGTTTCGCAATTCAAATACTTTTATTTAACGGTTCGAACATCTCTACACGAAGCAACCACGAGAAGATATGAAGGCATACCCCTGCACCGGCGTTATTCTGGCCGGTGGATTGAACAAACGGTTTTCGGGAAAAGAAAAATCCTTTATCGAAGTCGATGGGAAGAGGATCATCGACCGGTTATACGACCTGTTCTGCACCCTCTTTGATGAAATCATCATTGTATCCAATTCCCCGGACCGGTATCTCGAATGGGATGCGCTCATCGTTACCGATCTTTTTGACAATCGAAGTGCGCTGACAGGAATACATGCGGGACTCTATTATTCCGCCTTTTCACATGCATTTTTTTCTGCAAGCGACACTCCTTTTTTAAAGAAAGATCTGATAGAGACCATCGTGGATCGGATCGAGCCGAAGTTGGATGTCATTGTGCCCCAGACCCTCTCCGGCTTCGAACCCCTGTGTGCGGTCTATTCGAAGAAGACGCTTCCGGTCGTTGAAAAAAATATCAAAGAAAATCGATTCAAAATACAGTCGCTGTTCAGTGTGGCGCACGTGGAAAGAGTTCCGGAATCGCAACTGCGCCGAGTCGACCCGGAATTGGCATCGTTTATCAACATCAACACCCCGGAAGATTTGCAGCGGGCACTGAAAGGAAAAAAGAAAGAACCGTAAATGGATCTGCAGCCTCTCATCCAGCGAATCAAAAAACATCCAGAATACAATCGGGTGGGAATGATTCTCTGTCATCAGGGAGTCGTTCGAAAAACCACGCGGGAAGGCAGAAAAGTATCCGGCCTCCGTGTCCGTATGGACCCTCAAAAGCTCAATACTGCCGTCCAGGAGCATAAGAGGCTTCCCGGTATCGTCGAAATCCTTGTCGAAATCGACGAAGGGAAAGATCTTGCCGTCGGAGAAGACGTAATGCTCCTTGTCGTCGCCGGCGATATCAGAGAAAATGTGATTGCCGCCTTGTCAAAGGTCCTGGACCGTATCAAGTCGGAGATCGATAAAATACAATTCTATGATTGACGGAGATTGAACGATGGCTTCTTTCACGCACTTCGATGAAACCGGGCGGGTCAGGATGGTCGATGTCACCGAGAAACCCTCGACGGTTCGGGAGGCGTCCGCACAGGGGATCGTCTCGATGAAATCGGAAACCTTCGAAAGAATTCAGAACCAATCCGTGGCCAAGGGGAACGTACTGGAGACCGCCCGAATTTCCGGAATCATGGCTGCCAAAAAAACCGCACAATTGATTCCCATGTGCCACCCCCTCAACATCACCCATGTCCAGATCGATTTTTACCCGGATCCCGAATCCCATTCGATACGCATCGAAGCTTCGGTAAAGATCAAAGATCAGACCGGAGTCGAGATGGAAGCCTTGACCGCCGTTTCGGTCGCCGCCCTCACCCTCTACGATATGTGCAAATCCTACGATCGGGAGATGGTCATAAGAGACATCTGCCTTCTCCGAAAATCGGGAGGGAAAAGCGGTCCGTATGAAAGAAAGAAGAAATAGGTAGAAATGAATCCGATCCGTAAATCAATCGTGCTGCTGCTTTTTTTCTTCGGTTTCGGTTGCTCCCATATCATCGGACCGGACATCGGTCCCAAGGGGCTTGTGGAAGTCTCGGTGGCCGATTTTCCCGAATTTAAGGACGACATCTTCTATGACGGCATGGCCCACTGCCTCCGGCAGAGCCTGGCCTATTTGAACCGGATGCCATCCACGTACACCTTTCGGTTCGGCGACGACACCTTCGACGCCGTGCATATGATCCGCTCGCTTGAGGTTTTTCTCGCGTTTATCGAAAAAAAGCCTGACTCGCAGGCGCTGAACCGCTTCATGAGGGAAAGCTATCGCGTGTACCGGTCGGTTGGCTCCGATGGCGGTTCCGGTGGGGGTGCCGGGAATTCTTTGGGAGTGCTGTTTACCGGCTATTACGAACCCCTGTTGCTGGGTACTCAGAACAAAAAGCCCGGATATACATATCCGATTTATGCGCGCCCCGAAGATATCGTGTCCATCGACCTGTCGAAGTTTTCTCCTCAATACCGGGGCCAGACCATTGTCGGCAGATACACGGGCGACACGGTGATCCCTTACTATGAGCGCAGGCAGATCGATTCGGAAGGGGCGCTTCAGGGAAAGACCGAGCCCCTGGCCTGGATACAGGATCCGATCGATCTTTTTTTCCTGCAGATCCAGGGCTCCGGCAAAGTCTTCCTGGATACCGGTCAAACCTTGCACGTTCATTATCATATCGCAAACGGGCACCCCTATCGAAGCATCGGCAAGCTTCTCATCGATGCCGGAAAGATTCCCCGAGAGCAGATGTCGATGCAGGCCATCCGCACCTATTTGAAAAATCATCCGTTGGAGTGTCAAACCATCATGAATCACAACCCCAGCTATGTCTTTTTTAAATTGGAAGAAGACGGACCGGTCGGTTATCTGGGAGTCACCTTGACGTCCGGCCGCTCCCTTGCGGTGGATCGACGCATCTTTCCTTTGGGCGGCCTGGCCTTTATGCAAACCCAAAAGCCGCTGATCGACGCGGACGGAAATATCGACCGTTGGGTGGACTGTACCAGGTTTGCTGCAAGCCAGGACGTGGGAGGCGCCATCCGGGGTCCCGGCCGGGCGGATCTTTTCTGGGGAAATGGCCCCTATGCCGAAATCGCTGCCGGCCACCTCAAACATCCGGGGCGGCTCTACTTCCTTGTTTTGAAGCCCTCCCGTTCCTCCTGAACCATTCGTCCTTGTCGAATTACCTTGACAGGATTTTGTAAAATCCGTAGTTTACAATGAGTCTTGTATCTGCAACAGGTTCACGCCTTGGCTGCAGACTTTTCCGGTGCCGTCCACACATCGGAAAATCGATAGAGGGGAGTTCGTATGTTTGGCATCGGTATGCCCGAGATGCTTCTGATACTTGCAATCGCACTGATTGTCATCGGTCCCAAGAAATTGCCCGACCTTGCGAAATCGCTGGGCCGTGCATTCGGCGAGTTTAAAAGAGCAACCAACGAGATGAAAGAGTCGCTGGAGATCGACTCGAGCCTGAGTAACGTAAGAAAATCCTTCGATGAGGTCAGCACCAGAATAACGGCATCCCCGGAGGAATCGGATACAACCCGGAGCAGAGCCGATCAGGACGGTAAGGATTCTGCAGACGATTCCAGCAAACAGCCTCCCGAGATCATGGATCGGACCGATGAATCGGATGCGAAGGAAGGCATTGAAGAGGATGCGCGCAAAAATGATCGAGGCTGATGAGAAGCTCCCTTTCACAGCCCACCTGGAGGAGCTTCGGAATCGACTGATAAAGTCTTTCATCGCGATCGCCATCGGATTCGCCGTCTCCTACGGCTTCAAAGAAAAGCTCTTTGATATCCTCGCCAGGCCTTTGATCCAGGTCATGAGAGAGGGCGATACGCTGATATTCACCGGTCTGCCGGAAGCATTCTTCACCTATCTCAAAGTCGCGTTCCTGTCCGGTGTCCTGCTGGCGAGTCCGGTCCTCTTTTATCAGTTCTGGATGTTCATCGCACCCGGTCTCTATCGAAAGGAAAGACAGCTTTTAGTTCCGATCCTCGTCCTTTCGACATTTTTCTTTGCAGCCGGAGCCCTGTTCGGATATTTTATCGTGTTTCCGTTCGGCTTCAAATTCTTCCTCGGATTTGCCACCGAGACCATCCGCCCTTTGCCTTCCATGAAAGCGTATCTGAGCTTTTCCGCGAAACTGCTGCTCGCATTCGGTTTCATCTTCGAATTGCCGCTGGTTCTGATCTTTCTGGCCAGGCTCGGAATCGTTTCGGTCGACTTTCTGAAAAAGAATCGAAAATACGCCATTCTGCTCGCCTTTATCGTCGGCGCCATCCTGACGCCTCCGGATGTCATCACACAGATCCTGATGGCGCTTCCGCTGATCACCCTTTATGAAATCAGTATTATCGGTGCCAGGATATTCGGAAAAAAGGAAAGAGAACAGGTCGATGACCAGGTCTCACAGGGTTGATTCGGGTTAAGCGTTCGGCCGCTCTGCGATACTACTGAGTGGGCATTGACAGAGGCTTTCGAAATCTCATAAGATCTTTCCGTTTTCAGTTCACATGGCGTGATCATCAATCGAAATGGAGGAGGTGAATTAAGATGATGCATAAACGATCCTTACTGCTCGTATCCGCCGCTTTGAGTCTTATCGCTCTTTTTGCTGCAGGACTCTATGCCGCTTCCGATGTACCGGATATCATCAAAATGGAAAACAAGGCCTATGAGAAGCACACCAAGGCGATCGTAGAGTTCCACCACAAGAAGCATGCCGAAACGTATGCCCAGCAGAATCCGAAAATTTACGACCTCGGCTGCGGAGAATGCCACCACGACGACAAGGGAAAACCGCTTACTGGCTTGAAAGCCGGCGACCCGGTGAAAGGCTGCATCGAATGCCACTCGAAGCCGGGGGAGCTGATCGGAACGAAGGCGAAAGGTCTTACGGACAAACAGAAGCTCGAATTTCACGCAAACGCAGTTCACGAAAACTGCAGGAGCTGCCACCGAGACTACAACAAGGAAAAGAATTTAAAATCCAAAGATCCCGGGTATGCTCCGATCAGCTGCAACAGTTGCCATAAGGGGTAAGAGATCTATCGAAAGAGGGCGGTTTCTTTTTCGAAACCGCCCTTTTTATCGTCGCCGGAAGGCTTCCGCATTCCGCACCATCGCCTCGGCCCATTCAGGAACCCCCAGCGAATGCAGATGCGTATAGGTGGCAAGAACGTTCTTGTAAAGAATTCCGTCTCTTCCGTTCCAAACGCCTGCCCCTCTTTTCATCCGGAAAATGAGATCTTTTTCACTGCCCCGCCACTCGATCGTCTTTGAGTAATGGAATTCATGCCCTTTGAACTCGAAACCGACCGGAAAGTAGGGATTTTCGATTTCGACGCACACACGGGTGTAGCCGAGTCCCTGGGGCCGTTTCGAAAAACCGAGCACGATCGGCAGCACCCCGGCCATCGGAAACCGCCCCTGTTCCAGGGTCAACTCCTGGGCCAGATACATCAATCCGCCGCATTCCGCATAAATGGGGAGCCCCTCCCGGGAAAGTTTTCTCAATGCCTCCCTGAATCGATGATTCTCCGCCAACTGCCCGGCATGGGTTTCCGGGAACCCACCTCCGATGTAAAGGGCGTCCACCTCCGGCATGTCCCGGTTCTCCTCCAGAGGGCTGATCAGAATCGGCCTGCCCCCGGCTGCTTCCAGAGCCTGGATATTTTCCGGATAATAGAACTGAAAAGCGGAATCCCTTACGATACCGATGCGGGGCGATGCGGCCGAAGTTGCCTTTTCCCCCGATTCGATCCTTCCGGGAGACTCCGCTGACGGCCCTGAGGTCTTCAGGTCCTCCGCCCCGCAAGCTGTATCTGCAATCGCATCGATATCCAGATATTTCTCGGCGATTTCGGATATTTCCTCAACCGCGTGGACGGCCAGACGGTGCTCGGGTGTCGGCACAAGCCCCATGTGCCGTTCGGGAAGGATTTCCCGTCCGAGCTTCGGAACCGCCCCGAGTATGGGGATGCCGGTGTAATGATCGATGCTTTTGCGCAGGATGGCTTCATGGCGGGACCCGGCGATACGATTGAGAATCACCCCCTTGATCTCTACCCGGGGGTCGAAGAGCTTGCATCCGAGCAAGACGGCGGCCATGGTGCGGGTCGATTTGGTACAGTCGAGACACAGCAGCACCGGAGCCTGGAGAAGTTTCGCCAATTCCGCCGTGCTGGTGGTTCCGTCGAGATCGGTTCCGTCGAACAGACCTCGACTGCCTTCGATCAGTGCAAGATCACCGGATTCGGAATGGTTCAGAAAAGAGTCAAGGACGCGGTCTTCCGGTATGAGGTAGGTATCCAGGTTGTAGCAAGGCTGGCCGGCAGCCAATGCCAGCCAGCCCGCATCGATATAATCCGGCCCTTTTTTAAAGGAAGAAATCTTCTTCCCGAGTTTTCTCAAGGCGGCAATGATGCCGACGGAAAGTATCGTCTTCCCCGACCCTCCCCGCAATGCGGCAACAACAATTCTGGGTCGATACATTTATGGTTGGTTCAGAGCGCTTAATCTTCTGATTTCTCTTCATGCTCGGCAGCGGCCTGCTTTCCGGCACCTTTGAGTCCGTACATAGAGGTGCTTCCGCTCGACCAGTACTCGAGCACGCCTTCCTCAACCAGCTTGTTGACGACCTTTTTGGCATCCCTCGGTTTGGCTTCGAGTATCTTGGCCAGATCGTTGAAATAGAACTTGCTTTTCCCTTTTTTCTTGCCGAGTTCTTCAACGATTTTCTGCTTTGCTTCTTCAAACTCCATGTTGGTCACTCCCTTTTCATCGATCCCCGCGAAGGCGCAGCAAGGCGCCCCCGCGGGGAGGGCATCGATAGATTAGAACTTGAACTGCGTGGTTTGCCGCCAGGTGTAGTAGGCGGGATCACGGAAATCATCGATCAGGTGATGGGTAAATTCCAACTCGCAGATCTCGAAGAACCGCTCCCATCCGATCCGCTCGGCCCAGTCCCCCAGGCGCTCGTATTTTCGAGCGTTGTTGGCCCAGCCATCGACGATCTTCCGGATGGTATGGGTTGTAGAGGGCCAGCGGGGCGGCTCGTTGGGAAGGAAGGCGACCACGACCTTGGAAAATTTCGGCGTCGATACCCGGTTGGAAACCTTGCCGCCGGCCATCAGGACGATTCCGTCTCCCTGATGGTCTGCCAGCGGCATGGCCGGGCACATGGTGTAGCAGTTTCCGCAGAACATGCACCGATCCTCTTTCACCGCGACGCTGTTTACGGTCTTTCCGTCTTCGAGCTCCACCTTTGCCGGCCGGATGGCCGCCGTCGGGCATGCGGCGATGGCCAGAGGAACCTCGCACATCTTGTCCAGGTACTCGTGATCCAGCATCGGCGGTTTCCGATGGTACCCTAGGATGGCGATGTCGGAACAGTGCACGGCTCCGCACATGTTCAGGCAGCAGGCCAGCGAGATGCGCAATTGCGCCGGCCACCGCATGTTTCGGAAATCTTCGAAAAACTCATCCAGAGTCGCCTTTACAGGGCCGGATGCATCGGTTGCAGGCGTGTGGCAGTGGATCCAGCCCTGCGTGTGAACGATATTGGTAAGCCCCGCCCCGGTTCCTCCGATCGGAAACTTGTAAGATCCGGCCTTGAATTTCCGGCTCAAGAGATCTTTTTTGAGCGGTGCCACTTTTTCCTTGCTGTCGACCATGAATTCGACGTTGTTTCGTGTGGTCCAGCGGACATAGCCGTTGCAGTGCTTGTCTGCAATTTCGCAGATTTCCCGAATGAGGGTCACGCTCATCAGCCGAGCGCCGCCGACGCGGATGGTGTAAACCTCGTCTCCGGACTCGGCCACATGAACCAGGATTCCGGGCTCCAGAATTTCATGATACAGCCATTTGCCCTTGTTCTTCTTGATGACCGGCGGATAGAATTCTTCGAAGTGTCTCGGACCGATGTCGGTGATTCGGTCCTTCATCGGTTGTTTCGGATCGTATCCTGATGATATGAATGCCATTGTCCATTCCCCCTATCGTAGATGACGTTTTCTGAAGCCCTCGACATCGCGTTTGAACCCGCCCTCAACCTCTTCCTCTTTCCAGAAGATATACGGGTTGTGCCGAGGTTCTTTGACATGTCTCGGGTCCGGATCGATTCCGGTCACTTCGAGAAGCTTCTGGAAGCCCTGGCGCTTGATCAGTTCTCCCAAACGCTCCCGGTTTTTCCCTTCCTCCATCCACCAATCCCAAACATTCTCGATGACTTCCTTGATTTCATCATAGGGTTCTTCGGCTTTGATAAATGGCACAAGCAGGGAGCCCATCTGGGCGCCGTCCAGGATTGGGGCTTTTGCGCCCACCAGGATGGAAAGACCGCGATCGTTTCCGATCCGAAGCGCTCTGGGCATCACGCAGATGCAATGCATGCACCGGGTGCATTCTTTATCGTCGATCACCAGGTTCTTTCCTTCCATCCGCATGCACCGGGTGGGGCAACGACCGATCACTTCCTGCTGGATGTCGAATGCGCCCCAGTCTCTTCCGGCATGGGCTCCGGCATTGGGGCTCAGTTCGCCGCCGATATAGGCCTGAACCGCTTCCTGATCGATGCGGATCTCGTCTCGCCAGGTTCCGATGAAGGACATGTCGGCCCGGGCAATGGATGCCACACAGCAGTTGGGACAGCCGTCGAATTTAAACTTGAACTTGTATGGAAAAGCCGGCCGATGCAGCTCGTCCTGGTACTCCTGAGTCAGTGCGTAGCAGAGGGCCTGGGTATCGTAGCATGCGTATTCGCAACGCGCCTCGCCGATGCAGTCCGACGGGGTCCTCAGGTTGGAACCGGATCCCCCCAAATCCTGATTGAATTTGTGGGTCAACTCATAGAAGATCTCTTCGAGCTGCGGGGTGGTGGTTCCCAGGAAGATGATGTCCCCGGTCGATCCATGCATGTTGGTCAATCCGCTCCCCCTGAACTCCCAGAGGTCGCACATTTTTTTGAGGAAATCCGTGTTGTAGAAATGAGCACCGGGCTGGTTGATGCGAAGCGTGTGGAAATGGGCGATTCCGGGAAACTTCTCCGGCTGATCGCAGTACCGCCCGATAACACCGCCGCCGTATCCGAATACGCCGACGATTCCCCCGTGTTTCCAATGGACTTCCTTTTCGTTGTAGGAAAGCTCCATCAGCCCCAGGACATCTTCCACTGCGTCCTGTGGAGCCTGAAATTCAACCCCCTTCTCATTTTTCGCCCTGTTTTCGGCTTCCTGTTTCAGGTCGGAAACAAAGCTTGGCCACGGACCGCTTTCGAGTTGGTCCAATAATGGGGTCTTGTGTTTAGCCATCTCAACTACCTCCATTCTGTTGTATATTCCGATACTCGACAAAAGGCCTTTTATCTTTACCTGACGCCGTCGAAGTCACCTCCTCCTCTTTTTGTAATATATTGAAATGATTTCTTTTTCGGCTACGAGCCGGATGCGGCGAAGGAAATGAAGAAGTTAGATATATTGGGAATATGGGGGCTTGTCAATAAAAAAAGGGGGAAATCACGCATTTAAATCAAGCGGCGCACTGCCGCCCGGCTTCAAATCCCGCTGCCGGGAGCCGGCGGGGCGCATTCGGCGGGGGCAGGGGGTGTTCCGGGATGTAAACAGGATCGGATTTCACCGCAAAGGACCGCAATGTGGCGATGCAGCCGTTCCCGGACGAATCTTTTTTCGCAGGAATCGGATGGATACCCATCGAGAATCTCCTCGCAGACCTCCAAAAGATCGCTTTCAGAGCAGGAGAAAAGGTAGTTCTTGAACAGGACCGTCAACGGTTCGGAAATCGGATCATGCGTGGTTTTCAATGCCATGCCGGCAAAAAAACCTTCCAGTGTGCTCCGTACCGCCCGATCATCCGTCCAAGCCGTGTCCCCGACCCCGTCCAGACGATCCAGGCGCATTCGCATGCTCAGATTCAGCAGGAATACCAGCAGCGCTTCAAACATCGATTTCAAGCCGGTTTGCGCGGGATTGACCGTCGGTGCATACCGACGGACGGAAACGAGCTTCAGATCCAGTCGTTCTTGCTGAACCCGCACGATAAAGTCGCCTGCGGCATGGTGCCAGGGAAAGATCTGATCGAAGGTGTGGAGGTCATAGTAGGCAGTCAGGATCTTTGCAGCTTCCCGGTAAAGGACAGGAATCTGGTTCTGAGAGAGGCGCAGCCTCTCTCTATCCCCCTTCCAGACAGAGATCTCGGTTTTTCCTTCCGGAGTGCATCCGCAGATGTGAAATTCATGATATCCCTCGATCCATTCGCCCAGAAACATCTTTATTTTTCCCCCGTGTCTTCCGGCGGCGCTCGAACCGAGACGGTAAACCTCCGGAAGAAACCGCCATGAGCAGGTGGCGTTCAGCGTTTGGAGGAGGTGAAATTCCTCATCGATTCGCTTCAGGCCTTCAGAGGATACGGCAACATTCAACACCAGAGAGATTCGAACTCCGCCGATTCGGGCCTGAACGCAGGACGGATGATAAAAAGGGCCGTGCTTTTCGAGGAATATGTCGACAGAGCGAATTTCTTCCCGTGAGATCGCCTTCCCCAGACGCAGGCTTGCCGCTTCTACAAGGAATCGATGTTCCTGACCTCCAAGGAAGAGGAGCGCTTCTTCGAAGTAGTCGCCATATGTAAAGAAGGGAGGGCCCCGTCGATCGGTTCGTTCTATCGGATCAAACCGATTGAGAGGAAGCGGTTCATTCCAGAGGGGGCTCTTCCTCTCTACCGGTGTTCCGATGGAGGAAAGGAAAAACCGCGTTTGCGGGCCGTTCGGCATTATTTCCGGTGCTTGTCCAGTTCCCTGCGAATCTCGGAAGCCACTTCATATCCCAGTGCGATCGCATTGTCGCAGTGTTCGAGGGCCAGATCGAACTGGCCGTTTTCCATATATGCAATCGCCAGGTTGTTGTGGGCAACGGCGAACTCCGGTGCCAATTCCAGCACCTTCCGGTTGGTTTCGATGCTCTCTTCGGTCAAGCCTTTCATCAGGTATGCATTGGCCAGAGTGGTATATGCCTGGAGAAATCTTGGGTTGTACCGGATCGCCTTTTGAAGCGCCGGGACGGCTTCATCGATATTGCCTCTCTGCAGATGAACGAATCCGATATTTCCCCACCCCTCGGAAAAGCCTGCCCGTGCATGTACCGCTTTTTTATTGTATTCCAGGCAGCCGTCCAGATCGCCCCGCTTCAGACAGATCCCGCCGAGCTGGACGTAAGCTTCCGCCAAGCCCGGACTGCATTCGACGGCTTCGAGAAGCTCTTTTTCAGCCTCTTCATAGCGCTTCTGTCCGAGCATCGCCACGGCGAGGTTGTAATGGGATGTTCCGCAATCCGGATTGGATGCAATGTATCCTTTCTGCCTGGAAATATAGTCTTCGACGTTTTTGGGTTTGTCCATATCGGATCGTGTCCTCTCATCGTCTTTTTCACCTGTTCGCTAGGTTTTTTCTTGACATACTATATTACATTTTCTACCGTTTTCAACCGAGGCGGAGGAATTCAGCACCCATCTTGTGCGATATCATTCATTGGAGGGCAAGCCATGATCACCGGATGTTTTACCGCTCTTATCACCCCTTTTAAGGCAGGTGCCGTAGATTTCGAGGGCCTGGAAAGGCTGGTCGAGTTTCAGATCGAAAACGGCATTTCGGGTATCGTCGCTGTCGGCACCACCGGCGAAAGCCCGACTCTGACCTGGGACGAACACAATCGTGTCATCGATCATATTGCCGGTATGACCAGAAACAGGTGCCTCTGCATCGCCGGAACCGGCAGCAATAACACGGAGGAGACGCTCGCGGGAACCCGCCATGCGGCCGATATCGGCGTGGAGGCGGTGCTGCTCATCGATCCCTATTACAACGGGCCAAGCTCCCTTGAAATTCGCCGCGAGTATTATGCGCCTGTTGCAAAGGCTTTCCCGGATCTTCAGATTATCCCGTATGTGCTTCCCGGTAGAACCGGAACCCAGATGATGCCGCAGGATCTGGCGATTCTGAGCAGACAGTTTCCGAATATCAGTACCGTCAAAGAAGCCACCGGAAGCATCGAAAACATGCGCCGAACCCGTCAATTCTGCGGTCCTGCTTTTTCGATCCTCTCCGGCGACGACCCCATGACCTATCAGATGATGTCGGATCCTCAGATCAAGGCGTCCGGAGTTATTTCCGTAGCGACAAATGTCGCACCCGGAGCCATTGCCGAATTTATCCGCCTGCTGAACCAGGGCAAAGGAGCGGAGGCCGAGAAATTGAAGCGCGTCCTTGATCCTCTTTTCAACATCGTAACTGTAAAGACAAAGGAGCAGAGCCTCTTCGGCGAGGTCGAGTGCCGTGCGAGGAATCCACTTGCCACAAAGACTCTGATGGCGGTTCTGGGGATGCCTGCCGGGGGGTGCCGTCAACCTCTTGGAATGATGACCCGGAAGGGCCTCGAAACCGTGCTCGCTGCAGCGCGTACGGTTTACGCCGGCTATCCGCAGGTTTTCACCCCCATCGCCGATTTCTTCTCAGTCGATATCGAAGAACGTCTGACTTCACCGGCCTGTTGGAAGGGGCTTACCTATGATGAATATTAGGGCTTCTGCTTCAACTCGAAACGGCCTTCCTTGAAGAAGAGCCACTTCAGCCACTTCATTCCGAATCTGAGCAGCGCAAGCTCATCTTCGCGCATCTTCTGAACCGTATCCCGGTCGATGAGATAGCGGGACAAAAATGAGCTTTGAAAGACAAACTCCCTGAATTTATCGATGTTGTAGCTGACAAGGAAAAACATCTGTTTGCTCTGCGGGGTCAGCTTGAGGTCGGGGGGAAAGGAGCGCTTTCTGACGATGAGATCCGTCCACTCGGCGTTGATTTCATCGAAGGCTTCGATTCCCTGATCCTTGCGCCATTCCTGGACCGTCCATTCCCTTTCTTCCCCGAAACCGAGACAGTGGGGTTCGTGAACGAAAAAGAAAAAATCTTTTCCG
>QZKK01000045.1 GCA_003599475.1 Desulfobacteraceae bacterium
GATCTTTCTTGGTTTTTGCCCGGCTGACGGAAAAAGCTTCTTGCAGAATGCTTTCTTCGATATCGATATTGGTTCGCATGGATTCTCCTTTGTGTATGCCATACACATCATACTGATTTGAAGCCCTATCGTCAATGAATTCGATAGACGTGCATAGACAGACCAATCGGGCTGTTTAAAGAGTACGCTGTAAAGGGCGTATGCAATTCCCGATCGTCTTCATACAACCAATATCATTCGGAGTTCAAACGGGAACCATCCTAAAAGGCAAAGCCATTGGAAGCAAACGAGATCGCCTATGTGCTTCTTGGTGGCGAACTGTGTACCCGAACGGATTAAAGCCAAAGAAAAATCTTTTAGATCATCTCCAATTCATCGCCTTGCTGGTTCAGGTTTCCTCGGGGCAAGAAGGACGATTCATACCCCTCCGCTTTCAATATCCTCCAGATCGCACTGCGGGTGAAAGGATTTTTCAGATTTTAGCCCCTCGAGCGCGGCTTTCAGACACGTGAAAGAGATTTGCTCCTGCTCCAGTCTGAGCGCATTCGCCCATCTGTTCTGCCTCAGGCCTTCGTACACGACCGCTTCGGCCGGTGTCAGTTCCGTCAGATCGCGGTCGATCGGAGCCTGTTCGCTCCCCCAAAGCGGCTGGTGATCCATCAGGGTGCAAAGGTCCATCAGGATCGATTGCGTCTGCGGGAAATAACGGCGGATCCGGTTCAGCATGGCAAAGCCGTGGGTATCGATATCGCCCCAGTAGCAGATCGATTTGTCTGAAAGCCAGGCAGCTCTGGACAGGCGCTCCAATCCGTAGCCGAGTCCGAAAATGATCATCGTCTTTTCAAGGTCCGGAAAGGAAAGTCCGTTGATGTCGTTTTCCGTAATGAAAACCCGCTCGACTCCAGAAGGATCAAGAGCTGCGAAATCGTCTGCCGGAATCTCAAGATCCGAAAGCGCCTGAATGCAGAGGCGGGAATCGAGCAGGCGGAAGCGGATCCGGGCGGGCTTGGCCAGGAAACCATAGCGCTGCTCGAAGGCGGAAACACAGGCAGCGGTTTCATCGACTGCACCCGCCGGCAGGACGATCTCCAGCATCTCGGACAGAAGCTTTTTGTGCTGCTCGATGAACTTGGTGTGGACCCCGGGAATCTCCATCTGCCGGATATAGATACCGGGCCTCGGGTGGGCCTGAAGCCATTTGAGCACCGCAAGCAGCCTGGAAAAGCTTTCCGCGTGTTCCAGTGCGGTAAGCGGTTTTTGGACAAGCCAGGGTTCCAACTCAGGAAAGGTGCAAAGGATCTCACGGCAGAGCCTGTCGAAAGCATCGGCCTGCTTCTGTTTTCCGATGAATCTGAAGGCATCCGCCGGCTGCTCGAAAACGGCGGCGATCGGAAGCCGGTTCCGGCCAAGCTGGCGGTGGTTGACCTCTCGCCACTCGAGAGTAAAGCATCGGCTCCTGTCCGATCCGGCATGGCGCACCAGGTCCTCGATCCAGTCCTTTACCTCCCCATAGCGCTCCCCGAGCTCGCCCGGAGCAGGGTGCTTGAGCGGAAATCGGAGGGGAAAAATCTTCTCCGCGCTCAATCGGGCCGAAAGCAGGCTTCCCCTGTTCCACAGTTTCTGCAGGCGGTTCTGCAGATCCTTTGCGCGGGTCCACGGATTCATGCGGACCGGACCTCGCGTTGGGCACGTTCGGCACGGTACTCTTCGATGGTCAGATTTCTAAGCTGAGAGATGCGCCCGTCCTGGTTGTGAACGAAACCGACCCCGGCTACGTACGGCTCGATGATGTGGATCTTCTGCAGCGGGGTTACGATCAGAAGCTGAAGATTCAGTTTTCTGAAAAGCTCGAGCGCGTAGCGGGTGGATTCGTCCGAGCCGCGGCTGAAGGCCTCGTCGATGACCACGAAACGGAAGCTGCGCGAGCGCACCTCCCCCCACACCAGGCCGAACTGATAGGCAAGGCTGGCTGCAAGTACGGTATAGGCGAGCTTTTCCTTCTGCCCGCCCGATTTCCCGCCCGAATCCGTGTAGTGCTCGTATTCGCTGCCGTCCTCGCGCCAGCGTTCGGAGGCGGCAAAGACAAACCAGTTGCGAACGTCGGTCACCTTGCGCGTCCAGCGCTTATCCATTTCGCTGGTTCCCTCCCGGCCTCGGAAGCGCTCGATGATCTGTTTTACCTGGAGGAACTTGCCTTCTGCGTACTGCTCGTCTTCCGATCCTGTCAACGTGCCTTCGGTGCAGGCGCGCAGCTGCTGCTGAAAATCCCGGATCTCGGCATCGGGGGTGAGCTGGGCCTCGAGCTGGATAAAGCGGCCGGGGTTATATTCGATATCGGTGAGGGAAAGGTTGATGCGCTCGATTCGCTCCTTGATGGTCTGGCGCTCCCGGTTTAACTGGGACTGGAAATTGGCGATTTCGCGGATGGTGTTTTCGTTTAGAAGCTCCTTGAAGCGCTGCTCGAAGCGCGGAAGATCGTCCGCCCTGAGCCGGGTCAGCATGGATTCGTACTCTCCGGCGGCCTCGAGGCGCGCATCGGTTTCCTGGGTCTCCAAGGGGTAGTCGCGGCGGTAATCCTGCATGGCCCTGATGATGCGCTCTTCCAGTGTTTTCATGCGCTTGTCTTCGGCGTCGATTTTTCCCTGCAGCCAGTCCCGCATCTGCCGCTCGCGGGTCTCACAGGATTCGACGCTGAGGCGGTGTTCGCCGAGCGTTTCCGTCCTGTACGCATCCAGCTGCTCGAACAGTCGAATCCGCTCGGTCTCCTGCATTTCCTCGACGGTCTGCCGGCACTCGGCGAGCTGGCTTTGCCCCTGCTGCTGTTTTTCCTCGTTTTTGGCATGCTCTCTTTTGCGCGCATCGAGCGCAGCTTCGTTTTCGGCGATTGCGGCCTCGAGCTCCTCGAGCTGACGGCAGAGCGTATGGAGTACGTCGGAGGTTGCTTCCAGGGCCTTTTTTTCCGATTCCAGATCGGCGATGGTTTGCGCGATCGACTGCCAGTCCAGTTCGTTGAAGTCCCGAAATTCGCCGAGCTGAAGGAGAGCGGTTTTCCTGGCATCGAGCCGCTGCAGTTCCTGCTGCAGCTCACTGAGCCTGCCGGCGATTCCCTGCATCGTCTGCTCGAGTTTCTCGGCCTGTCCGGTAAGAGCCGCGATTTTAGGCTCGTTGCTCCAGCCCAGCACGTAGCGGCTGCGGTCATCGATGCTGTGGCGGTCGTCCTTTTCATGGCGCTGACCGCCCGACTTGATCTGACCGGCACGGGTGATGGCCTGCTGCTCCCTTCGGAACTGCTCCAGCGTCTCACAGCAGGCGTAATCGAAGCGTCGCCCGAGCTCCTGCTC
Source organism: Desulfobacteraceae bacterium (assembly GCA_003599475.1). The sequence goes on from QZKK01000045.1 coordinate 3,342, forward strand.
GAGCCAGCCGCAAAACTCCGAATCCGGTTTTACGGCAAGTTTTGCCGCAAGCGATTGGGGGTGCAGGCTCAGCGCTCCGGCGGCGCGTTCATCCCGTACCCGGAAGTATACGAGCCGCCCGCTCAGGTGCGTGCGGTCCACCCATTCGGCCACCGGCGCATACAGGTGTTCGGGGACAAGCAGGGAAAGCCCGAAATTGTGCAGCAGGCGTTCGGCCGCCCCTTCCCAGGCTCTTTCCTCTTCTTTGATCCGGATCAGCTCTCCGGCAAAGGGCATTTCCGCTTCGCCGACCTCGAGGGCCCGGCAGAGCATCCGGCGGATCCCGATCTGCTTGGAGTCGATATTGCTTTTCCGCTGGCGCAGCGATTCGATCTCGGCGCAAAGCTCCTCGTGCCGCTGTTTGAATCCCTGCAGCTGCACCTCCTGTTCTGTACGGGCATTCTGAAAGCCCGCCTCCTGCCGCGAAAGATCGGAAAGCAGGGCTTCGATGCGGGTCCGGTTTTCAACGAAGGCATCTAACGTATCTAGGGTCTGCGCCTGTGGAAGCTCCGCCTGCTGCGCGAGCTGCCGGTAGCGCCCGGCCCGGTCCCTGCATTTTTCCTTCCGGCCGGTTTTCTCCTCGATATCGGCTTTGAGGCGTGCGATGCGGTCGCCTCCGTTTTCGGCGATGGCCTGCTTGAGTTGATCCCGGCTGCTCAGATTATCGCGGCGCATCTGGGAGAATCGTTCAATCTGCCTGGACAAGAGCTCCTGCTCGTCCTGAAGATTCTTCAGGCGACGGGTCAAAAGCTCTCCTTTGTGCGCTGCAAAATATACCCGCAAGCTGTCCCGGCAGGAGCGCATATGGGTGCCCTGCTCAAGGATCTTCTGGTGCTTTGTGCAGTCGGTCCAGATCGGGGTCAGCCGCTCGATCTGCCGTTTGGCCCGGAGCACGGCTTCATGAGCGCGGCTCAAATCGTCGAAATGGCCGATCAGGGCATCGATGCGCGGCTGCACGTCGGCGGACTCCAGCATGTGTTCACGCACGAATGCGGTGAGGTTTCCGACCGATTTCATCGATACGGTCTGCAAAAACAGATCCAGTGCCTGCTCGTTTTCGATTCCGAACCGGCGGCGGAAGAGTGCCGCATACGGCGGAAAGGTGTCGAAAATCTCGACCCCGGGGATCGCGCGCAGGCGCTTGCGCAGCTGATTCAGATCGCTGCCGAAGCGAGCAAAATGCTCGGCAATGGTCATCGGCCGATCCCCCACCACATAGAATCGGCCGGGCTGTCCCTGCATGTCTTTTTGCCAGAGCACCTGGGCCAGAGTGATCCGCTGGCTGTAGCCCTCGTTTTGAAATTCACCAAGAATGACGGAATAGCTGTTCTGGCCGCGCAGGGCCACGGGTTTGGCGGAATGGCCGGTCTCGCTGCGCTCGGATTTATAGAACCCGAGCACATAGGATCGCAGCGAGCGCTCCCGGCTTTCGGCGCCGGCTGCCTTGTTGTAGGCGATCCGATGCGCCGGGACCAGAAGCGTGGTCACGGCATCCACCAGGGTCGACTTGCCCGAACCGATATCACCGGTGAGCAGGCTGTTGTACCCGTTGAGATTCAGCGTCCAGATGCGATCGTGAAAAGTTCCCCAGTTGTAGATCTCCAGGTGCTTTAAGCGGAAGCCAGCCAGTTCGTCTCGTACGGCGAAATCGATCAGGTCCTGCTTCATCATTGGTCCCCATCTGCGGCCGGCTTTTGCCCCGCGGTCAGTGCCCGGTAGTTTTTGAGCCGGTCGTCGAATTCATTGAGCCACTGGGCGTCTACAAAGGCTTTGAGGATGCGGCGCACCTCGATGAACTGCGACTGCCCCTTCAGGCGTCGGATAAACCCCAGATCCACGATCTTGTTCAGGTGCGAGTCGATCTGGTCGACTAGACGGGCATCGTTGGTGCCGGCCGGGAAAAAGGTTCGCACCATCTCCACCACGTCGTCGCGGGATAAAATCAGGCGCGTATCTCCTCCGCCCGCGTCGGCTTCTACAAGCTTGCGGCGCAGCAGGGCGATGATCAGGCTCACGGGATAGGAGAGCTGCCGGCGGACCATCAGGCGCGGCGGCTGCTCTTCGCCTTCGGCCGCCTCTCGGGTGTGGAGCCAGGCATAGCCTTCGGCTTCATCCACGATCAGGGTCAACCCTAAAACGGCGACATAATCCCTTACCCGGGCCTGCAGGTTCAAAAGCTGCTGCCACAGGCCCGGGTCGTTTTCCTGGTACAGCACGCCTTTCAACAGCGTGACGACGACTCTGGACAACCCGTCGCCTCCGACTGCGGCCGATATCGAATCCGGGGCCGATCCGTCCTGCGGTTTTGATTTCATTTCTTCCATTAACGATTTCCTGGATCGGCCCCGCCGGAAATCCGAAGCATAAAATTCGAAATACGAAACAAATTAAAACAAATTCAAATAACCAAAATCCGAATCGAACGCACCTGCTGTTCCTGGACTTCGCCTTTTGAATTTTCGGTCATTCGGATTTGAGATTTGTTTCGAATTTCGATATTCGATATTCGAATTTAGGACCATTCGTCGGCCCCCTTCACCGGCTGAAGATCACCCGCGGCAGGCTGGCCAGCCGCTCCCTTCCATGTGCGTCCCACCAGGAGACCGATTCCACTGCGCTCTCATCGAATACCGCGTCGGCGTCTTCGGCTGCAATGGAAAGATAGGCCACCACCTCCGCCAAGCCGCGCTGCACCGGATGCTCGAGGATCACCTCGCGCAGGGTGACCTGGCCTCGGCCTGAAAGCAGCCTGCGGATGTTGGCCTGCAGGCGAGCCTTATCCACGATCACCTGTTCAAACAGCGCATCGGCGTCGATCTGCGCTTCGTCGCCGGAAAGGACCTCGGCTGTGATCAGCGGTTTTACCGGCGGTGAAAACAGGGGCCGCTCCATGGGCAGATGGATGGTGGCCGACGGTTCGTCGATTTCCATGATGGCTCCCGGAGGCAGGGTTTCACGCACTCTGAGGGCGGAAGTTTCGATCTCCTGCAAAAGCCGCATGATGCGCTTGTTTTCAAGATATGCCTGCTCGTCCAGATATCTCCGAAGCTGCTGCGACAGCCTGGCGACCGTGCGCTGGGTCTGTTCGCCCGCCTCCAGCCAGTCGTAGTGGATCCGTTTCAGGCGTGGGTCCGCCTGCAGGCTTTCGATGGCCGGAAGAGCAAAAGCCTCCTCCAGCAATTCGGAAAGCTCCTCCTGCCGTACGGCCGACATCAGAAAATCCCAGAAAGCGCGAAAACTGCGCCCCTGGTCCGAATCGGAGATGGCGTCCCGTTCACCGAAGATCCGATCCAGCAGGGGTCCCTTGCGTCCCTCCCAGGTGGCGATTTTTTCGCGCATGCTGCGGTCGAGCTGCCGGAAGTTGTGCTCCACCTCCCGAAAGTCGCTGAGCAGCTCACGCGAAACAGAGCTTACCTGCTGGAAGCGGTCCCTTAGCGCCGTGTCGTCCAGCACCCCCAGATCGCCGCTTCGGATCCGTTCGATATCCCGGTCGATCTCCTCCTTTCGTTTTTCCAGTTCGGCAATGCGCATCTCGGCATCGGTCTCGGCGCCCGTCACCATCTGCCGCAGCAGTTCAAAGACGGTCAGAAGACGCGACTCGGTGCCGACAAAAACCCGCTGTGTCAGGCTTTCCAGCCAGGACAGGGCCTTTTCGGTTGCGGGCGTCAGATCGAAATGGGCCTCGTCCGAACCTGTCGGATAGAACTTGCGCAGCCAGCCCTTTTCGTTTCTGGCCCATTCATCCAGATAGTCGGCTGCACTGCGTGAAAAGCTCTCGGCACCCTGCGCCTCTCTCAAATGAAAAAGCTCGTCCTCGAGTTTGGAAATCAGATCCTCCTGCGCCATCACCCGCGTATTGGGTACGATGAACACCCGGTGCAGAAAGCCCGCAATCAGCGGCGCATGATCGGCCAATAGCAGCCGCCAGGCCGGATGGGCCTTGCGCAGAGTGGAAAGGGTGGCAAAATCCATGCTCTCATGCTCCCGGCGGGGATTTCCGCCGGAGCACCTCCTCTGGTGGATGCGCCTGATAACGCGCACAAAATCAAGCTCTATATATACTGGAGCGAACCCATTCCGTCAAAGACAAAATCCGGCAATGATCCGATCAGAGGGGATTGAGGCTCAAGAGAAAGCAAGGAAAGCCGGAAGAGGAGAATCTTGAATGAGGTTATCCCGCAGCAGGCGGATGGGTATAAAAGCATAAAAAAAGGGGACCGGCATCCGAACACCGTCCCCTGTCGATTCTAAAAAAGAAAAGCCGAAATCAGCGTTTCGAAAACTGAAATCTTGCCCTGGCCCCCCGCTGCCCGTATTTTTTCCGCTCCTTTTCCCGCGGGTCGCGTGTGACGAATCCGGCTTTCTTCAGTTGCGGACGCAGATCGGGGTTCGCCAGCATCAGGGCGCGGGTGATTCCATGCCGGATGGCGCCTGCCTGTCCGGTGACACCGCCCCCCAGCACCCGAACCTTCACGTCGAATGAGCCTGCGTTGTTGGTCAGCGCAAGCGCCTGAAGGGATACAGCCCTTGCGGTTTCCAGTCGAAAGTAGGTATCGAGGGGCTTGCCGTTTACGACGACATCCCCCTTCCCCGGCTTCAGCCAGGTTTTCGCAATCGCCTGTTTTCGTCGTCCTGTCGCATAAAAAAAGTTTTCGTTCTCCATATCCTCATCCATTCTAAAGTTTCAGCATTTCGGGTTTTTGGGCCTCGTGCGGGTGCTCGCCGCCGGAATAGACCTTCAGTTTTTTAATCAGTTTTCGACCGAGCCGATTCTTCGGAAGCATTCCCCGGACGGCGAAACGGATCAGGTCTTCCGGGCGTTTATCCCTGAGTTTCCTGGCGGTGATCTCTTTAAGCCCGCCGATATATCCGCTGTGGCGGTAGTAGACTTTCTGGTCCCACTTTTTGCCGGTCAAAACAATCTTTTCGGCATTGAGGACGATGACGCTGTCTCCAGTGTCCACATGCGGGGTAAACATCGGATTGTCTTTGCCGCGAAGCCGGGCTGCAATTTTTGACGCAAGCCTTCCCAGGACGGCACCCTCTCCATCGACAAGCCACCACTTGCCCGGATTGTCGGATGCGGCTGCAATGTAGGTATACTTTTTCACGATTCGTCACCTTTCAATTTTAAACAATATAACTTGGTACATATAATGAATGCCGAGATGGATGTCAAGAGAAAACTTCCGGATTGACCACATGCTGCGGACGTTTCCCTTCGAGAACGGAAAGGCAATCCTGCATGGCCATCCGGCCCATCTGGTTTACGGCGTCGTCGGTGCGGGAAGCCATGTGCGGGGTAGAAATGAAATTGGGAATCCGGAGCAGGGGGTGATCCTTTCCCGGGGGCTCCTTTGAAAAAACATCCGCTGCAGCACCCCCCAATTGACCCGACTCGAGCGCTTCCTTCAAGGCGGACTCATCGACGAGCTCGCCGCGCGCCGTATTGATGAGAAAAGCTCCTTGCCGCATCCGGCCGAGCGTGTCCCGCTTGATCATCCCGAGTGTTTCCGGCGTCACGGGGAGATGAAGAGATACGAAATGAGAGCGCGAAACCAGCGTGAAAAGATCGACAAGCTCGATGTCCAGAGATCGAGCCGTTTGCGGATCGACAACCGGATCGGTACCCAGCAAGCGGCATCCAAAAGGCTTCAATCGCTTTGCGACTTCACGCCCGATAAACCCGAGCCCCACCAGGCCCACGGTCTTTCCTGTAAAACCGACTCCAGTGAACCTGGGCCACCCGCCCGACCGGGTCGCCTGGATGACCGCGTACAGATTGCGCGCAAGAGCGATCATCAGCCCGACAGTCAATTCTGCAACCGCTGCGGAATTCGCGCCGGGCGTGTTGGTTACAACAATTCCTTTCCGGGTGGCAGCTTGAATATCGACCCGGTCCGTGCCGGTTCCATACCGGGCGATCACCTTCAGCTTCCTGCCGGCACGGATCACCCCGGCACCGATGTCGTCTACGCCCGCGATGAACCCGTCGATTTCACCGATCAGCGGAATCAGCTCCGATTCGCTCAGGGGCCGGGCATAATCGTTATACACGACTTCACCGACGGTGTTTTCCAGATCCCGGATCAGATCAGGGTCGGAGCTTCCGAAGGAGGTGGAAGTGACCAGCACCCGTTTTTTTTTCAAATCATCGATCATGACTCTCCCTTCAGCTTCGATTGAGGATTGTCAGGCTCTTTCAAGCTTTTTTCTTTCAGCCTTTCCGCTCCAAATGCTTCTGCACCTCTGCAATCGGCTCGAAAAATCGGCTCATGGCATCATAGACGTTCTGGTAAATCTCGAACAATCGATTGTAGACCGCTGTATTTGCGGCTTCCGGCCGATAGCTGCAATCGAGTTTCACGAGCTTTTCGGCCTGCTCGAAAGTGGCCAGTACACCGGTTCCCAGCAGGGCCCAAAATGCCGCCCCGAGGCTGGAAGTCTCTCCCCAGGAAGGAACAGCCAGTTCCCTGTCGAGGACATCCGAGACGATCTGCAGCCAGAGCGGTGAACGGGTAAATCCCCCGGATGCACGCACCTGCCGGATGTCTCCCGATAATTCGCCGAGCACTTCATGGAGACTCCTCATGCGGAAAGCCACCCCTTCCAGCAAAGCACGCGCCGTATGACGGGCATCATGCTGAAGGTTCAGACCGAAGAACATCGCACGGGCATTCAGATTCCAATTCGGGCTTCGCTCGCCGGCAAAAAAAGGCAGGCAGATAAGGCCGTTTGAGCCGACGCCCGCCCCTTCCGCTATCCGAATGAGGTCCTTAAATTCGAGCCGTGCACCTTTGCCGGTGATCGAAGAAGCCGAGTTGAACAGCTCCTGCAGCCAGGAAAAGGCAACCCCGCCGTTGTTGATGGCGCCTCCGACCAGCCATCTTCCCTTATCTACGGCATAGCACCAGCTCCTTGCCTTCGGATCCAGAACCGGTCGGGAAGAAAAGATCCGCAGCGCACCGCTGGTTCCGATCATACAGGTGCTCTGCCATGAAGAGACGGCACCTGCGCCCAGATTCGAATTTGCAGCGTCCGAGGAGCCCAGAACGAAAGGGGTCGCCGGCGGTATACCCATGGCTCCTGCCAGTTCGGAGGAGATGCCCGTGAAGCATTCCCCGGGTGCACAGAGCCGAGAAAGCCTGCTCCTGTCGATTTCGACGAATTTCATCGCCGTATCGCTCCAGTCGAGGCTGTGTGTGTTGAGAAGCCCGGAACCTGCAGCCAGCGAATAGTCGATGACATACTCTCGAATGAGCTTGTGGGTGATATATTCTTTTGCCGACAGGAACCTTTCGGCAAGATGAAAAGTTTCGGGATGATTTTCCTTGACCCACAGGATCTTATAGAGAGGATACATCCAGTGGATCGGACAGCCGGTTTCCGCGTACAGGGATCGAGCGGCATCGGTTTCTTTCGCCGCACCGGCCTGGCACGAGGCCCGGTCGTCAGCCCATGTCATCACTCCGGTGAGCGGTCTTCCCGATCGATCAACGGCGAGAATCCCGTGGAGCGCCGATCCGATGCTCATCCCCGCGCAGTACGATCCGGAGACGCCCGCGCTTTCGACGGCAGCCCGAACCGATCCGATCATACCTGAGAGCATCGCTTCCGGATCCTGCTCCTTCCATCTGCTCTGTACGCTGTCGCTCGGGTACTCACCGGACCCGAACCCCAGGATGGACCCGTGCTGATCGACTGCCACGGATTTGCAGCTACCCGTGCCCAGATCGATGCCTAAAAACCATGGATCGGATTTGATGCCAATCATAGGCTTTTTTCACCCTTCGAAATTCATCAGCGCCTGATTTATCGGGATCTATACAGATCTGAATTGTGTTTTTTTCTTTTGGACTATAGAATAAGAGCCCTGCATTGGCAAGCAGGTTTCCACTCGCAACCCCGCCTCGGGAAACAATGCGCAACTCGAAACCCGCAACTCGCAACACGGACGGAGCTGACGCGGACGGAGCTTGACAGTTCGAACCTGAAAAATTAGCATTTACGGATAAATGCCCGGAGAATGATATGGCCGAACGGGATCGATTGGAAATCGAAGTCAAGTTCTTCCTTGAGCATCCGGAACCGGTTCGAGATCGAATCGTCGGTATAGGCGCACATCCACTGGGAAAATGCTTCGAGACGAATATCCGTTTTGACGACGAAGCCGGCCGGTTCGGCAAGAAAAACGCCCTGCTGAGACTCAGGAAGGATCGGAAGGCGACCCTGACCTACAAGTCCCCCCCGGCCGAACACGACCCGGAGTTTAAAGTCCTGAAGGAGATAGAAGTCGAAGTGAGCGATTTCCGGTCCATGCACATGCTGCTGGAGTCGCTCGGGTTTCGGCCTGAACAGATCTATGAAAAGTGGCGGGAATCCTTCCTTCTGGCAGAAACGAAGCTTTGCATCGACAAGATGCCTTTCGGCACATTTCTGGAAATCGAGGGGGAAAGGTCTGAAATCCGGAAGCTGGCGGGCGAAATCGGATTTCCCTGGGAACAAAGAATCCTATGGAACTATCTGGCCATCTTCGAAACGCTCCGCAGCCGCTGGGGGCTCCCTTTTTATGATGTCACGTTCAAAAATTTCGAAGGCAGAGACGAATTTAAAAAGTACCTCCATCTCTTTACGGCGGGATAGTCTCGGCGGCTCGTTACCCCTTCTTTTCGCGAGTCATCGCATCCTTTGAATCGACCTCCCGGAGAGCGATGCTTGAGACTTCGGCGTTCAACTGTCCTTTTGCTTCCACCGACAGGTCCTTGCAGACGATTTTTCCGGAACAATTCCCGGTGGAAAGGATGATCAATTCCTTGGAGGCAACGATGTTTCCTACGAAGGTGCCGGCCACGGTCATGCTGGCTACGCGTGTCGTGGCATAGACTGCACCCTCTTTCGCGACGATCACGGTTTCACCATCGAGGTTCCCCCTGACCGTCCCCTTGACGATCAGCTTGCCCCGGCAGGAGAGGTTCCCTTCGACCGTCAGGTCGTTGTCGATGATGGAAAAGTTCTTCGATTGATTTCTCACATTCATCTCCCCTCGCTGCAATTGAAAAGTGAAGATTGAAGATGGAAGAATGTTCATGTCGGCACAGCCCCCAGAGAATGTCCAATGTAGAACGTCCAACTAAAAAGCTGAAGAATGTCCGATGTAAAATGTCCAACGTAAGATGTAGAAAAAAAGTAGGAATATTCCACATTTCAAAGGCAGGCCGATTTTGCCCAATGCCTATGCTCTTTGCTCGAATCCTTGGATATTGGAAATTCTATATTCTACATTCCTCAGTTCCTAGGTTCTTTCAAATCGACGAACAGCTTCCCCACCTCGGCATTCTGGTATGTGACGACCACCGGGTAGCTCCTTCCCTGCTTGTCGATCGAATATCGCGACAGAAGATCCTTTGCGGTGTTGATCACGAACCCGCGATCTTCACCGTCGTTGCTCCGGCGGTCTCCCACGAATCCCTTGAAGTTGACCACCCAGACTGACGGGTCTCCGTTTTCCGCGGTCACATCGACGATTTCAAAGAGATCCCCTTTGACAAGGGTGACACGCTCATTGTTCCGGCAGACCTTCTCTTTGCCGTTGATTTGAATTCGAAATGTTTTGACTGCCGGTTTTTGGTCGCGCGGCGGCTCGGAATCGGTGCGCCCTTTTGTCTGGAGGACCCTGGGGGGTTCGGAACGCAGCGAGATGGTCACTTTTCCGCATGGGTAGTAATCCTTCCTGACCACGATCTGGGTTTCCCGCTGGATGCTGAATTTTTTCCGAACATCGCTGATCGTGCCGAAACCGATCAAATCCGCAGTCAATCCCCGCTCATAATTCGCCTCGATATGTGAGATCATGATGGTGTCGCCGGGCTGCACATAAAGCGTCTGCTGATTGCCTACGACGACCGGCAGCTCTTCGTTTACGGCGATGACCAGATAATCGAGCTCCGGAGGATCCAAATTTACACCCGGAGTCTCCTGAACGATTCCCAACCGGTCCATGAACGCGTTGATCGCCAGGTTGTGATGGCGGACCTTCAACTCGAGCGGCAGGGACTTGCTCGTCTCGATTCCGAAGGCCGGGACCCCGCAAGTAAATAACGCATAGTAGGTTGCCGATTTCCGCTGTTCCTTGTGGGGGGATTCCGCTTCGCGGCTCCGGTGGTTGTTGAACCGAAAATGATGCTCGGAATTTTCGATTTGGCTGTTTATCCGGGCGGCTACCGCTCTGGCCATTTCCCCAAGCCGGATCTCTTCGCCGGTTGCAGGATTCATATGAACTTCGGCATCGGCGATCAGCGATTGGCCGTAACGGAGCGGGTTCCGGTCCTGGTTTTCCCATGTATCGGAGTAGAATCCTGAACCGTCGTGCAGGTTCAGGAGACAGTCGCTTTCCTGAATGAGCCGCTTGAGGATGGAAACCACTTTGGTCTCGTAGGTATGCCGGGCTTCCTCATCGAACTGCCGGTTCATGTCCTGATTGACGATTCTCTGCCGGAGCACGATCGAGTGAAAATTCGCACGGGGTACAACGATGAGGTTCCCCTTGGAAAGGCAGATATCGGCATAGGGATCGGCAGACAAGAAACCTCCCGGCTCATCCCCTTGAATACCGCCGATCAGAAGCAGCGTCTTTCCAGGCCGCTCGCCGTAGATGCGATACACGTTGAGTTCATAGTCGGTCCCTTCGAAAAAAATCTCATGGGTTCTGCGCTGGCAGCGGGCATCGTCCGGGAAAAACAGAAGAAGGAACACAAGCAGGCAGAAAAAGCTCCGCCATCGAAACCCTTCCTGTCCCGTCGTTTCCCTCGGATGATATTGGAAGCTCCCTTTCACGTCGAATCCTTTTCCGCAAACCCACCCTGTAAGTCTTTTTTTCCTCATCCGGTCGGCTCTGATTCATCTTCCCTGTCGATGAGGGCGAAGTTTTTTTCCAGCAACAAACCCCCATTTGTATCGAACACCAGAATGGTTGCCGTTTCGTAAGGTTCCGGTCCGTGATAAGGCGCTTTGAATCGTATGGTCTTGAACCGGGTAATCGAAAATGACTGCCCGTTTTTGATGCTGGAGGGAATCCCTGATTCCAGAGGGGCCTCCGGGAGAACGATCCATTTGTCCGGGTCTTCTTTTCCGGACTTCAAAATGAGAAAAGTACGGCCGGAAATCGGATTCGACTTCGGATCGATGTTTCGAATCTTGTATTTGATGCGAATCGTATTGCTGTCGGGTTCGGCGATAGAAAAAAAATCCTCTACTTCCACGAGGGATCGGATTCCGGTGGAAACCATCCTCACCGGAGGGGGTGCATTCTTCGCCGGCAGTTTGGGTGGAGGATCTGCGGAAATCGCCGCAACGAGAACCGGTCCTGTTTTCTCCGCCCTCTCCCTTCCTGAATCTGCAATCGGCTGGGCATGGGCTTCCTCAGCGGGCGACTTCTCCTTTTGCTTCAGGGGGGCTTCTCGAAATGAACCTTCGCTGCGACTGGGCGGCTTTTGCGCTTCGACAAGCACGACACGGGCCAGCAGAATCTCCTTTTCCTCCCGCATCGAATCGATTCTCTCCCGGCCGGCCCTTACGGCATCTTTCAACGATCTGTTTTGGGAAGCCTGATCGAAGTAGAAGAATCCGAAAGATACAGCCGACACGGAAGCAACGATGAAAACAAGGACCCAAACGGTGATGAAGGCCTTGAATCTTTCAAGCCGTACGATCCTTCCATTGCTTCCGATAAACAGCAGGGTCCATCCGCCGGATCGCTTAGGAGAATCCGGAGAGCCCGGTGGGGTTACCGCCCTCTCCAAATCTCTCGCAAGATCTTCCATATCCCATTCTCCCGAACCAGGATAAGTTCTTTGGTTCCGACTGCCCGATGCCCCGGGGCTTCGTACGTCTGTAAAAAGGTGGCCGTGCTTCTTTTCGCAGATTTCCGAATCCTCAGGTTATCTAATTTTACATCGATATAGGCATACTTCTTGTTCAATCGTTCCTTGTACTGGATCCATTGGCGACGATTCATCCCGTCCGAACGAAACTTCTCGGAATAACATGCTCCGAACTTCTCGATGTCCTTTGTCGTCCAGGCTTTCAGCCATCCGGCGATCATCTCTTCGATGTTGTCTTCTTCATCTCCGGATCTTTGATGAAGATCTCGAAAAGCAGCAATCAAGGGCGATTCGGAGGGCGCATCGGCTTTCCGGTCGGGCGGAAGCAGGTACTCGTCACCGATGATTCGAATGACGCCGCCGTCTCTCCGGACGTAAAGCTTCCTCCTCCCTGCCGGCTTGCTTCCGTTGTTAAGACGGAGTGTCTGGTCGAATAGAATCACGAAAATGTCATTGTATTTAAAGATCGAGATCGGATCGGATTCAAGAGAAAGTCTCATTCCGCTTTCTTTTTGGAATCTTTGCCACTCCGGCCACCACGAAATTTCGGGTAGATAATCCGGATCATAAAACGCCAGGTACTGGTGGTAGGATCCGGTTTGAAGCGTGAGCGTCCATTCTTTCAAGATTCGATTGAGGGTGGGTTGGAGGGAAGGATCGGCGGCTGGAACGAGGGGGAGCCGATCGACGATAATCATCGGTGTCTCGCGAAGAGTGATGTATCCGGCCAACGCATCGAGATTTTCGTTTTCAAGAGCGACGCATCCGTTCGTGTCCTGTGGCTTCAAAGTTTTATTGGTCCCGTGCAGCCAAATGGAATTCCCGTCCCGCCCGGCCAGCCGGTCCAAGGCGTTCGGGTAGTCGATCGGATAGGCCCGGGTCCCGTAGATGGGGGCCAGGTCCTTTTTCGGATGCTCCCGGGTAAAGAAATAAACCCCTTCCGGAGTTTTGCTGTCTCCAGACCGGCTTTTGGGGCCAGGCTCCTCCCCTGTGGAGCACCTGAATCGAAGAACCTCACGCGCCCCGTCGCGGGTAAAAAGGAAGAGCGTTTGCGATTGCTTTTCCACCACAATGGCGTACCGGGTCTTCCCGAAATCGATAAAAATGTCCGATGCCGCTGAATGGGCTTCGAGGTTTTGGCCGGCATTGCACAGAATGGGAACCAGAAGTGCAAAGGAAAAAACGGCTGTCGATAGCTTTGAACGAATGCTCACCTTCTTATCCATTTTTTGAAGCGTCTTCTGATCGAATCGATTCTATCCTGAGACTTGTATTTTCCGGACGCCCGGCCTCAACGGCGGGGTCCGCTCGGTGCCGTCGGTTTCGGAAACCTCGAGGGTTCCCCCAGGGCAACGGTCTGTTATAATGAAAATCATCAATTGTCAAACATTCCGCAGAACGACCTGTACGGGATCCCCCTTTTTGACGCCGAAGTGCTTCAGAGCGTTTCCGCAATTGATGGCAATCTCTAGATAAAGGCGGCTTCCGATGACGGCCACGGGCTCACCCGAAGTTACCTCGCTGTAACAGCGTCCGATCCCGACGATCCTCTCCTTTCCCAGACGGATCTCAAGCACCTTTCCTTCCCGGTTTCCTTTGAGCTTTTCGATATCGCTCAGGCGGATATTGGTGATCAGGTTTCCGAAACGATCCGCCGTCAAAATACTGCCGCTCAATTCTTCTTTTCGGGTCTGCTTGACCTCCGGGAGGGATATCGAATTCAGTCTGCGGTAATCGATCGGAGGTCCGAAATCCTGCAGCCTGCGGCCGGATGCAAGCCTGCCGGAAACCGGTGCAAAAACATCCCTTCCATGAAAGGTGCCGCTGACCGGCTTGAGGAAAAACCGAGTGTTTTCGACTCGGACAGCCTCATCGATATCCCCCTTCGACAGTACCAACGTCAGCACCCCGTTGTCGGGGGCCAAAAAGATATGGCCGCTCTTTCTTACGGCAACGATGCTCCGCCGGCTTCCCACCCCGGGATCGACCACAGCCACATGCACCGTGCATGGCGGGAAATACGGCCAAGCCGCCTCTAGCATAAGCGCTGCCTGAACAATCTCCTGCGGATTGACGGCATGAGAAATATCGACGATCTTTGCCGAGGGGTTGACCGAAAGGATCGCCCCCTTCATCACACCGACATATTCGTCTTCCAGGCCGAAATCCGTCAACAAGGTAACGATCTGCATTTTCGATGGAATTCCGGATTCTTATCCTTTTGCTGCTCCAGAGCTTGAACTGAAGACAAGCAAAAACCCTGCCACCAACTAAAACATCTTCCCCTGCACCGAACACCCCAGATGTTTGCGGGCGGCTTCGGATATTTTTCTTCCCGCAGACGTTCGAATCAGGAATCCGATCTTCAACAGGTACGGTTCGACAACATCGACCAGGGTATCGGTTTCTTCCTGAAGAGTCGCCGCAATCGCTTCGATGCCCACCGGACCGCAGGCATAAAAATCGATGATGGTTTTCAGATACTGCCGATCCAGATTTGTCAATCCGATCGGATCGACCCCTTCGAGGCTCAAAGACGCTTCCACGATTTCCCTGTTGATTCTCCCATCCGCCCGAACCTCGGCATAATCCCGGACGCGCTTGAGGAGCCTGTTGACGATCCGGGGGGTTCCCCTTGAACGGATGGCCAATTCGCGCATGGCGGGGTCATCGATGGACACCCCAAGCAGTTCCGCAGATCGCCTGACGATCTTGACCAAGTCCGCTTCGGTGTAAAAATCCAAATTCCTGAAAATACCGAACCGGTCCCTCAGAGGGGCCGAAAGGAGGCCGACCCGGGTGGTGGCTCCGACCAGAACGAACCGCTTCAGTTGAAAGCGGTGGCTGCGGGCGTGTATCCCCTTGTCGAAGACGAAATCGACTGCAAAATCTTCCATCGCCGGGTAGAGAAACTCCTCGACCGTCTTGGGAGTGCGGTGGATTTCGTCGACAAAGAGGACGTCTCCTTCTTCCATGTGAGTGAGGATGCCGATCAGGTCTCCCCCTTTTTCGAGTGCGGGGCCGGAAGTGACCGTCAATCGGGTCCCCATCTCGTTGGCAATGATGTGGGCCAAGGTGGTTTTGCCCAGCCCCGGCGGGCCATGGAACAGCACGTGGTCGGGCGCCTCCTTGCGTTTGGCTGCAGCCTCGATGGCGATCTTGAGGGTCTCGACCACCTCCCTCTGACCGATGTAGTCCTTCAGCCGGGCGGGTCTCAGTGAAAGGATCTCCGGCTCCTGATCGACCGGCATGCCGGCACAGGAAAGAATACCGTCGCGATGGGTGAAGATATCCTCGGTCATGCGATCGACTTGCCTCGATAGACTTCTTCGAAGAGCTCTTCGGCGCTCGATATGGATTGGTTTCGATCCATCGCTTCTTCAATCATCCGTTTGGCCTCGAAATTCTTATGGCCGAGTTGGGTCACAAGAACATCGAGGACCTGCCGCACAAGATCGTCTATCGGAGTGGATTTCTGCTCCTCGGATCTTCCGGCAAGAAACTTTTCCATTTTTCCGTGAAGGCTTGCGACGATTTTATTGGCCGTTCGCTGTCCGATTCCCTTCAGCAGGGTCAACTGCGCAAGGTCCTTCGATTCGATTGCCCTTGCGATCTCCCGAACCGGTCGATTCAATGCTTTCGCTGCCTTCATCGGACCGATGTCTTCAACGGAGATGAACAACTGAAAAAACTCTTTCTCCTGCTCGCTGGTAAAGCCGATGAGCACCGGTTTCGGCTGCCGTTCCGTTTGATGGAAAAAGATCCGGAGGGCGACTTCATCACCCTCCTTCCTTTCCGATAGCGACTCCATGACCATCGTAGGAAGCAGAACTTCATATCCGATGTGGTTTACCAGCAGAAGGATCCGATCCTCTTCCTTCTTCAGAATGCATCCTTCCAGATAGCCGATCATTTCGACTGCTCCGGCAGCGGACAAGGGTTCCGCTCTTTCGCAGCAGGGCGCCTGTACCGGAACAAGCCGATCAGCGCCAGAGCCATTGCATCGGCGGCATGAGCCGGCCGGATCGGCGTGGTCATCTGCAGGTAATGGCGAACCGATTTTTCGACCTGATCCTTTGTCGCTTTGCCGTTTCCGGTCAATATTTTCTTCGTTTCACGGACGGGAAGCTCGACGACCGGAACGTCGGTCCGGCAGCCTGCCAACAGAACCACACCGCTGACTTTTCCAAGAGTGATGCCGGAAATCGGGTATTTTTCCAATGAAAATACATCTTCTACGACCATCAGGTCCGGAGACTCATCCTGCAGCAGATCGAACAGCTTCAAATAGATTTGATCGAGACGGTGGGCAACGGCTAGACGGCAGGAGGTATGGATGGTCCCGAAAGAGTAACCGGCGACCCGCGAGCCTTCTCCTTGGACAATGGCCACCCCTGTTGCGGCAAGACCGGGATCTATGCCGATGATCTTTGTCATCCTTTAATCGAGTGAACTTTATCCGATGGCATTCGGTAACTCGTCCTGGAACGGTCCAGCAAACACGTGCATAAAGGGGTTGCCGATCCCGCAATCTGAATTGCGGCTTCATCCGATTGTCGGATCAGCGCGGCGCTTCTACTTGATCTCCTTTAGTTTTTGAGATGCGATCTTCGCCTCGCTGGATTGAGGGTATTTTTTCATCAGCTCGCTCAAAATGAGCCGGGCACTCGCTTTGTCTCCGAGATTCTGAAAGGAGAGCCCCTGTTTCAACAGCGAGGACTGGACTTTGTTTCCCTTCGGGTAGCTCTCGATCACCTTCTGGTATTCGAGTATCGCCTTCTCATACCATTTTTCCCGATAGTAGGTTTCACCGATCCAGAACTGGGCATTATCCGCTATCGGAGACTTCGGATATTTCTTTAAAAAGCCTTCAAACTTCTCGCGGGCTTGTGGAAATTCGCCTCTTTCGAAGGCCTCCTTTGCGGCATTGTAGGCTGCGTCTTCCGATTCATCATGAGGTTTTCCGGCAGCATCAGCGGCCGGCTTGGCGGACGCTTCGATGTTGAGATACTGCTCGATGCGGCGGATGCGGCCTTCGTTTCTGCCGGCTGTTTCCGCAATTTTTTCGAGCTGCTGCACCTGCTCTCCGCCTGCCTGCTGCTGATTGTTCTGCTGGTTTTTCAGCAGATATTCGGCTTCTTCGACTCGGCCCCGAAGCGAGCTGAGATCCTCACGGATCTGGTCGATCGTCGCATACAGCTCGGCCGACTGGCTTCTTATTTTCTCGTCGGCCTGGGTTCTCTGACCCAGCTTCGATTTGAGCTCCGAAGCAGTGGACGACAACTGCGCATCCTGGCTCGCCAATTGCTGTTCAAGCCCCTCGATGCGATTTCTGAGCACGGACATTTCATCCGACGAAACACATCCATGGATGAATACCAGGCCGGAAAAAGCGAAAACGGCCAATGCTTTTACGGCTTTCATGTCGATGTCTCCATTTCGGTTCAGTCACCAAGAAGCGAAGGCACGGATAAGGAAACGAAGGTTGAACCGGTTGAGATCGGTCTCAGAATCCGTCTTAGATTAGGGCGGCAGCAGGAAACTGCCGCCCTTTTGCACGTCAATCCACTATTGGAACACAAGTCGGGCCGTTACTGAAGCAAAAATTGCGCGCGGCGGTTTTTTGCCCAGGCGGCTTCATTTTTGGCCGGATCCAGCGGACGCTCCTCGCCATAGCTGATGGTCTTCATCCGGTCCTCTGCGATCCCCAGCGTCGCAAGATATTTCAGGGCGCTTACGGCGCGTCGATCCCCGAGGGCCAGGTTGTATTCATCGGTGCCGCGCTCATCGCAGTGGCCTTCGATGATCACCTTTGCATTCGGGACTTTCTTCAAATATTCGGCTTTGCGCTTCAAGATTTCTTGCGCTTCCGGTTTGAGGTTTGCTTTGTCGAAATCGAAGTAGATGTGTTCGCTTTCGAACGTAGCTTTTTCCCCCGCACTCGCCGTTGCCTGTTGCGCCTGCTGGGCCTTCAGCCGTTCTTCTTCGAGCTTGCGCTGCCTGGCTAGCTCGGCCTGGCGTGCGGCCTCGGCCTCGGCCTTCTTGGCTGCATCGTCCGCTTGCACAGCCGGTCCGGCCTTCACGGTTTTTTTCGCGCATGAAGTTGTAACAATCAGTCCGGGAATTACCAGTAAGAGAACCAAAGCGAACCAGAGTCTTTTGTGCATTTTTTCCTCCTTTAAGATTTGATGCGAAAGTAAAAAGCAGAGAAGTCGCTTCTCTCGTCATTCCGGCGAAAGCTGGAATCCACTCCCGAAACGGGCTCACGATCCTATGGGCTCGGGCATTCGCCGGACCGACACATTTATGGGTTTGCAGCTCCTTTTGACCATTCCGGATTGGACTGCTCGCCCGGCAGGGTGACCAGGCGGCGCTGATCCGTGCCGAAAGCCGTCATGACATATATCCTCGACGAACCTTCCCGCGTCGAGCTGAAAGCCAGGAGGCTTCCGTCCGGAGACCACGAAGGCGATTCGTTGTCGCCGCTTTTATCCGTAAGCTGAAACAGACCGCTCCCGTCTGCACGAATGACAAAGATATCGAAAATACCGTCATGCATGCCGGTGTAAGCGATCCTGTCGCCCTTCGGGGACCAAGCTGGAGAGGTGTTGTATTGGCCCTCGTAAGTAAGTCTTTCCTCCTTTCCGCTCTCCATGTCTTTGATGTATATTTGAGGGGAGCCCGACCGGTTCGAAACGAATGCCATCTTCTTTCCGTCAGGTGACCAGTTGGGCGATACATCGATTCCGTAACTGTTGGTCAACCTCTTAATAATTTTCCCCGCCCCGGTCAATAGATAAATTTCCGGATCCCCCTCGAAGGAAAGAGTGGCGGCAAGCGTAAACTGCCCCGGCACCCAGGCCGGAGTGGTATTGATTCCTTTCTTGTCAACCACAGTTCCCCGTTTTTCCTTGATATTCCTTATGAACAGATCCGCTTTTCCCTGGGCATAGGAAGTATAGGCGAGCCATTGGCCGTCCGAGGACCAGGACGGTGTCAGGTTGATTGATTTGTTGCTGGTGAAAGAAACCGGGCTGTACCCGTCGAATGCGCAGGTGAAGATCTCCTTGTTGCCGCTGTTCTTGGATTCGAAGGCGATCTGGCTTTCGAACAACCCCCTGTCTCCGGTCAGGGCGAAGATAACCTCCGAGCAAAACCGGTGAACGATGCGCCTCTTGTCATCCAGAAACCCCTTATACCGCTTTCCGACAATCATCTGTTCTTTGAAGGTATCATACAACCTGAGCTCGACCTCGAGCAGATTTTCCTGCACGGATATCTTTCCGGTCGTCAAGAGCTCTGCCCCGATCGCAGTCCAGTTCCGGAAATTGAGGCCGGCTTTCGTCCAATCGGAGTTCGGATCGATCAGGAAAGCCTCTCTGTCGAGCAGCTTGAAATATCCCGTAAAATCGAGTGATTTCGCAAGCGCCTCGGTCACTTGCCGGCAGGCTTCCGCCTCTGCGGGACTCGATCCGGCAGGCTGTACGGCCGGAATGGCCAGCGGTATTTTTTTCAAAAACGGATTGCTGATATCGACATAATCGTATTGTCTCGAATGGGCTGAAGCAGTGAATAAGACAGCAGCGGCCGCTCCAAAGGCCATCCAGCGAAGGTAAACCCGATTCATTCTTCCCCACATATCCTTACCCCATCCCCTTCTTTAAGCCTCCGGGTGTAAAAACAAGCCCGATATTGTAGAAGGGTTCTCGAAATTCCTTTGGAAGCGGAGGCAGCGGATTCGACTTGATCACTGCCTTGTACGCGGAATCGTCGAAGTAGTTGTTTCCGGATTTCTTTTCGAACCAGATATCCTGAATCTCGCCATTGGGCATGATCTTTATCATCAACACCGCTTCAAGATCGGTCCTTCCCCCGGTCAGTTGCTCGGAGGCTGCCCATTTTTTTTCGATTTGGTATGCAATCTCGAGCTTGTAGAGATCGATCTGCTCCAGAGCCCTCCTGCTCAACGGACCGGAGCTTCCTCCGTCCCCGGAGCCGAACCCCGGGCCTGCGCCCGATTCGACCCTCTCCCGAAGCCGATCGATGGCCCTGTCGACCGGATCCTGCGGCTGCACCGGTTCCTGTGTCTTGACTTTTTCCTTCAGCCGATCGATTGCATCGGCGACGATCTTGGGCCGGGTTTCCTCGGCCTCTTTTTCGATTCTCTGAATCGCCTTTTTGACGACCTGGTCGGACTTGAATGTCTTTTTCTTCAGCGAAACCTTTGAGTCCGCCTGCTTCTTCTTGGGGGCCACCGAAATGGCATCCGGTGCGATGGAAGGCTCGCTCTTTGCAGGCGGCGAAGCTTTGGGGGCCTCGACAGGTTTTACCTCCTGCGGTTCGGCTGACTGGATTTCAGCCTGTTTGGAGGGTGTCGGCACGGTCGGAGGTGCCTCCGTCTTCGGTTCCGGTTTGACCTCAGCCGCCCGTGCGGGGGCAGGGCCTGTTCCGCGTGTCGGCAGCGACACGATGCTGACGTTCATAACGGAGGGTCTGTTGTATTTTGCGGGAATCCGGCCGGGGACAAAAATCAAGATCGCCAGGAAAAGGATGTGGCCGATCACGGAAAACCCCAGCATCGATGCCGCCGTTCGGGTACCGTCTACAGGGTCGCCAAGCATGGGGGAAGGAGATGACGCTTTTTTATCCATCCGAAAGCTCTATTGCCTTTTGCTGTTGGCGCCGGATTCCAATGGCAAGGTGACCATCCCCAGCTTATCCACTCCGGCATCCTTGATCTCGGACATTACCTGCACCACCACCCCGTAAGGGATGTTCTTATCGGCTCGGAAGTAGACCTCCCGGTCGGTTCTGTTTTCCAGGACTTGCTTGAGCTTGTCCTGCAGAAATCCGACGGAGACCTCGTAGTCGTTGATGAAGACTTTGTTTTCTTTATTGATGGTAATGACCAGCGGTTCCTTATCCGTTTCCAGAGGCTTCGAGGTTGCCTCCGGCAACGAAACATCGACGCCCTGTACCATCATCGGAGCGGTTACCATGAATATAATCAGCAGAACCAGCATTACATCCACAAAGGGGGTGACGTTGATATCGGACATCAAACGATCGCTGTTGGAATCAAGACTCATCCTTCGCCTCCGCACGCAAAAGGTCTCTTTCAATGATATTGAGAAAATCGGCCGAAAAACTCTGAAGCTCGGATTCGATGATGCGGATCTTCTGCATGAAGTAATTGAAGGCGATGACAGAGGGAATGGCAACGGCCAAACCCGCTGCAGTCGCGATCAAGGCTTCTGAAATTCCGGGCGCAACGACGGCAAGGCTGGCCGATCCCCGAAGACCGATCCCGTGAAACGAATTCATGATGCCCCAGACGGTTCCGAAAAGCCCGATAAAAGGCGTCGTATTGCCTGTCGTGGCCAGGAATGGAACCATCTGTGTCATGCGGGTCGTCTCCGTATTGATGGCCCGGCGGAGCGCCCGCTTGACGTTGTCCGTACCGATGAGTTGTCCGTTCGAGCCGACCGGGTCTCCCCCCGTGCCGGTGGAGGAATGAACGGGAAGCCCGGATTGGCTGATTTTCCTGAGCTCCAGATACCCGATTCGAAAAACTCTCGCAACAGGGCTGCCGTCGAGTTGTTTGGCCTTGGCAAAAGCGGCGGAAAGATCCCGGCTCCTCCAGAAAAATTCCGTAAACAGCCCCGATTCTTTGAATGATTTTCGGATATACCTGAACTTCATCAGAATGATGGTCCAGGAGGCGACGGAAAAGAAAAACAGGAGCAGAAGAACAAACTGCACCATCAAACTGGCATTTTGAATCATCTGAATGAGATCAAGGTTTTGTGGCATTCTCTAGAAACTCCATTCTTAAGGTCGTAGACACTTTATTAAACATAGTAAATTAAAGGAAATTTCGGCTACTGTCAAGAAAATTGAAATCATTGCCGATTCGACTAAAATATCTTCTCCGGGACATGAGATGTCCATCTCGCAAAAGATCTTGCAAGAAATGAACCATTTGACTGATTTTCTGAAGCTTCCGGGGTGGTAATCACGAGCCTTCTGCAATTTTCGAAAAACGGATACTTCTGATCCTCTTCATTATTCACTTGAGATCTCCCGATTCATCTGTTACTATAGCTTCTTCATTTTTTTAAGGGGGAGACATGAACTGGTTCGCTCAAGCACTCCGTTCCTCGATCGGTAAAAAACTGATCATGGCAATCACCGGATTGTCCTTTTGTGCATTTTTGGCAGTCCATCTGGCAGGCAATCTCATCATATACAAAGGCGGCGATTCGTTCAACAGGTACGCCGAAAATCTTCATTCGCTCGGCGTTCTGCTGACGGTTGCGGAATTCGGGTTGCTCTTTTTCGCCCTTGTCCATGCAGGCACCGGGTTGCTGCTGTTTTTCGAAAACAGGCGGTCACGGCCGGTTCCCTATGCTGTAAAAAAGAGTGCCGGAGGGCAGAGTCTCGCTTCGGCGACTATGCCGTATACCGGGCTCCTGGTTCTGGCTTTCGTGATCATTCACTTGGTAAATTTCACCTTTGCCGACAAAACCGGTACAACCATATTCGAAATTGCCCGTGCAAAATTTCAGAACCCCCTGTATGTTTTTTTATATACTGCCGGCATGGTCATCGTTGCCATCCATGTCAGCCATGGTTTTTGGAGCGCCCTCCAGACAATCGGCGCCAACCATCCCAAGTATTTTTCCGTGATAAAGTCGGCCGGGGTGGCCTTCAGCATCATTATCGGAATCGGTTTCGGATTGCTTCCCATCTATATATCAGTTTGGTTCTAGGAAAGGAATGCGTATGCTGCTCGATGGAAAAGTTCCAGGCGGAGCTCTGCAGGAAAAATGGGACAATCGATGTTATGAGCTGAAATTGGTCAATCCTGCAAACAAGCGGAAATTCGACATTATTGTCGTCGGCACAGGCCTTGCGGGCGGTTCGGCCTCGGCCACTTTGGCCGAGCTCGGATACAACGTAAAAACCTTCTGCATTCAGGACAGCCCCCGCAGGGCCCACAGCATCGCCGCACAGGGAGGCATCAATGCCGCAAAGAATTACCAAAATGACGGCGACAGCATCCGGCGGCTGTTCTACGATACCATCAAGGGGGGCGACTTCCGTTCCCGGGAAGCGAACGTCTTCCGCCTCGCCCAGTTGAGCACGCGCATCATCGATCACTGTGTCGCTCAGGGGGTTCCCTTCGCCAGGGACTACAGCGGACTGCTCGCCAACAGGTCGTTCGGCGGCGCTCAGGTTTCCCGGACCTTCTATGCCCGCGGTCAGACTGGACAACAGCTTCTTCTGGGCGCCTACGGTGCATTGATGCGTCAGGCCGCGGCAGGAAAGGTGACCCTCTTTCCGCGAAGAGAGGTATTGGATCTTGTGATTGTCAATGGCCAGGCGCGCGGAATCATCGTGCGGAACCTGATTACCGGAGAGTTGGAGGCCCACGCGGCGCATGCCGTAATCCTGGCAACCGGCGGATACGCCAACGTATATTTCCTCTCCACCAATGCGATGAATTCCAATGTATCGGCCATTTTCAAGGCCTACAAAAAAGGCGCGCTCTTTGCCAACCCCTGTTTCACTCAGATTCATCCGACCTGCATACCGGTCCACGGAACCTATCAATCCAAGCTGACGCTCATGAGCGAAAGCCTTCGAAACGACGGTCGCGTCTGGGTGCCGAAAAGCCCGGGGGACAAGCGCTCTGCAGACCAAATCCCTGAATCCGAAAGAGACTACTACCTCGAGGAAAAATATCCCAGCTTCGGAAATCTGGTGCCAAGGGATGTCGCCTCCCGGAACGCCAAAGAGCAGTGTGATATGGGAAAAGGGGTGGGGGAATCCGGGCTTGCGGTCTATCTGGATTTCAGAGATGCGATCAAGCGGGACGGCGTGCCGGTCATCGCTCAAAAATACGGCAATCTCTTCCAGATGTATGAAAAGATTACGGCTGAAAACCCATATGAAACCCCGATGAAGATTTACCCGGCCGTCCACTACACCATGGGCGGCCTCTGGGTCGATTACGATCTGATGAGCAACGTACCCGGCCTTTTCGTACTGGGCGAGGGAAACTTCTCGGATCACGGCGCCAACCGGCTCGGAGCCAGCGCGCTGATGCAGGGGCTGGCCGACGGATACTTTATCATCCCGTATACCATCGGGGGCTATCTGGCAGGAAATTCTCCGTCGAATGTATCCACCGATCACCCTGCCTTCAAAGAAGCCCTGTCAAACGCAAAGGCCCGCATCCGGAAGCTTCTTTCGGTCAATGGAAAACGGACCGTGGACGATTTCCACCGGCAGCTTGGGAAAATCCTTTGGGATCACTGCGGGATGTCGCGAAACGACCAGGGCTTGAAAAAGGCGCGAACGATGGTTCAGGAACTGAGGGAAGAGTACTGGCAGAACGTAATCGTTCCGGGTTCAGCCGAGGATTTCAACCAGAGTCTGGAGAGGGCCGGAAGGGTTGCCGACTTTCTCGATTTTGGGGAACTGCTGATCATCGACGCTTTGGCCCGAAGGGAGTCCTGCGGAGGGCACTTCAACGAGGCCTTCCAGACGGTGGAAAATGAAGCCAGACGCGACGATGAAAATTTCTGCCATGTGGCCGCATGGGAGTATGCAGGCGAGGGGAAAGACCCCCGGTTCCATATGGAGCCGCTCGCCTGTGAATACGTCCAACTCACTCAAAGGAGCTACAAGTGACCCAAACGATTCATCTGAAGCTGAAAGTCTGGCGTCAAAGCGGGCCCAATGCCAAAGGATACTTTGAGACGCTCAGCGCCGAAAACATCTCGACCGATATGTCTTTTCTTGAGATGCTCGACGTCATCAACGATTCGCTGACGCTGGAAGGAAGAGAGCCCATCGCCTTCGACCATGATTGCAGGGAGGGTATTTGCGGATCCTGCGGCGCAATGGTAAACGGATATGCCCACGGCCCCGAAAGGGAGACCAATCTGTGCCAGCTGCACATGCGGCACTTCAAAGACGGCGACACCATCGTCATCGAACCCTGGCGCTCCCGTGCGTTCAAAGTGGTCAAAGATCTCGTGGTCGATCGCAGCGCGTTCGATCAGATCATTCAGGCCGGCGGGTATATTTCCGTCAATACCGGTGGAGCTCCGGAAGCCAACGCCGTCCCGATCCCAAAAGAAACAGCCGATAAGGCTATGGATGCAGCCACGTGCGTCGGGTGCGGCGGATGTGTGGCTGCATGCCCGAATGGATCTGCGATGCTTTTTGTGGGGGCCAAGATTTCTCAATTGGCCCTCCTGCCTCAGGGCAGACCCGAAGCCGCCGAACGGGCGCTTCGAATGCTGAAGAAGATGGATGAACTGGGTTTCGGCAACTGCAGCAACACCGCCGAATGCGAGGCACAGTGCCCCAAGGGGATGTCCATCCTGCACATTGCCCGGATGAACCGGGAGTTTCTGAAGGCTGCGTGGGGAAGCTGAAAGCTCAAAGAGGAACATCGAGTTTCGGTTGGCTTTGAACTTCGGATGTTCTGTATTCGATTGCTTTGCTTTCAGCTTTGAGCTTTGAGCTTTGAACTTTCAGCTCTTCATACCCACTTGAGGCGGGGCTCGGATGCCTTGAGCTCGACAACTTCCCCGATGACAAACGCTCTTTCATTCATTGCGTTCAAACGCTCCACGACATCCTGAACCAAATTCTCCTGGACCACCGCGATCAGACCGATGCCGTTGTTGAAAGTACGAAGCATCTCATCATCGCCGACCTTGCCGGCCTGCTGCAAGAAATTGAAAATGGGGAGCACATCCCAGCTTGCACGCTTCAGGATCACTTGGCATGCTTTGGGAATGATCCGCATCAGGTTGTTGACGATGCCGCCGCCGGTGACATGAACAAACCCGTTGATCGTCAAGTCCCGCGTGAGGCGAAGAATCGTCTCCGAATAAATCCTAGTTGGGATAATCAACTCTTCCCCGAGCGTCTTTTGCAGTTCGGGAATGTAATCGTCCACGCCCAGATGCAGAACGTCAAAACAGATTTTCCGGACCAGGGAGTAGCCGTTGCTATGCAGTCCATTGGAGGCGATGCCGACAATCTTGTTTCCCACATGGATTTCAGACCCGTCGATGATTTTATCGTTTTCGACGATACCGACAGCGAATCCGGCAAGATCGGA
>QZKK01000230.1 GCA_003599475.1 Desulfobacteraceae bacterium
TCCGTCGAACGCAAGCCCGATCACGGGGCCTTCGATGCCGTGCTCGGCCATGCAGCTTGCGATATGGGCATGGTGGTGCTGGATGCCGATTTTCTTCACATTTTCCACCTTGAGGGCATACCGGGTGCTGAGGTAATCCGGATGCAGATCGTAGGCCACCAGGGCGGGCTCGATATCGAAAATCCGTTTCAGGTGTGAAATGGTCTGCTCGAAGGATCTCAGGCTCTCAAGATTGGTCAGGTCTCCGATGTGCTGGCTGATAAAGGCATGCTTTCCCTTTGTCAGGCATACGGTATTGGCGGTTTCCGGTCCGCAGGCAAGGATTTGCGGAAAATCGGCCTTGAGATAAACGGGAGAGGGCGCATACCCTCTGGCGTGCCGGATCATCCGGTTTCCTAAATCGATCCTGCGTACGATGGAATCATCCGCCCGCAGATAGATGTCCCGGTTGTGCACCAGAAAAAAATCGGCAATCCCGCCCAGGCGCTCGAATGCATCGTCATTGTCGATGCAGATCGGCTCCCTGCTGGCGTTTCCGGAGGTCATCACAAGCGCCGTCAGGCCGCCTTCGAGCAGAAGATAGTGCAGCGGCGTATACGGCAGCATGACGCCGAAATTGCGGTTCCGGGGGGAGACCTCGGGAGAAATGCGGTTGGGAACCAATTTCCTTAAGATCACGATCGGCCGGGAGGGGAAGGTGAGCAGAGCTTCCTCCTCGGGACTTGCATGGGCAAAGCGGCGGATGGAATCCATATCATAGGCCATCAGTGCCAGCGGTTTTTCTTCGCGGTGCTTTCTTTCCCTCAACCGTTTCACGGCCAGGCTGTTTTCAGCATCCGCCGCAAGGTGAAATCCCCCGAGCCCTTTTACGGCGAGGATATGTCCCTTTTCGATCAGATCGACCGCCGAGGCGATGGGATCCTCTGCAGGCAGGGCTTTTCGATCTTTGCCGCACAGCATGACCCTCGGACCGCAAACCGGACAGGCATTCGGCTGGGCATGAAACCGCCGATTGAAAGGATCGGTGTATTCCCTGGTGCAATCGCTGCACATGCGGAAGGATCGCATGGAGGTAGAGGGCCTGTCGTAGGGAATATCTTCGATGATCGTATAGCGGGGGCCGCAATTGGTGCAGTTGATGAAGGGGTACCGGTATCTTCGGTCCGCGGGATCCTGCAGTTCCTTCAGGCAGTCCTCGCAGATACCGATATCCGGTGGGATGGACGTCAGCTTCTCGGCCTTCGATACGCTTTCTCTGATGACAAAACCCTGATCTTTCCGGATCTCCAGAGCCGAAAGCCGCATGTCCTCGATGCGGGCGAGCGGAATCCTGTTTGATCTGACCGCTTCGATGAAAAGATCGATTTGCGGGGATTCTCCTTCGACTTCGATGTCGACACCGGTGCTGGTGTTTAGGACATACCCGTTGAGCTTCTTTTCATGGGCAAGCTTGTAGACGAAAGGCCGGAACCCGATTCCTTGAACCGTCCCCCGGATGGCTATTTTGCAGCGGCGGATCATTTTGGGGCGGTTTTGGTGGAGGATGCTTTGGACCTCAGCCACGCGTACCATCCTTCCAGGCCCGACTTCGTTTTGGCCGACACTTCAAAAATTTCGATCGAAGGATTGATCGAGCGTGCATCGGTTTTGATTTTCTCCACATCACAATCGATGTAGGGAAGCAGATCGATCTTGTTGATGAGGAGCACGCTCGATTCCTGAAACATCAGAGGATACTTCAGAGGTTTGTCATCGCCTTCCGTAACACTCAGCAGCATCACTTTGCAGTCTTCGCCCAGCTTGAAATCGGCCGGACAAACCAGGTTGCCCACATTTTCGATGATCAGAAGATCGGCAGCGGTCAAATCGATCTGCGCCAGCGCGACGCTGACCATGTTGGCATCCAGATGGCAGGCCCCGCCCGTGTTGATCTGAACGACTTGAGCACCGGTCGTTGCGATGATTTCGGCATCATGGGTGGACTGGATATCCCCTTCGATCACGGCGATCTCCACCGCATGCTTCAAAGACCGGATCGTTTCGGCAATCAGCGTGGTTTTCCCGGCCCCGGGCCCGCTCATCATATTGATCACCTTCACCCCGAAGTCATCGAAGCTCTTCCGGTTTTGGATGGCGATTCTATCGTTTGCCTCCAGCACATTTCTTACGACGGATACTTTCATAGTTTTTTCCTGTTTCAAGAAACCGCTATTGTCCCTCGATTTCAACAATCTCCAGTTCTTTTCCGGACAGGATATCGATCGCTGTCCCCTGACATCGCGGGCAATTCAACAGCCAGCCGTCGATATCGAATTCATGAACGCATGCCTTGCAGGACCCGCGTGCAGGGATCTTCACGATGATCAGCTTCGCCCCCGCAAGCGGTGTCCGATCGGTGAGACATTCGAATCCGAACAGCAGGGAATCCGGCAGGATCTGGGCCATGTCGCCGACCTTGAGTGTAACGGCATCCACCCGCGTCAATCCGTTCCGGGACATTTCCTCCGAGACGATATCGACGATCCTCTGAGCAATCGAAAGCTCATGCATGGGAGATCACCCTTGGTAATGATCGTACATTCTCCGCACGTGCAGAAAACATTCTATTACCACGAAAAGACGGGTTTTGGAAAACGCGAAGCGCCTTTATGGCCTTTTGTGCTGTTTCTGTGCCCGGTGCCCGCCGGCTCTGCGCCCCTTACGCGCGGTCGATATCGATCCGCCGCCGACCGATTCGGTAGGAGGATTTCTTCGCCAGCACCAGGTCGACAAATTGTTCCGGCACATCGACGAAGGTCGTTTGATTTTCAATGCGGATTCTACCGATGCAGCGGCCGGGAATATCGGCATGATGGGAAAGGCTGCCCACGATATGGGCTACGTTCAGGCCGTCTCCGCTGCCGCTGCTCAGCGAAAGGCGCACCATCCCTTTTTCATGGGAAGTGCGGTCAATGGTTTTTTCTCTGCCTCGATTTCGGATGTCATCGGTGCGTTTCGATCGTTTGGGGCTTTCTTCCCGCAGTTGTGTGATGGAAGCAACCGGGTGCTTCTCTTCTTCGGCACGCACCAGCTTCAGCGCCGCGGCGGCAATCTCCATCACATCGTGGCCCTCCTCGATCAGCTTCGACACCATCCCGCGTTCTCGCTGGCATCGGCCGCGCTTCAGCCAGACCGTCATCCGCTCGACGAGCCTTTGATCTCTTCGACATCGAACCTCTTCTTCGGTGGGCAAGGTGGCAAGGGTGATTTTCTGCTTGGTGAAGGCTTCGATTTTTCGCAGATGCCAGCGCTCTTTGGGAGTGAACAGGGAAATGGCCGTACCCGATTTGCCGGCCCGACCCGTGCGTCCGATGCGATGGACATACAGCTCGGGATCCCGGGGCAGGTCATAGTTGAATACATGGGTGACATGGTCGATGTCCAGACCGCGGGCGGCCACATCGGTGGCCACAAGCACCTTGATCTGGTTGGTGCGGAAGCGCTGAAGGATGCGCTCCCGGGCATCCTGGCTCAAGTCGCCGTTGAGCACTTCGGCCTGGAATCCCAGGTTCACGAGACCATTGGCCAATTCGTCTGTGCCGGCCCGGGTTCTGGCGAATACGATCGCGCTGACGATCGTTTCCGTCTCGAACAGACGGGTGAGAGCGGCCAATCGATCCGATTCGTTGATCAGATAGCAGCGCTGCTCGACGGTGGCCACGGTCAGTTTTCGGCCGCCCATGGTGAAGGCGTGGGGATCTCGCTGGTAGCGGCCGGCCAGGCGCTGGATCTCTTTCGGCATCGTGGCTGAAAAAAGCGCTGTCTGGCGCTCTGCTGGCGTTTCGTCCAGAATGGCCTCGATATCCGCAATGAAGCCCATGCTGAGCATCTCGTCGGCCTCATCGAGCACGACGGTGGAGACGTGCTGCAGATCAAGCAGTCTGCGATGAATCAGGTCGAGCAGACGACCGGGGGTGCCCACGACCACATCGACGCCCTTTTTGAGGCAACGGATCTGAGTCGTGTACGGTTGGCCGCCGTAGAAGGCGCTTACCCTGACACCGCTCCTTCGACCGTAATGGCTGATGGCTTCGGCCACCTGAATCGCCAGCTCGCGCGTGGGGGCCACGATCAGGCCCTGTACATGGCGCTGTCCCGCTTGAAGGCGCTCCAAAATGGGAAGACCGAAGGCCGCTGTTTTGCCGGAACCGGTTTGGGATTGGCCGATTACATCCCGGCCGGCAAGCATCGGCGGAATGAGTTCGGATTGGATGGGGGT
This sequence comes from Desulfobacteraceae bacterium, assembly GCA_003599475.1. The sequence continues at coordinate 4,259 of QZKK01000230.1, forward strand.
CGGGGCGTTGTAGCCCATTTCGGTAAGCGTCTGTACCAGCTCCGGGCGCAAACCGATCAAAGAAAATTCGTTGGTCACGATCATGCTCCTGTCTGCAATCTGACAAGTCCGAATGGGCTGCATCCCTTTGCAGCGAATGCTTTGATTGCCCGTCAACAGCCGACTCGTCCTGCAAACCTGAGCCTACCTGTTGCCATAAAAAGACCCGGCCGATCAGTGCCGGCCGGGTCGCCTTTGTTTGAATCACTTACGCCTTATACCATCTTCTGTTCGAAGATGCCAGCAATTCCTCAAATCTTGAACTGATCGACGATGCACTTGAGCTCTTCAGAGAGCTTCGACAGGTTATGCGCGCTGCGATTGACCTGCGCGCTGCTGGTGGACATCTCGTTGGCAGTCGCATTTACAGAAGAGATGTCACTGGAAATTCTGGAGGCAACCGCCGAGCTCTGGCTGACATGTGCATTCACATCCTGTATGCCATCGGCCACATGCGATACATTGGAGGCGATTTCGGTCGTCGACGAGGACTGCTCTTCGACCGCGGCGGCGATTCCCGAAACAACGTCATTGACTTCTTTGATGGTATTTACGATGTGATCGATATCCTTTACGGCCTTGAAAGTCGTCCCCTGGATGCTTCCGATTTTCTCCTCGATATCCTGGGTGGCCTGCGCGGTCTGCCGGGCGAGTTCTTTGATCTCGTTGGCCACAACGGCAAAGCCCTTCCCGGCTTCACCGGCCCTGGCGGCTTCAATTGTGGCGTTGAGGGCCAGCAGATTCACCTGCTCGGAGATTTCGGTGATCGTTTCAACCACCTCTCCAATGGATTGGGCCGCCTTGCCCAGCAACTCCATCATGCCGGCCGTATCCGCAGCCTGTTTGGCGGCTTGATCGGAAATCGAGCGCGCTCTTTCGGAATTTTTTGCGATTTCACTGACGGTAGCCGACATTTCCTCAGCCCCCGCTGCCACCGCCTGGGTGTTGGTTGTAGATTGCTCCATGGCGGCGGCCGCCGTGTTCATCCTGTCGCTCATCTCCCTGGATGCCGTTGCCACCAGATTGGATTTGTCGGAGGTATCCCGCGCGGCCTGGGACATCTGATCGGAAAGAACCGAGAGGTCCGTAAACGATGTCGACAGCGTTTCCACTCCCCCTGCGATTTGTTTGATGATGCCCTGCAGTTTTTCAATGAAAACATTGAACGATTTTGACAGCTTGCCGATTTCGTCTTCTGCGTTCACCGCAATGCGGGCGGTAAGATCCCCTTTTCCTTCGGCGATATCCTTGACGATGTTGTTGAGTAAGGTAATCATCGCGTAGACGGGGCTGAGAATCCTCCGGGTTGCAAACACCATGACCAAAATAGCGGTTAACAGAATGCAAGCCGACCCCACGCATAATCCGAACCCCATTTTTTTGATTCCGGCGGCAATGACGGCGGTAATTTCAGCCTGCGGAATGCCGATGAACAATATACCGATGATGTTTTGCCGATCATCCAGGATGGGATCATAGGCAGTCAGGTAGGGCATTCCCAATATCTTGGCGTTTCCTATGTACAGCCGCTTCGCCATAACCGGCTGATAGGCCGCACTCCCCTTCCCCAATTTCGTTCCGACGGCGCGCTTCCCCTCTGCGTTTTGAATATTCGTTACCACCCGAGTGAAATCGTCCCCATCGCGGACAAATATCGTTGCAGCCACATCCAGATCATGCTTGATCGCATCCACCATCTCGAACCTGTTGTCGATCGGCCGGTTGGATTCATCGAGCAGCCTTCCTTCTGAAAGACGGACGGCACCGTAATGATTTTTCAAATACAGCCAACTGGAGCGTATGTCCCCATCGAGCTTTTGGCGGTATGTTTTTTCGATCAGCCCATCGGCCATGCTGCTTGCGCTCCTCAAGGCAATGAAATTCAGGGACACCCCCATGACAATCAAAAACATGCACGAAATACCGATCAGCTTTGTCTTCAACTGGACCTTCCGCCACATCGCAAGTTCCTTTCTCACAAATATCGTTATAAGCGCAACATTATTGGAAATCCCAATCATGAACGGTGTTGTCCAGGGTGGAACTTTAAACGATCTTTAAACAATCGGCATATTCCTCATTGTCTTTAGAACCCTTCCGGTCCTCACGGTCTCCGGAGATCTGTTCTATGAGCGTTGCCGATTTCCGGCAGGAGGTCTGAAAGCTTCTTCTCACCCGGATGACTTATTTGTCGCCGGGACTCTGATGACAAAGCGACAGCTTTGCCGCTCTCCTCGCCGGCAGCGCTCCTCAACCGGGTACCCCGTCAATTCCTGCAAAAGGGTTTCCATCGAGGCACAAACCCTTGAATCGGCTGCGACAGCCCTGGCGATCGGACAAACGGGGCTTGTCAGGATGACCTTGTTTTCTTCCTCTTCCATCCGGCCCTGAGAATGAGACGCATCATGCTTTTATCAGTGCTGGCATTCACTGCAATTTTTGCTTTTGAAGACCTTCATAGCGTGCACGCGACGGGAAGTTCAAAAATGGGAAGCCCGGCCTATAGCCCGTCTGCAGTCAACCTGCAGATGGATATGCGAAAGCTTTGGGAAGACCACATTACTTATACACGAAACTACATCATCAGTGCCCTTGGAGACCTCGGGGATACGCAAAAAGTAGCTGAACGGCTCCTCCGGAACCAGGATGAAATCGGCAGCGCCATAAAGCCGATCTATGGGGAACAAGCGGGAAAAAAATTATCCGCCCTGCTGAGAGATCACATTCTTGTTGCAGCCGACATCGTAAAGGCTGCCAAGGCAGAGGATACTCAGGGAGTCGCCAATGGTCAAAAACGGTGGCATGAGAATGCCGATCAGATCGCTTCCTTTCTGACAAGTGCGAATCCCAACTGGTCCAAGCAAATGATGACGGAGATGCTCTATAAGCATCTGGACTTCACGACCACCGAGGTCGTATCCCGCCTGAAGAAGGACTGGGCTGCAGACATCCGGGCCTATGACCTGGGCCACGAACACATGCTGATGTTTGCGGATTTCTTGAGGGTGATCTCGCTCAAGGCGACTGCGGATTCTCTCACCAGATCGGAGAGCTCAATCAGCCCGCTCTTCCCCCTCTGGGGTTGGTTCCCATAATCGAGCTTGCCATTCCGGCTGCAATGCGTATAATGGATGGTTTGTCACAAGATCAGATACCGGAGCATTAAAAAATGTCCATCGTTCAAAGAAACGAAAGTTTGAGAAACATCGCTATCATCGCCCACGTCGATCATGGAAAGACCACCCTGGTGGATGCCATGTTCCGCCAAAGCGGCCTTTTCAGGGATAATCAGGAAGTTGCCGAGCGCCTCATGGATACCCTTGAACTCGAGCGGGAGCGCGGCATCACCATCGCCGCCAAGAACTGCTCGATTTTGTGGAAGGGCGTCCGGATCAACATCATCGACACTCCCGGCCACGCGGATTTCGGAGGAGAAGTCGAGCGGGCGATCTCCATGGCCGACGGGGCGCTTCTGCTGGTCGACGCCTCTGAAGGGCCGCTGCCCCAGACGCGGTTCGTACTCAAAAAGGCGCTGGATGCAGGGCTTCGGATCATCGTGGTCATCAACAAGATCGACCGGAAGGACGCCAGGCCCGAGGCGGTCCTGGATGAAATCTACGATCTTCTGATCGACTTGAACGCCACCGATGACCAGCTCGAATTTCCCCTGCTGTATGCGGTGGGCCGCGACGGAATCGCACAGCGGTCGCTCGAAGAGACGGGCGAAAACCTCCACCTGCTCCTCGATACGATCCTGGAAGAAGTCCCGGGGCCTGCACACGACCCCGAGGCACCCTTTCAGATGCTCGTATCGGATCTTGGCTATTCCGATTACCTCGGCCGGCTTGCAATCGGTAAAATTTTCAATGGAATCGCCCGCTCCCGGGACAGCCTGGTCTGCATCGGGGAGTCCGGTGCAAACGCTCCGTTGAAGGTTTCAAAGCTCCAGGTCTACGAAGGAATCAAGCTCCGCGATGCGACAGAGATCCAGGCCGGGGACATCGCGGTGCTCTCAGGCATCCAGGACGTAAAAATCGGGGATACCATCTGCAACCGGGAAACGCCGAAATCCCTTCCGCGGATCATCGTGGACGAACCGACCGTTTCGATGAAATTCTGCACGAACGACTCTCCTTTCTGCGGAAAGGACGGTTCCTATGTCCAGATGAACCGCATTCGCGAGCGGCTGCTCCATGAGGCGCGGATCAATGTCGCCATTCAGGTGGAAGAGGGCGCCGAACGGGACGCTGTCATCGTCAAGGGACGCGGCGAATTCCAGATGGCCATCCTCGTGGAAACCATGCGGCGTGAAGGGTACGAGTTCTGTGTGGGCAGGCCGGAAGTCATCTTCCGCTACCGGGACGGCCAGAAGCTCGAGCCGATCGAGCGTCTGCTGGTTGACTGCGAAGAGCGTTTTCTCGGCGTGGTCACGGAAAAATTGTCCCTCCGCAAGGGAAAGATGATCAACCTTGTCAATAACGGCGGCGGCCGGGTGAGAATCGAATTTTCCGTACCCTCCAGAGCGTTGATCGGATACCGCGATGAGTTTCTCACCGATACCCGAGGTACCGGCATCCTCTACTCCCTGTTCGACGGCTACGAGCCGTTCAGGGGGGAGTGCCCGGTACGATTCACGGGTTCCATCGTCTCCGACCGGACCGGAAAAGCCGTCCCGTACGCCCTGTTCAACCTGGAGCCGCGCGGGCGGCTGTTCATCGTTTCGGGGGATGCGGTATACGAGGGCATGATCGTCGGGGAACACAACCGGCCCGGGGACATCGACGTAAATCCCTGCAAGGAAAAGAAGCTCTCCAACATGCGCGCCGCAGGAAAAGATGAAAACGTCATCCTCTCTCCGATCAAACCGATGGCCCTGGAGCAGGCGATCAGCTTTGTCCGCGACGATGAACTGGTGGAGGTCACCCCGCGCACGGTCCGCATGCGGAAGGCTGTGCTGACAGCCCAGAAACGCCACCTCCTTCGTGCCGGCCGCACCAAAGAGAAATGATGAGAGGGGATCTCATGAACGGGAAAACCCGAGAAGAGATCCGGCCGGGTCTCGAAGTCGAAATCGTGCTGAAAAAGGATCAGCGCACCGGAAGGCTCACCCGGGGCGTTGTCAAAGACATCCTGACCCGATCGGCCGATCACCCCCACGGCATCAAGGTCCGCCTGACCGACGGACAGGTGGGCCGGGTCAGAAACATCCTACCTCCCCGGGCACCGACTCCCTGAACGCTGAACCCCTGAACCCTGAACGCTGAACCCCTGAACGTCTGAACCCATCGTTGCATTCTCTTGTCGATGATTGTATAGGTGGTCTGAACGCTGAACGAAACAATCGCTTTCGATTTGCTGTCCGGTCGATTCCCTTGTTCGGCATCGCGAAAAGATGCACCTATGGCGGATCGGCTGCCAAACGCCCGGGGACGGCGCAATCGAATGGAGGCGGCTCATGGAGAGAGTCCTGGTCCTTTCTACCAGTTTCATGGATCCCCTGATCACCCATCCCAAGGAGGAGGGGGAAGCCGCACGGATGCTTGCGCGGCTGGCGGAGGGATCCGACGGGACGATCCGGATCGATTACCGCTGCGACCGGGACCCCAGGGATCCGCTGAGCGGAGATGAGCTTGACCGCACCGCTGCGACCATCGCCGATCTTGAGCTTTATTCGCGCGAGGTTCTCCAGGAGGTCGGGGTCGGCGCCGGCGGGCCGCTGAAACTGATCGCAAGATACGGGGTCGGCTACGACACCGTGGATCTAAAAGCGGCCGTGGAATTCGGCGTCATCGTGACCAACTGTCCGGGATGCAATGCGATGCCGACAGCCGAGCTGACGGTGGCGACGATTCTCGATATCGCAGGCAGAAGGATCCCTCACTACGAGACGGCCAGCCGGGGGAAAACAAAAGAGGGGCCTTCCCGCCTGGATGTCTTCGGTAAAACCCTGGGAACCATCGGAACCGGTGCGATCGGAAAAAACGTATTCCGGTTGATGAAAGGATACGAGGTCAAAGGAATCGCCTACGATCCTTTTCCGGACAGAAAATGGGCGGAAAAAGCGGGGGTAGAGTATCTGGATTCCATCGATGCCGTGTGTAAACGTGCGGATATCATCACGCTGCATGCGGCATCAAACGATACGCTGATCGACGAAAGGCGGATTCGAACCATGCGGCCGACGACCGTGCTGATCAACTGCGCCAGACGCCATCTTGTCGACAACGAAGCCGTCTATCGTGCAGTCGAACGGGGTGAGCTCTGGGGCTACGGGATGGATGAAATCTGGCATCTTGATCTTCCGCTGCAGGGACTCAACATCGTCGTCAGTCCTCACGTCGGTTCCGATACCGATATGGGAAAAATCGGAATGCAGGTGATGTCCGCCCAGGCGGTGGTCGATTTCATGGAGGGATTCAAGCCCCGGCACGTCGTCAACAGGGAGGTATTGAAATCCCCGATTTACGCGCATCTAATGGAAAGAACAGACGAAAGCTGAAAGTTCAATGCGGAAAGCAAGAGAGGGAATCTTCCTCCGTAAGGAATTCTGTCAAATTTTGAATCGCTCGCTAAACCCCGCGGCCCCGGAAACGGGATCTCTTCTCCGCTCCGACAAGCTCCGCGGGGAATGCCCTCGGCCATGAGCTCGGGCCGAATGGCGCTCGATAGAGCGGTTCACCGCTGAACGGGGAACGCTTCCAGAAAGGAAAGACGATGCCGAAAAGGACGGATGAAGAAAAGAAGCTGGTGGAGAAGGCCTTCCGGTACATGCCTGCCGGGAGTCTTGGAAACGTGATCATGAAGCGGGAGGAAGCGTTTCTTATCGCACGGGGAAAGGGGTCCAGGGTGTGGGACTCGAGCGGAAACGAGTATATCGATTATCTTCTGGGATCGGGTCCCCAGTTTCTGGGTCATGCCAATCCGGAGGTTACCGCTGCGATCAAGGATGCGCTGGATAAAGGTTCCACCTTCTTCCACACCAGTGAAGCCGCCGTCAGGCTGGCCGAAGAAATCGTCAAAGCGGTTCCCTGCGCCGAACAGGTGCGCTTTACCTCAAGCGGTACGGAGGCCGATCTTCAGGCGATGAGAATCGCCCGCGCATTTCGCAAGCGTGACAAGATCCTGAAATTTGAAGGCGGCTACCACGGCACAAGCGACTACGGCTGGGTCAGCATCACGCACAAGGAGACTCCCGCATTCCCGTTTGCAGCGATTCCCGAATCTGCGGGCATTCCCAAAGCAGCCCTGGATCTCATCCTGGTAGCACCGTTCAACGATCTTGAAACGACGGCATCCATCATCGAGAAGCATCACGATGAGCTGGCCGCCGTCATCGTCGAACCGGTGCAGCGCATCCTTCCGCCTGTACCCGGCTTTCTCAAAGGGCTTCGGGAGATCACCGCCCGGTACGGGGTAGTGCTCATCTTCGATGAGGTGGTAACCGGGTTCCGGATGGCTTACGGAGGGGCGCAGGAAGTCTTCGACATCGTCCCGGACATGGCCACCTACGGGAAAGTGATCGGCGGGGGGATGGCGCTTGCAGCCGTAGCCGGCAGCGAAGAGGTCATGTCGGTATGCAACTCCTTCGTCAAGGAAAAACCCGATTTCGTCTCCATGGTCGGCACCCTGAGCGGAAATCCGGTTTCCGCTTCCGCCGGCCTGGCCGCCCTTAAGATCGTCAGACGACCCGGCTTTTACGAGAAAGTCAACGCGACCGGCCGAAAGCTGATGAACGGCCTTTCCGAAGCGTTTGCCCGCGTCGAAATCCCTGCTCTGGTTACCGGATTCGAGACCTGTTTCGATGTCTATTTTATCGACCGGCCCGTAAGAAACCACCGCGACGCTTTGAAAACCGACTCTGCAATGCATGCAAAATATCACGAGGCCATGCTGAAGCGCGGCATTCTCAAGGGGCACCTGAAGTATTACGTCGGCCCCTGCCACACCGAAGAAGATGTGGCGAAGACCCTGAAAGCCTTCGATGAAGTTGCAGAGGAGCTGCGCCGCCTTCCGCATGGTTGAACGCCCGAAGATCATATCCGCCGATCGAAACGGTTCCAGACGCCGCTGGCATATCCTGCCGATCCTTACGGTCACCCAGGCGGGAGCCTCTCTTGCCGCGTTATCCTTCGGCCCCCTGGCGCCGTTTCTTCAGGAGAGCTTTCAGATCACCCGTGCCCAGGTGGGCCTTTTCTCTTCCTCTCTTTACATCGGCTCCATCCTGGTGAGTATTCCTGCCGGAAGACTTGCAGACCGATGGGGGGTGAGACTGCTTTTGCTTGTCGGCCCGGGGACGATGGCGCTCTTGTTTTTTGCCCTTTCACAGACCACCTCCTATCTGACCGCATGCGTGCTTGCCCTGTTTGCGGGGATGGGCTACGGGTTTATCAACCCCGCAACGACCAAAGCCATCGTGTACTGGTTTTCCGCCAAAGGAAGAGCGACGGCCATCGGCATCAAGCAATCCGGAGTCACCCTTGGAGCGGCGATTGCCGCTGCAGTTCTTCCGGCCTCGGCACTGGCTTTGACCTTGTCCCGGTCGGTGGCAATCGCCGGTGCGGCGGTGCTGCTTCCTGCAGTTCTCTGTTTCCTTCTCTACCGCGACTTTCCGCAGAATCCCGTCTCGCAGAAGGCAAAAGACAGGGCCGACGGGGGGCTGATGCAGGTGCTGACCAATCGCAACATCATCCTTTTGAGCCTCGCCGATTGTGTCTGGTCGAGCATTCAGATGTCGGTATCCACCTATTTCGTCCTTTATCTGAAGGAGTCCCTGCTCTTTCCGGTGGTTCTCGCCGGAGGATATCTCGCGGCGGCGCAGATGAGCGCAGGTATCGGACGCGTGTTCTGGGGGGTCGTCAGTGATTACCTCTTTCAGGGCCGCCGTAAGATCGTTTTTGCAATCATCGGGGCGATTGCGACGGCGACAACCTCGGGGATGATTTTTTTGACGAAAGAAACACCGGGCTGGGCGGTATTTGCGGCCGCCGTCCTCATCGGCGTTTCGGTCCTCGGCCGGCACGGCGTGCTGATCGCCTTTATTTCCGAATCGGCCGGCAAGGCCTCGGCCGGAACGGCAATCGGGGTGAGCATAACGATCAGCTATATCGGAATCATTCTGGGGCCGCCGCTGTTCGGATATATCGTCGACAGCACCCGATCCTATGCTGCGGCCTGGCTCGGTTTCGGCATCGCCTCGGCTTTCGCGACGGTCCTCCTCTTTGCGATCCGGGAGAAGCAGGACGAAGCGGAATAAGGGATGAACATCAAAAGTCAAACATCGAACAAAGAAGCAGAAGTCAGAGGTCAGAAGTCGGAGGTCGGAGGTCAGAGGTCAGAGGTCGGAGGTCGGAGGTCAGAGGAAGCAGACTCCGGCATGGTCTTTTTTTTGAAGTTTCTTTTCTGATCAAACCGGCCTGAACGCTGAACGCTGAACACTGAAAACGACTCTTAATAGGTTGACGGACGAGCCGATCGAGGTTAGATTAGGCGTTCGCCGTCCCGAGACAACGGGCGGTTTCGGGAGGAAAAACAATGCCCTTTACCTTCAGCCATCCGGCTGCCGTAGTCCCGTTTGCAAAGACAAGGCTCAGCCTTTCAGCCCTGGTGGTCGGAAGCATGAGCCCGGATTTCATCTATTTCGTCTATCTGAAACCGAATGGAGAATCGACGCACACCCTTTCGGGGATCTTTCTCTACTGTCTTCCCGCAGGGCTTCTCGTCCTTTTCATCTATCACCTGCTCGTGAAAATGCCGCTCCAGTCGATATTGCCCTGCCGGGCGCCTCAACATGGCTTCGATCTGTCCAGGCCCTTTACCCTGCAGTCGATGGGAAGACTTGCGCTCGTTGCATTTTCAGTCGTAATCGGGGCATTCACCCACCTGGCCTGGGATGCATTCACGCATGAAGACGGGTGGGTGCTGAAGTTTCTGCCGTTTTTGAACGTAACGGTATTCGACCTGGGATTCGACAAGGTCCCGCTCACACGGATTCTGCACCATTTCAGTTCGGTTGCCGGAGCTCTGGGATTGATTGCCTGGACAAGGAAGTGGGCGGCGGGCCTGCCCGGAAAATCACGAAGCGGACAAAATGATCCGGAGCCGCTTTTCGGGGCAAAGATCCGAACCGCGATGCTCTGGGTGTCGGTATCTGTCGCTGCCGGTCTTCTCTATGCATGGACACAGGCGCATCCGATCCAGAATTACGACGAATTCCGACAGATGATGGTCCAGGCGCTGGTTGCGACCGGAAGCACCTTCTTCTCGATCACCCTGCTCTACTGTATCTTCTGGCACATGGCAAAGAGGAGGGCGCCGAGCCGGTGAAACTCGTGCACCCCTAGAGCCAGTATTTGAAGAAAAGGGCGACCCGCTCGAGGATCCGGTTCATCAGCGGCCGCTTCTCCCATTCTTCGAGAATGACTTCATCGGATTCTGCAAGATCCGCTTCGAACATCTCCTCCATTTTTTCGGCGAAATCAGTGCCGAGAATGATTGCGTTGACTTCGGCATCGTGCAGGAAGCTGCGCGAGTCCAGATTGCTCGAGCCCACGGTGGACCAGACGCCGTCGATGACCGCTGTCTTCGAATGCAGCAGTGCACCGCGTCTTTCGTAGAGCTTTACCCCGGATTTTAGAAGATTCGAATACTTGGATCTTCCGGCATAGATCGGCATCCAGAAATCGCTTACCCCCGGAACGATGATCTTGACATCGACGTCTTGCTGGGCCGAACGTGAAAGCGCCTCCAGCATCTCGTCATCCGGTACGAAATATGCCTGCGTGATATGGATGGTCTTCTCGGCATTGAGAATCGCCGACATATAGGTGGCATAGATGTTCGGAACCGGCTGGTCGGGAGTGCTGGAAATCACCTGCACCAGGGTATCGCCTCTGTTTTCGAGCGGAGGGAAGAAGTCGGGTCGGAACTTCTCTTTCTCTTTTCGAAGACTCCACATTTGCAGAAAAAGCTTCTGAAATTCGGCCACCGCAGGTCCCTCGATCCGGACGTGGGTATCCCTCCAGTAGTATTCTTCATTCCCGCTTCCCCTTGCGGCTCCGGACGAAGGACTGCCTGCGTAGACCCGGTAGAAATTTATCCCTCCGGTAAAGGCGACTTTGCCGTCTACGACCAGGATTTTCCTGTGATCCCGATTATTGAGGGTCCACTTTCCCACCAGGTCCAGGGGGTCTGCCGGGTTGAATTCGTAAACCTGAATTCCACCGTCGCGCATGCGTTCAAAGAAGGCACGGGGGGTTGTCCGGGAACCGATGCTGTCGTAAATCAGCTTCACCTGAACGCCTTCCGCCTGCTTCTCAAGCAGCAGATCGGCAAGGGGTCTGCCGACCTCGTCGTCCTGGATGATAAATGTCTCCAGATGAATGTGTAATTGGGCCTGGCGGATGGCCTGGGTCATCGCGGCAAATGTCTCCGGTCCGTCCCGCAGCAGTCTCACCCGGTTGCCGTGAATCAAAGGGCTGCCGGTGATCTTTTCCACCTGCCGCATATGCCGTTCCAGAATGTCCGTCGGACCGGCTTCCTGCTTGAGGCGATCGATGACCGCTTCGCTTTCCCGGTTGGAAAAGCGCCTGTCGGAATCGATGATTTCCGGAGGATTTTCTCCGGCACGGATGGCATGAATCCTCCCGAGGCTTGGAAGGTTTTCGCAACCGGATGCGGCAAGGAAAAAAAGCGAGATCATCAGGAACACGGCTGCAAGTTTAGGCCCCATTCTTGCGGCCCGTATCTGAAATCCTGAAACGATCATCCGGCCATCTTTCTCTTTTTTTCGCGTTGGGATTCCGCCAATATCCTCCCTCTTCCGGTCCTTACATCAGTATATACCCGAAAATAGTGTGATTCCAAACTGGATAAAATAGGGCATAAACCTTATTTCCCACCCTATCGCATCTGATTCTTTGCTTGTTTGCCCTGCTGAGGCTCTGATAAGCTGCCCATGCAGCAATTTCCGGTAAGCCTCCACATTGAGCGCAATCGATGTGATTCAACGTGAACTGCTGCCTCGATGGCTTCAATTGATAAATTTCAGGAAAGAGAGGAGGACCGTTCATGGCAGCCGCGGTATCCCTGATTCGACCGCCTCGCAGGTGGGAGGCACTTTTAAGGAAGGCCTTTAAAGGAGAAAATTTTCAATACGATTTTGAGTACCTGCCGGAACCCGGCCCCGGGTCCCTGAAGCAGGCGTCCGCGGTGATCGCGGCCAGCCTGACGGAAGAGCAGCTAAAGGAGGCCGAAAATCTGAGGCTTCTCCAGGTCCCTTTTGCAGGAACAGATAGAATCGATCTGAAATTGATGAAAAAACGGGGAATTATCGTCTCAAACTCCCATGAAAACGCCTCCTCGGTTGCGGAACACGGCATGCTCCTGCTTTTGTCGCTGACCAAAAATCTCGTAAATCAGGACAAGGATTTGAGAAGGGGACTCTGGCATGGGTGGGTTGCCCGAAAACCGAATGCGGAGGCCCGGGGAAAAACGCTTGGAATCATCGGGCTCGGCAGCATCGGCCGCGAGATGGCCCGCAGGGCGAAATCTTTCGACATGCGCGTCATCGGAACGAAAGCCGACCCGCAAAAGGATGCCGACAAGCTGGCCGGAATCGTCGATGCGATCCATTCATCGGCAGAACTGGATTCGGTGATCAAAAAGGCGCATTATCTGTTCGTTTCGGTTCCGCTGAGCAAAACCACCGAAGGATTGATCGGCGAAAGCCAACTGCAGCGGATGAAGGGAAAATATCTCATCAACGTATCCAGAGGAGAGATCGTCGATGAGGGGGCACTCTATGCCGCGCTTGCAAAAAACGTTCTGAAGGGAGCCGCAATCGATACCTGGTATTTGTACCCGGAGGAAGGGAAATTCGCCTTCCCCTCGCGGTATCCGTTTCATGAGCTTCCGAATGTCGTCATGACGCCGCATGCCGCCGGCTTTACGAAGGAAAGTGCAATGAGAAACTGGCTGTTCTCCTTTCGCAACATCGCCGGATTTTTCCGGGACGGCCGGGCAGAGAACGTGGTAAACCGCTGAACCCTAAAGCACGACCCGCAACCCTACGCGGCCTGCAGATGTCGCGCCGTCAGTCCATCCGTCTGGTTGGATACAAGAGACCGGTAGTAGCGGTTGTTGTTGTACAGCTTGTTGTGGGAGCCGATGTCTGCGATCCGTCCATCGCGGACCAAAACGATTCGGTCCGCATTTACGATCGTATGCAGGCGGTGGGCGATGATGAAAGTCGTGCGCCCCTTCATCAGCTCCGCCAGGGCTCTCTGAACGAGCATTTCGTTTTCCGAATCCAGGGCAGACGTGGCTTCGTCCAGGATGAGGACGGGAGGATTCTTCAGCAGCGCGCGTGCGATCGCGATCCGCTGGCGCTGTCCGCAGGACAGGCACTTTCCGCCCTCTCCGATCTGAGTCTGATACCCCTGGGGGAGTGCGGTGATGAACTCGTGCGCACTGGCAGCCCTGGAAACGGTCTCGATTTCGCATGGAGAGGCTTCCGGCCGGCCGTAGGCGATGTTGTTGAGGACCGTATCGTTGAAAAGCAGGTTCTCCTGAAGCACGAATCCGATGTTGCTGCGCAGCGACTTTTTTTTGAGGGTCCGGATATCCGTTCCGTCGACGAAGATCGCCCCGGAGGTGGGATCATCGAAGCGTTGCAGCAGCGACATCAGCGTCGTCTTGCCGGCACCGCTCGGGCCGACAAGCGCAACGGTCTCTCCGGGCTGAACGCTCAAATCGATGTTCTTTAAGACGGGCTCCCTCCCGCTGTAGGCAAACGTCACGTCGACAAAGTCCACCTGCCCCTGGATGCGTTCGATTTCCCGGGCTTCCGGTTCGTCTTCGGAAGGCTCCGGCGCATCGAGAATGTCGAAAATGATGCCGAGGTACACGGTGGCCCGCCGGAGTGTCTGATAGGTCCCGGTCAACCCCTGAACCGGGCCGAAGAGGCCTCCCATGTAACTCAGGAATGCGATGACGGTTCCGATGGTGATTTTTCCCTGAATGACAAAATAGCCGCCGTAGGCGGCCGTGGCGATCCGGCCCAGGACGATGATCAGCCCGGTCGCCGCCCCGATCGAAGTATCCCTCCTGACTCCGCGAAGGACGATGTGGTTGGTCTCATCCACCTCCTTCATGAACGCCTGCCGCTCGGCCGTCTCGCGGGTAAAGCTCTTTACGATGGTGATTCCGCCGAGAACTTCGTTGAACCGCGAGTAGATCCGGGTCCAGCGGGTAAGGACCGAGCGTTCGCGTTCCGTCTGCTCCCTGGCCGCCCAGGCCCCGATCAGAGTCGGCAGCGGCGCAAACGCGAGCGCCAGGAGAAATAGATGCCAGTCGAGCATGAACATGGTGACCAGGGAAAAGCAGAGATAGATGAGGTTTGATAGAACCTTGGTGATCAGCTCGCTGAAAGCCTCGACATAGCCTCCGATGCCCCGATTCATCTTGTTGACGATTCCGCCCACCGTTTCTTTTCGAAAAAACGAGAGGGGTAGATTGTAGAGATGATTCACGACCGCCTGTTGAATATTGTAATTGACCCCGATCCGCACCCGCCAGAACAGAACGTTGAGAATGCCGGCCACACCCTGCCGGCCCACCCCCAGTGCAACCAGAGCGCCTGCGGCCGCTGCGAAAGTACGAACGGAACTGACCTCTCCGAGCGAATCGAAGAGAAGCTTCATCAAAATGGGTTCTGTTGCATCCAGGAGGGCGATGGAAACGGTCAGAAACAGAATGAGATAGATTTTCCGTCGAAACTGAACGACGAACGGGATGGTCCTCTTGGCCATCCTCCACGCGCTGCTTTTCATGAAAACGTCCTCGTGCTCGATCTTCAATCGACCCATCGAATACTATCAACTATCTGATAATACAGATAAATTACATTTTAGCGGCCGATTTGTCCGGGCGATATTATCCTGTCAAACCTTCGAGGTCAACAACTTTTGATGGGGAAAGCCTGTCGGAACCCCGCTCCCGATGCGTGCAGGCGCGGCAATTCTCGCTGAAAATGAAATCGTACGGCTGCCGCCGGCAACCGGATCATGCAAAGAATTCACGTGGAATTGCCGCTGCCGGCGGACAGCATCTGACAAACTCCGCCACGCGTGCTATAATCCGTACATTTGAAAAATACCGCAAGGGAGACTCGCCATGAAAAAGGTAAAAGCATCGATTCTGATCCTTATCCTTTTTTCCGCCGGCACCTGGGGATTCCTGAGCTCGGACCTCGACTTGGTGATCCGATTCGATCGGATACACGGTCTCCAAACGGGGGACAGTGTTTTATTCGATGAAAATCAGATCGGGAAAGTGGAAAAAATCGAGTACCAGAAGGACGGGGCTTACCTGGTGGAGGTCTCGATCAGATCCAGCTTTGCATCCGCTGCAACCGAGCATTCCGAATTTTTTGTCACCGCAGACCCGCAAAATCGGGAAAGAAATGCCGTAGAAGTCTTTCAGACCAAACCGGGAGGGGCGATTCTCACCGACGGCGCGCGCGTAGAGGGCTCGAGCAGTCGTTCCCTGCTGCTCGAAAAATTGGCCTCGGACATCGAGAGGGGCTTGGAGCATTTGAAGAATGAGTTCGATGATCTTCAGGGAGACATCGAAAAGATACCGGAATCGAAAAGATACCGGGAGCTGAAACAGGAACTTCTTCAGCTTGCGGATCAGTTGAAAAAAGCGGGCAGGGAGACCGGAAAAAAGATACAGGAAGACCTGATCCCGCTGCTGACGCGTGAGCTGGAAAAGCTGAAGGAAAAGCTGAACAGCTTCACAAGAGAGAAGCCGGATAAGGCGGTTTGAGTAGTCAATCGGTCGAGTGGTTTAATGGTTGAGTGGTCATGGCGTTTTTTCTGGTCCGCCCCCTTTTCAACAACTCAACCAATTGACCTGTCGACCGTTCCCCCTACTCCGGCGACCAGCGGATGCGAACCTCCTGGATCGCCTTCTCGGTGGCGCGCTCGATGGTGAATGAAATGTTGCGGAACCGCAGGGTGATGCCTTCTGCGGGGATATCTTTGGCGATTTCGAGGAGAAAGCCCGCCAGTGTTTCGTAGTCTCCTTCCGGCAGCGAAATTCCGAGCTTCTCCTTCAGGGTCTCGCATTCGATGCGTGCGCTGGCCAGACAGTCGCGCTCTCCGAGCTTTTTGATCCACTGAAGATTCCGCTCGCCGGTGTCGTGCTCGTCTTCGATCTCGCCGACGACCTCTTCGATGATGTCCTCCAGGGTGACGATTCCCTGGGCACCGCCGAATTCATCGACCACAACCGCCATCTTGTCGCCTTCCTTTCGGAAATCGACCAGCAGGTCATCGATTCTTTTGGATCCGGGGACATAACGCGCGGGGTGGATGTAGGATTCGATCGGCTTTTTTTCATCCTCCAGCATAAATTCGAGCGCATTGACGACCCCCACCATCCGGTCGATCCTATCTTCATAAACCGGAAGGCGGTTGTGAGCTCTTTCGGCCGCAAGCCGTTTGGCTTCCCCGCATGAGGCGGTGTGTTCGATGCCTACGACATCGATCAACGGCACCATGACATCCCCGGCGGTGGTTTCGGTGAAATTGAAAACCCGCCGGATCATGGCTTTTTCAACCGGCAGGATGTCTCCTTCTGCAGAAGGAATCCCCATCATCGTAAAGATTTGTTCTCTCAGCGTGAAAGGGTTTTTTACCGGCTCCCCGTCGAATATCTTGGCAAGCAGCAAGGTCAATCCCGAAAACAGAAGGAGGATCGGATAGAAAAGATACGATGCCGTGCGCAGCACGAAGACGATTTTTGTCGTAAGCGCGTCGGCGAGCTGTTGAAAAACGCTCTTCGGGACGATTTCGCCGAAGACCCAGATCAAGGGTGCGGCGAAAAAGATGGCAAGCCAGCTATAACTTTCACCGAAAAGCTGCATGACGACGGCGGTGGCGACGGTTGTGGTGGTGACCACGCAGATATTGGTCCCCACAAGGGTGGTTGAAAGCAGCCACTCCGGCTTTTTCAACATCGCCAGGGCGAGCCTGGCCCCCTTGGAACCTTTAGCGGCTTCGTGCCGGAGCTTCATCTGATCGGCGCTGACGATTCCGATTTCCGAGCCGGAAAAAAAGGCCTCCGCAGCCAGGCAGAGTAAAATGACAAGAACCGGTCCAAGAAGAGTCATTCGTTTTCCTGTTTGAGGTCTTTCGAAGACCGAACTTTGAGCACTTTTTCTTTGGAATTGAATCCCTTTCCGGGGGAAGCGACATATCCTTCCTCCTTTAAGGCCGCCACTTCCGGCGCGCTCTCTTTTTTCGGCAGGTACTTGACGGTAATTTCATCGATGCGGTGGTTCGCTGTCGAGACGACCACAAATTCATAGCCATCGATGACGGTTCTGGCTCCCTGTGGCGGGACCTCCCCGAACCGGTTCAGGAGCATCCCGCCGATGGTCTCTACGGATTCGTCTGAAAAGTTTGCCCCCGTCAATGCATTGAACTGCTGAATGGGCATCGGCCCTTCGATCCGGTATTGATCCTCGCCGATCAATTCATGATCGATCATCTGCTGTTTCAGCCTTTCGGATTCGCTGGGAATGTCTCCGAAGATGCACTCGAGCAGATCCGCCATCTTCACCAGACCGGTGATGCCCCCGTACTCGTCTACTGTCAATGCCAGCGAAAGCTTCCGTTTTCGAAACGCATGGAACAGATCGACGACGGTCCTCGATTCGGGCACGAAGTAGGGCTTCCTGAGCAGCCTCTGCAAATCGGAAGCCGAGGCGTTTTTCAGATCGACACCCAGCAGATCCCTTGCGAAAAGCACTCCGATCACGTCATCTTCATTTTCCCCGTATATCGATGCATTGGTGTTGCGCGTGCGGTGGAGTTCAAGCGCCATCTGGTCCAGGGACATAATCGACGGAAGAAAAAAAATCTGTGAGCGCGGCGTCATCACTTCGCCGACGGTTTTGCCGCCGAACTCGAAAATCTGATTGATGTACTGCGCTTCCTTGTTGTCCAGTGTGCCTTCTCCGACCCCCTCCCTTGCCAGCGAACGCACCATGTCTTCGGTGAGGATGTTTGTCCGCGATCTTTCCTTGCCGACAATCAGGGTGATGAAGTAGTCTGAAATGCGGCGTATGGCCCAGCGAAGCGGCGATATCATCCGCGCGAACAGATCGATGAACCGGCTTTGAAAGGTGGCAAACTGGACGTTCCTGCGGATGGCAAGCGTCTTGGGGGTGATTTCACCGATGAGAAGCAGCAGGGGAACCATGATCAGCAGGTTGACCCATTTCTTTTCGGCCCCAAGCAGCCGGATCACGATCGAGGCTGAAATGACCGATGCGGCGACATTGACCAGCTCATTTCCGATGAGAACGGTGACGATCAGGCGGCGGGGCTGCCGGATCAGATTCAGAATGAGATCGATTCGCGGGTTTTTATCCACCCGCATCTGTTCGAGCTGCCGGTTGTCCAGGGAAAAAAGGCTGGTTTCTGAACTTGAAAAGAAGGCGGAAAGCCCCAGCAGAATGAAAAAGAAAACGACTTCCAAGGACGTTAAAATGTCCAGTATTTGCTTCCTCCTGTATCGACTCGCAATGTATTTCTTCCGGAATGCCTTCCCGATCCGCACATCCGGCTCAGGCGGGGATCACCTGAAATTGAAACCGATTATAAGTAACCTGCTCAAGTTTTGCAATCAAAACATGATGCTTCCGGTAAAACTGCAGCCGGCCCGGGAGCTCCTGAACGGCTCCGGCGGGACGGAGAAAATTTATGGTTGCCGCAGGGAAGATTGCGCGGTAAATCTGGTTGAAGCCCCATGACCATGAACCGAAACGATGGAGTGCCTATGGAAGCATTTTTTAAAATCTCTCCGATCGGCTGGATCCGGAAGAAAGATGACGAAGCGTTCATCGAAATCGAAGAAAGATTTGCCGATGCGCTTTTGGGCCTGGACGGATTTTCCCATATCCACGTCTTGTACTGGTTCCATCAAAACGACACGGAAGAGAAGAGAATGATGCTGCGGGTGCACCCCAGAAAAGATGCAGGAAACCCGCTGACCGGAGTCTTTGCCACCCACTCACCGCTGCGGCCCAATCTCATCGGCCTTTATTTGTGCAGGATCCTTGCGGTTGAAGGGTGCAGGATTCGAATCGATGCCATCGATGCCTTTGACGGATCTCCGGTAATCGATATCAAATGCTTCATCCCGGACACACCGCCTCTTTCGGATCTTCGGCTGCCTTCCTGGGTATAGGACTCCCGCGGGGCGGCCGCGTGAGGCCAAAGTGACAATGATCGGAGAAGCTTTTGATCCATATCGAAATTCCGCGTAAGATCATGCGTAAGATCAAAACCGAACGGGTTCAGGAGACGGTATGAAACCGGACGTCATCATCGTAGGGGGCGGGGTGATCGGCTCTGCCTGCGCACACTTTCTTTCCCGTGCAAAGGTCAAGGTGCTGGTGCTCGAGCAGAAACACATCGCATCGGGATCTTCCGGAGCGGCCGCCGCCCTGATCAGCGAGGCCAGCAGCAGCGTCACACCCGGCCCGCTGCGGGATTTCGCCTGCCAAAGCCGCCGGATGGTCCGAACCCTGGAAGGCGAGCTTGAGACATCGATCGAAGTGATGGCCGATGGGTCGCTTGCAGTCGCCCTCACCGAAGAGGAGGCCGAAACGCTCCGGAATCGATTCGAATCGATGAGCCGGTTCGAACAGGGGTGCTCGCTTCTTACCGGATCCGAGGCAAGAACCCTGGAACCGTACCTTTCCCCCGGAGCGCAAGCGGCGATTTTGAATCCGAACAACTACCACGTAAACCCATTCCGGCTCTGCCAAGGCTACATCCGAAGCGCCCTGCGGAGAGGGGCCCGGCTTCTGTGCGGAACCACCGTACGAGGATTCAAGGTAACCGGTGGCCACATCGATCGGATCGTGACGGACCGGGGAGACTTTCAGGCCGGCCGGGTGGTCGTGGCCGGCGGAGTCAGAACACCCGAAATCCTCTCCGGGCTGGGAGTCGCGGTTCCCGTCGAACCGGTGCGCGGGCAGGTGATCATTACGGATGCCGCCCCGGCCGTTATCCGGCATTTCCTCTTTTTCTTCGGCCATCACTACATCAAACAGACAGCCGCCGGAAACTTCTACCTCGGCAGCCACCTGGAGCGTGTCGGATTCGATACGCGCGTGACCATCGAAAAGCTCAGGGCCTACGCGCAGACGTTTGCAGGTGCGCTGCCGGTCCTCTCCGGATTGAGAATCATTCACGCCTTTGCAGGCCTCCGCCCCATGAGCGCGGACGGCCTTCCCATCATCGGACCCCTGCCCGGCATCCCGCACCTGATCGTCGCAACAGGGCACTGCGCAGACGGCATCCGCGACAGCGCCGCGACCGGAAAGGCGGTCAGCGAGCTGATCGTATCGGGGAAGACGGAAATGCCTCTGGACGCCTTCCGGGTCGAGCGATTCCAGAGGGGCTGAAAACCAAAGGCTCCGTCTTTTGAGACGACCAGCGCACAGGGGCACTCAATCCAGTAGTGAGCTCTGAATGCCCCCCAATTCTGACCCAGCTTCGATGTGGACCCCTCAATGCGGCCGTCTCTATTGATGGAAACAACTCAGCCCGGACATTCAAACCCAAAGGACTGCTATTTTGTAGGCTTCTAAGTTTCGATCGTGGGTCACCAGAGTCAATCCTTCGGCAGCAGCTTGGGCTACAAGCATCCGATCGAAAGGATCCTGATGGTGTTGAGGTAATGATGCCGCAGCTTCTGCATGAGAGAAGGTAATCGGCAGCTTCTCAAAGCCGCTGTCTTCTACACCGGATTCTACGGAATCGGGCAGTTCGAGTCTGCCCAAAGCCGCTTTGATCCCCGCTTCCCATGCAGTTGCAGCACTCACAAACACAACGTCTGCACCGGCAATGGCTTCTCTGGCGGTTTCGTTGATCCTTCGATAATCTGCCCGCCACCAAAGGAAAACATGTGTGTCTAGGAGCAGCTTATTGACCCTCATAAATTTCGGCCTTCGAAAGCCGCCTGTAGGGAAGGGGGGAGCGGATCGTCGAAATCCTCCGAAATCCGGACTTTCCCTTCCCATCCTCCAGCCTTTCGCTTTGGCTTCGCCTTGGGCATAGGTACGAGCTTTGCAAGGGGAACCCCCGCTTTGGCAATCACAATCTCCTCACCTTTGGCTGCCCTCTCCACAAGCTGCGACAGATGGGTCTTCGCTTCGTAAAGGTTGTAAATGTGGTCCGGCATTTTTTAAAAGACTCCCTTGGTCAATATTAACCAATAACTACAAATTTTATCGAGATATGTCAAGGAACCCCTGGTTCGCTGCAGACGGCATCCGCGACAGCGCCGCGAACGGAAAAGCGGTCAGCGAGTTGATCGTATCGGGGAAGACGGAAATGCCTCTGGACGCCTTCCGGATCGAGCGATTTTTAATGAGCTGAAAGCTCGAAGAAGAACCGATTGCAGTCGCTGCTGCTTACGCTTTCAGCTCTCTATATGCCGGGCAAAGTCAGGACAGATACAGAGCCACTGAAGAATGTTCAGTACGAAATAACAAGATTCTGAATAATATTTGGGAAAATCAGTTTTGTTGCGGTTAATGCCGTTAATCGATGAATTTGATGCCTATTATAAAATGAATCTCATCTCATACATGTTCTGGTTCGGCACGAAGCTTAAGTCCCAGCGCACGCACCACCTTCATTACAGTGGCAAACTCAGGGTTGCCTTCCGGCGAAAGCGCTTTATAAAGGCTTTCACGCCCTAGACCCGTATCACGAGCGATCTGGGACATACCTCGGGCGCGGGCAATGTTTCCCAAGGCTGTAATTACTACGTTTGGGTCGCCATCCTCCAAAGCTGCTTCAAGATAAGCAGCCATATCTTCTGCGTTTTCTAGGTATTCAGCAACATCATAAGGTCGAGTTGTTGTCTTTGCCATTAATGACTCCTATAAATCACGTGCCAATTTTATCGCAGCCTTGATATCCTTATCCTGTGTACGCTTATCCCCGCCAGCCAGCAGGATTACCAAGGCTCGTCCGCGCTGTGCAAAGTATATCCTATATCCTGGTCCGTAATCAATCCGCAGTTCCGATACTCCCTCGCCTATAGGCTTTACATCTCCGGCTAGACCAAGCTGCAAACGATCGATCCGGGTTTGAATTCTCGCTCGCGCCTGACGATCTCGCAAACCACGCAACCATTTCGAGAAATCTTCAGTCTGGCGGATTTGAATCATGGCTCAGTGTATCCTATAAAATACAATACTGCAAGCGCCAGATCCGCTATCCCAAATTGGCTATTCCTCTTTTGACCCGTTGAACCGACTCCCTTTATCGGATATTTGCATAAATTCAATGACAAAAAACTAAGGCATTTGGTCTCGGCGGAATGGGAACGCCCTTAAAATTTAAAATTTCGGAAACGCCTCCCTTAAAAACTGGAAAAATTAAGAACGTCCCCCAGAACTCCTCCTAAATGATTTCAACTTATAATCTGACGTACTTCCCCCATGCCACCTTCTCGCCCTGGCAAGGCTGGGTAAGGATTCCTTCAAAGTTGACTTCGCTGACCTCGACAGGGAACTTGCACGTGGATAAGATAGCCATTGTGAATGCCTCACCTTTGATCTTCCTGAGCAGAGGGCGCCAGACCCACATCCTTCGCCATTTTGCCTATCGCATCCTTGTTCCAGAACCTGTGGCTAAAGAAATCAGACGAAGGGGGTCTCTGACATAACCTCTCAAACGTTGGAAAACACTCCCTGGATGGAAGAGATTTCTGCTCCCGCAGTGCCTGAATCCATCATGGAGTGGGGACTTGGTCAGGGTGAATCGGCTGTACTCGCTCTTGCATCTGTTTATCCGGAAAGTGAAGCAATCATCGATGATCTTGCAGGACGAAAGTGCGCCGCTTTTCACGGTATCCCCGTTCGTGGCACCCTGGGTCTTGTGCTGAGTTCAAAAAAGAGAGGTTTCATCCCAAAGGCAAGACCAGTGCTTGAAATACTCATTGGGGAGGGTCTGTACCTGTCAAGGCCTGTGCTTGATGAAGCACTGAAAAGGGTGGGCGAATAGCAACCACTGCTAAGGCAGGTCGGTGCCCGCATTCATGATTTCGATGTACCCGGGATAGCTGAAAAGCCGATTCCGTTTTTGACCGGTCAATTCCTTGACGATTCCAAGGCGCTCGAGGTGGATAAGGGATTTGTTGACCGTAGCCGGGGATATGGCCGTCTTTTTTACAAGCCAATTCGCCGTCGCAATCGGACGCTCCAACAGCGCACGGTGAATTTGCAGTGCCGAGGCCGCCACCCGCCCGAGTCCTTCGACTTTATCCCGGTCCTCATTGGAAAGTTCGATGAGCTGCCTTGCCGTGTCCACCGCCTGACTGGCGCTGACGATGACCGCTTCGGCGAAAAAATCGAGCCAGGCCTCCCAGTCTCCGCTTGAACGAACCTCATCGAGAAGTTGGTAATAGAATTGGCGGTGTGTCTTGAAATAGAGGCTAAGATACAGCATCGGCTGACGGAGCACCTTTTTTTCACACAAGAGGAGGGTGATCAGAAGCCTTCCCAGTCGGCCGTTTCCGTCCAGAAACGGATGAATGGTTTCAAACTGCACGTGGGCCATTGCAGCCTTAAGCAATACAGGAGTGGGTCCCGGCCGGTCGTGCAGGAACAGTTCAAGTTTTCCCATGCATTCCAGCACCAGTTCGGGCGGAGGCGGAACAAATACGGCATTGCCGGGCCGGGTCCCGCCGATCCAGTTCTGGCTGCGCCGGAACTCACCCGGACTTTGACGGCTTCCCCGCCCTTTGGATAGAAGTACTCCGTGGATTTCTTTGAGCAGCCGGAGAGACAGTGGAAAACCTTCTGCCAACCGCTTGAGGCCGACGTTCAAAGCAGCCACATAGTTGCTTACCTCCCGAACATCGTCCAGAGGCACACCCGGCACCTGATCCAGCTCAAAAAGAAGCAGGTCCGAAAGCGATGACTGCGTCCCCTCGATCATCGAAGAAAGGACAGCTTCCTTACGCACATACATGTAAATGAAAAGCAGGGAATCCGGCAGAAGTATCGAAACACTGTCGAGCCGTCCAAGAGCCATCAGCGCCTGGTCAAATTTATCCCTTAAAGGCGGATTCCAATCGATTGGGCTTTCAGGAGGCAACGGAGCAGGGACAAAGGCCTGCACCTTTTCACCTGCAGTCGATGTGGTTATGTAGTAACCCTGATGTTCCCGTTTCATCGGGGGGTTCGATCCTAAAATAAAAATGACTGTTGTTTTAGCTTTAATAGAAATCTTAAAATAACAAACAAAAACACAAATATCAAGGTATCTGCCAAAATGTGGTAACGTTCAGAAGTTTCCCCGCTTCCGGGAAGCGGAGAGCACCGCAGCCGAAAAGATGTCAGAAAGGTCAGGTTCTGCGGAGGTTCTTCCCTTCATGAACTTATGTAAGGGCGGGCTGCACTTCCTCGAAATTCGAAATCAAGTGCATCAATTTAATTTTTTACCAGCGTCCCAACACTCCATTATTAACCAATAACTACAAATTTTATCGAGATATGTCAAGGAACTCTGGTTCGCTGCAGACGGCATCCGCGACAGCGCCGCGACCGGAAAAGCGGTCAGCGAGTTGATCGTATCGGGGAAGACAGAAATGCCTCTGGACGCCTTCCGGATCGAGGCTTCCAAATGCGCTGAAAGTTCAAAGCTGAAAGCGGGAAGAAAAACCGATTCCGGTCGCTGCTTTCTCGTGCTTTAAATTCTACCTGCGACGGGGCGGATTCTGCCCATCACCGAGAATCGGTTCGCCCCAAAATTTAAAAAATTACCTAGTGTCCATCCATAAAGGACATATTTTACTTAAATTTCGCCAAGAAAAATTCGGCTCAAGCAATAGTGAAACCGATTTTATGGCGTCACGATGT
>QZKK01000108.1 GCA_003599475.1 Desulfobacteraceae bacterium
AATTCGAAATCCGAATATCGAAATTCGAAAAAAATCCAAAATACAAAATTCGGATGACCCAAACCGTTGGAAGGTTCTTTCTTTGACCAAACTGGCCGCTTCGGCGTCATCGGCAGCTCTGAACGGGGAACGCTTGTGGCCGCCGGCCCGGCTGAACACTGAACGCTGAACACTCCATAGGGAAATGCACCGCTTTTTCCTCAAATTCCTCATCATGGGCGGCATGCTCATCGGGCTGCCGCTATTGGGAATCGTCCTGGCCGGATACCCCGTCGAACGGTATCTGGAGTTTCCGCCCCAAAGCAGGTACGTCGATCATGCGCTGTTTTCCCTGGCTGCATTTTTCGCCTATGCCGCATTCATCGCCTTACTCACCGCCCCCTTGATCATAGCAGCGGTAAAAATCGGGTGCAGCGGGCCTCCTGCCGGCAGTCGCCGAGCCTCCTTTCCCTGGTGGGGGGGAGTGGGAATCGGTTCCGGGATCCTTGCCTGGATTCTGGCGTGGACCCGCTTTCCCTGGTTTGCCGCCTTTCAGCCTCACACATTCACTCCGCTTTGGCTCTCGCTGATTCTTACCGTCAACGCGCTGACCTGTCGACGAAGCGGCCGATGCCTGCTTACCGATCGAACCGCTTTTTTCCTTTCGCTGTTTCCTTTCAGCGCACTCTTCTGGTGGTTTTTCGAATACCTCAACCGCTTTGTCCAGAACTGGTACTATGTGGGCGCCAGCTTCGGCCCCTGGGAATATTTCTGGTATGCCACGCTGCCGTTTTCAACCGTGCTCCCGGCGGTATTGAGCGTTCAGGAGTGGGTGCGCGGGTTCGGCTGGATGTGCCGGTTTCAGGGTCTTTTCCCGATCCGGGTCAGGCATCCGAAAGGGCTTGCAGGGGCTGTCCTTGTCGCTTCCGGGTTGGGACTGGCGGGAATCGGCATCTTTCCGAATGCCCTTTTTTCGCTGCTCTGGATATCGCCGCTTCTGATCATCGTTTCCCTGCAGACATGGATGGGAGAACCCAACGTCTTTTCGGATGTTTCGGAAGGCAACTGGGACCTTGTCGTCTCTTCGGCCATTGCCGCCCTGATCTGCGGCCTCTTCTGGGAGACCTGGAATTTTTACAGCCTCGCCAAGTGGAAATATACGGTTCCACTGGTCCAGCGGTTTCTTGTCTTTGAAATGCCCCTCCTTGGCTACGCCGGATACCTGCCGTTCGGATTGGAATGCATGGCGGTGGGAAAACTGGTGAGGGAAATTTCCAATGTCCAATGTGAAATGTCCAATAAACAAGGGAAGAAACGACAGCGAAAAATATAAATTTCCAATGTGAAATGTCCAATAAACAAGGAAGAAGACCAATGTCGAAGGGAACCTATGACTTGGAGGAACGCTTGATCGGAAATTGGGCATTGATTCCTTTCTTTTGGAAATTGGGCATTCTTCATTGGACATTGGACATTATCCCGGGCCCCAGAACCGTCCGAGGGTTTTTTCGAATTCGATACCCTCATCGACTCGGATCGGCCGCCAGTTTTCGGGAAGAAGCCTCCGATATTGCAGGGTGGCGAAACGCTGCTCGATCAAGAGGATGACCCCCCGGTCGTTTTCCGTGCGGATGACTCTCCCGGCCGCCTGAAGCACCCGAATCATCCCCGGAAACAGGTATGCGAATTCAAATCCGGCTTGAAGATGCCGGTCGAAATAATCGCGAATCAGATCTCTTTCCAGCGAGATCCCCGGAAGGCCGACACCGACGATGGCAGCCCCCGACAGGCGTTCCCCCACAAGGTCGATCCCTTCTCCGAAAATCCCTCCCATGACCACGAACCCCGCACGCGATTTCATTCTATCCGCTGAAAACCATGAAAGAAAACGGTCTCTTTCATCTTCGGTCATTTCCGTTGCCTGGAGCAGGGTGTCGACCTCCGGGTACCGTTCCGAAAATCCGGCATGGATTCGGTTCATGTATTCGTAAGAGGGGAAAAAGAGCAGGTAGTTGCCGGCTTTGCCGCTGACGAAGCGGAAAAGGAAACGGGTGACCGCACCGGCTGTTTCCGTCCGGTGCCGGTAGCGGGTGGAAATCCGATCGGATAACAGCACGAAGAGGTTTTCCGGCGGAAAAGGGGAAGGATATATCCGCTCGCGGGCGGCCGGATCGCATCCGAAAACTTTTTTGAAATACGCCATCGGCGTCAGGGTCGCCGAGAAAAATACGGCGGCTCGGCATCGGGCGAGTGCATTTCCCAGAGGAGCGGCCGGATCCGTGCAAAAGAGCCTGATCTTGAGATCTTCTCCGGTTTTTTCCATACAGGTGGTGTAGTTTTCGCCGTACTGTTCGGAGATTTTGATGAAGCCGCCGGCGGCGAAAAAAAGGGCAAGAAGATCTTCCCGAAAGGAAGACTTGATATTTTTCGTGAGCCAGCGTTCGGCGCTGATCAGAAACCGCCGCAACATCGGCAGCAGATCTTCCGGAGGATCCTTTTCCGCCATCCTGTTCCCTGCCGCCTCGCAGGCCTTCCGGCGTTTGACGAAAACCGCATTGATTCGGCCCATCTGCCGGTGCAAATCAGGAAGCTCCTTTTTCAAAGCGCGACGGAGGTCAAGAAACGGCTGCTTCCATACTTCCGCAGAAAACATCTCTCGCGCCCGATCCACCAGATTATGCGCCTCATCGATTAAAAAAAGATATCCGTTGTTTTCTTCCATGAAAAACCGGCGCAGGAAAACCCGAGGATCGAATGCGTAGTTGTAGTCGCAAACGATGCAATCCGCCCAGAGCGCCAGCTCAAGGGAAAATTCAAACGGGCAGACCCGATGCTTCCGGGCGGCCTGAACGATCGCTTCCCGGGTAAAGGCATCGAGGAGAAAGATCTCCTGCAGAGCCCCGTTGAGCCGGTCGAAGTGTCCCCTGGCGTATTCGCACTCCTCGGGCGTACAGGCGCTTTCGGAATCGAAGCAGATCTTATCCCTGGCGGTGAGGGTAAGCGATTTCAATCTTGCGCCCTTTCCCCTGAGCTCGTCCAACGCCTTTTCCGCCACCGCCCTTCCGGTCGTCCTTGCGGTCAGGTAGAAAACCTTTGAGATCGAGCCTTCCGGCAGCGCTTTGAGGGCGGGATAGAGGGCGGCCATGGTTTTCCCGATCCCGGTTGCAGCCTGAATGAGAAGCTGATTCCCCTGCTTTACGGCGCGGTAGACCTCGACTGCCATCTCCCGCTGGCCCGTTCGGTAGCCGGCATACGGAAATGCGAGGCGTTTGAGCGAATCATCGCGGAGAGCGTACCAGTCGATCATCGCCTCGGCCCAGGAAAGATACGGCTCGACCAGGCTCGTAAAGAAGGCCTTGAGCTCCTCTATCGAAAAATGCTTCCGAACCTCGCGAATCTCGCCGGTATCGAACCGGTAGTAGGTAAGCTGGACAGCGGCACTTTCCAATCCATGGGTGTACCCGTACATGTAGGCGTAGCATTTTGCCTGCGCCCAGTGGATCGGGTGGATCGGATCGTCTTGTTCTGCAATTTCTCGGAAGGTGGTTTTGATTTCATCGATGACGACCCGATCCGAGATCCGGTCAAAGCTCCGGTCAAAGCTCCGGTCATCCTCGCGGTAGATGCCGTCGATTCGGCCTTCTACCGCGAGGATGAAACGATCGGTCTCGATCTGGTGGGAGACCCGGACCTCGGGGGTGTAGGTATCCGGCCGCGATCTCTGGACGGCCTGATGAGCCCGGATTCCTTCCACGGCCCGGCTGCCGCCGAAAAATCCGCACTCGAGATCTCCGGATCGGCAGACGTGTTCGACCAGCGTCCGGACCGCTACCTGAAGTTTCTGCTTCAACGATGTCCGCTATCGCGGTTCACCCGGCAGCTCACAGACGTCCTCTCCGGTTTTTTTCGTCTCGACGTACCGCGCCGCAGCCAGCGCGGCGGTACAGCCGTCGGAGGCTGCGATCACGATCTGCCGGGCATATTTTTCCCTGAGGTCGCCGATGGCATAAATTCCGGGGATGTTGGTTTCGCACTTATCGTCCGTCATCACGTATCCGTCGGCGTTCATTTTCGTTCCGGCCGGAACCAGCTTGTTGTTCGGGTTAAAGCCGATAAAGATGAATACCCCGTCGATTGCAAGCTCCCGCTTGCTGCCGGTGCGGGTGTCCTTCAGATTGACGGCATTGACCCCCTGCTCATCCGCCTTGATTTCGGTAACGACCGTATTCCAGAGAATTTCGATCTTGCATTCCGCCTTTACCCGCTCCTGTAGAATCATCCCCGCCCGGAGCGTGTCCCTTCGGTGAACGAGATAGACCTTGCAGGCGAGCTTTGAAAGATAGAGCGCCTCTTCGACGGCGGAATCCCCGCCTCCGATCACCACAACGGTCTTGTTCCGGAAAAAAAAACCGTCGCAGACCGCACAGTAGGATACCCCCCTCCCGTAGAATTCATCTTCGCCCGGAATGAACATCTTCCGGGGGTGGCCCCCGGTTCCAAGGATCACGGTATGGGTCCGGTAGCTGTCTCCGTTTTCGAGTCGAACCCGGTGGTATTCGAGCCCGGGTTCGACGGCGGTCACCTGGCGTGAGATCATCGGCAGGCTGTAATGCCGGGCATGCTCGGCGAATTTCTCTCCGAGCTCGGCGCCGGTCAGATGGATGAACCCGGGGTAGTTTTCCACCTCATCCGAATTGACGATCTGCCCCCCGGGTACGGCCGCTTCCACCAGAAGTGTTCTGAGCGCCGCCCGCATGGCGTAGATCCCGGCGGAAAGCCCGCCCGGACCTCCGCCGACGATGATGAGATCATAGAGCTCTTCCTGATGGGGTTCTTCGGGCATGTATCTCTCCTTAAAGTCCCCGCTATCCCCGGATGCTGCGGGGCAGCAGCATCTGGTGCGGCGGGCAGATCGATCTCGGATTCTGATAGGCCGCACCCGCAAACGCCGCAAGGTACTTACGGATGGCATTCATCTGAACCACCTCATCCACGAGCCCGTGTTTTGCACAGTAGATGGGCCGGGAATTCTCGTGATACTCTCTGGCCAGTTTGTTCATGGCATCGATGACCGGCTCAAGCGGTTTCCCCGAGTCTTTCTCTTTTACCAATCGCCTGGAATAGGAGGCCACCGCCGCCGTTTCGCCGTGCATGACATAGATTTCCGTCGTGGGCGTTCCCAGGGTAAAGGCGTTGTGGCGATTGGCGGTCGGCCCGCCCATGATGTAGTGCGCGGCCGCAGTCCCCTTTCTCAACACCACCAGCATCATCGGAACCGCGGTCTGCTGGATGGAGTAGATCAGGGATTGCCCGAGGCCCAGCAGTTCCGCTTTTTCGGCAATATCCCCCACGTCGATGCCCGATGTGTCCTGAAACCAGATGATCGGCACCCGGTCCCGGCCGCAGAGGGTGACGAATTCGTTCATTTTGATCAGCCCCTGCCGGTAGAGCTTGCCCCCGATTCCCGGATAATCGGCATACTCAGGGTAATTTTTCCCCAGATACCCCTGGCGGTTTCCGATGCAGCCCACCAGGAAGCCGTCCACCTTGCACAACCCCGTATAGACTTCGGGGCCGTAGCCGGGACGGTACTCCATGTGTTCGCTTCCGTCCACCAGCCTCGAGAGCACCTCGTCGAAACTGTACACCTGTTTCTGATTGAAAGGAACCAGGCTGTATAGATCATCGGCCGGAAAATTCGGCGCCTTCGGCTGGGCAATCCGGAAGAATTTGGGATGGTATGCCGGAATGTCCTTCATGTAGTCCTTCAATCCGTCCAGCACGCCCTGTTCATCCTCGTAAACATACCGGAAAAAGCCGGTTTCGTCGTAATGAATCTTGACGCTCCCCGGCGGTTCGGCTTTGTACTTGCGGGCCGCCTCGATCAGCATCTCGGCCCCTTCCGAATCGAAGTACCCTTTCGGAGACATCCCGCTTAAAATCCCGCCCCCGCCCACGGCAATGTTGCAGTCCTTGTGCGCAAAGAGAACCGTCGGGCTGATCCCCTGGTATCCGCCGCCTGCAGGATTGGTTCCGTAAATTCCGGCCAGAATCGGAATTCCCATCTGCTCCAGCTCCGCATGCCGGAAAAAGGTTGTTCCCGACCCGCGGCGGCCTGCATAGAATTTTTCCTGTTCCGGCAGTTTTACCCCGCTGCAGTTGACCAGCCATACCAGCGGAAGGTTCAGCAGCTTGGCAAGGTTGGTCACCTGAAAGACGTTTTCGGCCTGGCCCGGCAGCCAGGCGCCGGCAAGGACTTTGTTGTCGAATCCGATGATTACAGCCCATTTCCCGGAAATCTTCCCCAGGCCGTCGAATACGTTGGTGGTCCCCTCCTCGTTATCCATCGGGTTGTACAGGGTGTGAAGCGGGCACCAGGTTCCGGGATCCAGAAGGTATTCGAGCCGCTGCCAGATCGTCCACTGCCCTCTGGCATTGATTTTTTCCTGGGGCAGGCCGGCCGACTTGACCCTCTCCACTTCCCGGGCCACTTTTCCCTCTTCTTCTTTGATCTTCTTGACGTTCTCCTCCGAACGCTTGATCTGGCCGGGCTTGAGCGGCTGTCCGATTTCCGCCATTTTTTCGAAATAAGGTCTCATGGGTCGCCTCCCTTATTTTCCCTCTTCAATAACGATCAATACCTGATCCTCTTCGACAATATCTCCCTCTTTTACCCTGACTTCCTTGATCGTACCGTCGCACGGGGCATAGATGGGAGTTTCCATTTTCATCGCCTCGATGATCAACGCCTCTTCGTCCTCTTCGATCTTAGCGCCGGCTTTGACATTCAACTGAAGAATTTTCCCTGCAAGCGGTGCGGTGATTTCCTGTGCCATAATTCTGACCTCCTAGGATTCGATGGTTAAGAGTAAAAGCATAGGGCATAGGGCATAGGGCATTGGAGCATAGGGCAAAACTCAAAAGCGGTTGTGCCGCAGTTCTTCCCTTCGGGGGCTTCCGTTTCGGCAAAAAATAATTGTTATTTCATCCCGGATTCCAAGTCAAGCCGGAAGTTCGGGAGACTTCAGGGGACGAGCGGCCACAACCCCTTTTCTTCCAACACCGATTTCAGTATGGCAAGAGCGGAGTTGGTGGCCGGAACGCCACCGTAAAGCGAAGTCTGAAAGATCACTTCGGCGATCTCTTCCGGCTTGCACCCCACATTCAATGCGGCGTGGATATGAAGCTTCAGCTCGTCCGCGCGGGCCAAAACCGTCAGTGCCGCGACCGTGATCAGTTGCCGGGTGGTGTGGGGGATCTTCTCCCTTGCATACATCCGGCCTGTGATAAAAAGGGAAAGATCTTTTGCCAGATCCTTATCGAAGGCCCGCCAGAGGTCGAAAGGCCGCTCCCCCTTGTATCCTTCGAAGTAAAGCGCCGCCGTCTTCCTGGTTTTCTCGACGATATCATCTCCCATGAAGCCTCCGAGTTGCGGGTTACGAGTTACGGGTTGCGGGCTAAATCCAAAATCTGCAATCCGCAATCTAAAATCTTCAATCTAAAATCCAAAATGGGTCTACCTGTTTGCCTTCCGGATGCCGAGCTGATCCATGGCGATGATCCACTTGCAGATATTGGCCGAGCCTTCCACCATGTAATAGGTGGGGGCATCCCGATAGATCCGGGCGACCGGATACTCGGTGGAATAGCCGTATGCCCCCAGGATCCGCATGGCGTAGTTGGCGCATTTGCTGACCACCTCCCCGGCGAAATATTTGGCCATGGCCACATCGAGCCCGTTGTTCAAATTGCCCTGGTCCTTGACCCAGGCCGCTTTGTAGACCAGGAGCCGTGCGGCCTCGATTTCCGTGGCCATCTGGGCGACCATGTCCTGGTTCATCTGGAATTCGCCGATCGGCTTTCCGAATTGTTTGCGCTCGCTGCAGTATTGAACGACCGTCTCCAGGCAGGCCTGGGCGACCCCCACAGCACCTGCGGCAGCCGACAGGCGGGTCTGGTTCAAGGACCCGAAAACGATCCGGGCGCCGTCTCCGGGCTTGCCGATGATGTTTTCTTTCGGAACCTTTGTTCCGCTTAAAAATATTTCACCCGTAGGAGAGGAATAGGAACCCATTTTGTCAAGCAGCGAGGTTTTGATCCCATTGAAGTTCTTGGGCTCGATCACGAATGCGGAGAGCCCCTTTGAGCTTTGAGAACGGTCCGTATACGCATAGTAGATGAGCACGTCTGCGCAGTTGGCGTTTGAAATCCAGGTTTTTGAACCGTTCAGCAGCCAGTGGTCGCCCTTGTCCTCGGCCGTGGACAGCATGGCCATGACGTCGGATCCCGCATCCGGCTCCGTGATGGCGAAGCCGCCGATATATTCGGCACTGACCAGCTTCGGGATGTATTTTTCCTTCAGCAGATCGCTTCCGTAGTGATGGATCGTATAGGCGCACCCCAGGGTCTGCATGTTGACCTGAACCCTCAAAGAGCTTGAAACCCTTGCGATCTCTTCGGTAACGATTGCGGCGGCCAGCCACCCCATCTCTTCCCCGCCGTACTTTTCCGGGATCACGGTGCCGAAGAACCCCAGCTCTCCCATCGGCTTCATCACCTCCTTGTACGGCAGGTAATGGTTCTTATCCCACTCGTCTACGTTCGGGGCGATCTTTTTGACGGCAAATTCCCGAACCGATTTCCTGAGCATCTCGAGTTCCTTGGAAAGTTTGAAGTCCATCCGACGACCTCCTTCTGATTTCTGATTTTGAAGCTCCGTTGATGCATGAACCCGATGCGTAAATCGAGCGTAATGATCGATACAGACAACCCATCTTGATAGCAACAAACCAGACGGCCTGTAAAGAGCAATCTTGGCGCGACTTATGGCCCGACTTATGAGTTGACTGCCTGCAGGGGTTTGATAAAGTGATTCTCGATCGCATAGCAAAACACTCTTCAATTTCTTTTCAGGGAGCAAAGACGATGAAGCAAAAAATGTCGAAGAAAGCCGCAGCCGAGTTTATTGGAAGCCTTCGTTTCGAGCACCGGCGGGAGCCAGCCATTCCGCAGGATCTTCGACCGCTCGACACGGATGCAGGCTATCGCATTCAAGAGGAAGTCGTCGAACGGCTTACCGGAAGATTCGGCGGGAAACCGGTCGGATACAAGGTTGCCTGCACGAACCGGTTGGCGCAGGAATTTTTAGGGATCCGGACCCCCTTTTACGGCCGCCTTCTTTCCTCTTTCTTCCATTCCAGCCCCGTCCGCTTGAAAGGCGGAGATTTTCCCAT
Source organism: Desulfobacteraceae bacterium (assembly GCA_003599475.1). The sequence goes on from QZKK01000108.1 coordinate 9,213, forward strand.
GCGATTGATCGAAACGGAATTTGCCTTCGAGCTGGCGCAGGATCTCCCGTCCAAGGGATCCGCTTACCAGGTCGAGGAGGTTTCCGCTGCAACGGCTGCCGTGATTCCTGCGATCGAAATCGTGGAGACCTGCTTTACCGATTGGACGGTTGTGGGAGCGCCGTCTCTGATCTCAGACAATGCCTGCCATGGGGCATGGATCCGGGGCGAATCCTTCCGTGCCTGGAAAAATCTCGACCTCGGTGCACACGAGGCAACGCTTTTTGTAAACGGAGAAGGCAAGCTCAAGGGACAGGGATCTGCGGTATTGGGTCATCCGCTCAATTCTCTGACCTGGTTGGCCAATGCCCTGATCGACCATGGGAAATCTCTCAAGAAAGGGGATCTGGTCAGCACGGGCGTTTGTACCGACGTCTACTATGCACGCCCAAACGATCACATCGTCGCCGATTTCGGTAAAATCGGAGCCGTCGAGCTCATTTTTGTCGAGAGCTGACCTCCCGCGATGATCGATTCCCGTCCAAAATGAAATCGTCCGGACTCCGCCGATTTTTCTCCTTGACACCCGATTCCGTTTTTTAGTATCGACTGTCAAGCGGGGGATTCTTCAAGTCTGCACGTTCCAGTCGATTCGTTTATTCTCTTTTTCAAAGGAAGTGATCAATTCTCAAAGGACGTGGACCCGCCGCTCTGTACATGGAGCCGCGCGGATGTCCGGATTTCTATTTAACCTGGAAAGGGAGGGTCTGAAATGAAGATAAATCGTCGATTGACATGGTTGGTTGGCATTTCAATTCTGCTCGTCCTGTTCAGCACTTCCGCCTTTGCAAAGGAGATCAAGATCGGTGTCATCTTCGACTACACCGGTCCCTACGCCGCAGGCGGTTCCGAGCCCGGAGCCGTCGGCACAAAGATTGCGATCGATATGATCAATGAAAGAGGCGGTGTCGAAGGGTACAAGATCAATGCCATTTACACCGATGCGCAGAGCAAGGTGGAGGTGGCCATCAACGAAGCCGAGCGGCTGCTCAACCAGGAAAAAGTGGATCTGATCCTCGGGCTTTATGCCAGTGGTCAATGCGTACCTCTGGCCGCCAAAGTGGACGCTCAGAAAAAATTCATGTGGGCCAATATCTGCGTCGCCTCCGATGTACTGAAACGTCGAAATCTCGAGTATGTTTTCCGGCCCCAGGTTCACAGCGACCAGTATGGCCTGGCTTCTCCGGATTTTATCGCCCACTATGCCAAATCGAGGCTCGGAAAGGAAGTCAAGGATGTCCGGGTGGCAATCATCCATGAAGACGGACCTTACGGCGCCGGAATCGCCCTGGGAAATGAAGTCGGTGCCAAAGCGCACGGCATGAATATCGTCCTCAAAGAAGGGTATGCCGCCACCGCTCCCGATCTATCGTCACTGGTGACCAAACTGAAGCGGGCTCGCCCGGATGTCATTCTCCATACCGGGTACAACCCGGATATCACGCTTCTGCTTCGGCAGGGACGGGAGCTCGGCCTCAAATTCAAAGCCCTCATCGGCCATGGGGCCGGGTATGCCCAGATCGATAAACTGATCGCCACCTTCGGCGAGGATGTAAATTACACGTTCAACGTGGACCCTGTCGCCGCCCAACTTTTGAACCCCAAATCCCTGGCACCCGGATTGGGGGATCTGGCCGCTGAAATGGTGAAGCGGTATATCGCCATCAAGGGGGTCAAGGAAGTACCCCCACATGCCAGCATGGGATTCAATCATACCTGGATCTTTCTGACCGATGTGCTGCCCAGAGCCATTACAAAATACGGCGGATATGATCCCGAATCCCTGCGCAAAGCCGCCTTGGATTCCGATATCCCCGATGGCGGTACGATTCAGGGATACGGGGTGAAGTTCTTTCCCCCCGGCCATGAATTGTCCGGGCAGAACGAGCGCTCGGCCCCTGTGGTCATGCAGTATGTCGACGGCAAGACAAAGATCGTCTGGCCCGTTGCCTTGCAGACCATCGATCCGATCCTGCCGCTTCCCGCATCCCACCCCTATGCCGCAAAATAGAGGGAATACCGAAAGGAAGGTGCGGGTTGCTGGCGGTTGAAAACATATCCATGCGCTTCGGAGGATTCGTCGCCATCGACAACGTTTCCTTCGAAGTGAATCAAGGGGAGATTTTAGGGCTGATCGGACCCAACGGATCGGGAAAGAGCACCCTGTTCAACCTCATCTCCGGCGTCCTGAAGCCGATTGCCGGATCCATCCGTTTCGGCGGCAGAGAGATCGAAGGCCTTTCCCCGGATAAAATCTGTCATCTGGGGATCGGCCGAACCTTCCAGATCCCGCGACCGTTCCGGAAGCTGTCGATCCTAGACAACGTCAGGGTTGCCGCCTACTTCGGGCATGGTAGAACCATTTCGAGACTCCAGGCGGAAGAACTGGCGATCGAAGCGCTGAGACTCGTCAATCTGCCCGTAAATCCAGCAGCCTCTGTAGACAATCTGGGGGCCGCCGGGTTGAAGAAACTGGAGCTGGCAAGGGCCCTTTCCACCCAACCGAAGCTCCTTCTGGCGGATGAAAGCCTCGGGGGACTGGATGAAGCCGAGATGGAACAGGCCGCCCGCATGCTAGAGGCGATCCGCAATGAGAAGGGGATTACGATCATCTGGGTGGAGCACATCATGGGGGTATTGATGCGGGTCGTCGATCGTGTGATTGTGCTGGATCATGGCAAGAAGATCTCAGAGGGCCTTCCCAATCGGGTGGCGGAGGATCCGAGGGTCATCGAGGTTTACCTCGGCAAGGAAGAAGTCAAGCTTGTGTGAAACCTGAAGGAGAATCGGAGTGCTCGAACTCAACGGGGTAAATGCCTGCTACGGATCGTTCCAGGCGCTCTTCAATCTCAGTTTATCCGTCGAACAGGGGGAAGCGGTTGCCGTCATCGGACCCAACGGTGCGGGCAAGACCACCTTGCTTCGGGTGATCTCCGGATTGCTTGCGCCTGCCGGCGGGACAATCGCCATGGAAGGGAAGAATCTTCGGACCGTCCCGCCCCATTCGATCATCGAGCTGGGCATTGCCCATGTCCCCGAAAACAGGCGTCTCTTTCCACGGATGTCCGTTGAAGACAACCTGAAAATGGGAGCGTTTACCCCTTCGGCAAGAAATCAGTACAAGACTCGCCTGGCATTCGTTTATGAGTTGTTTCCGATCCTTGCCGAGCGGTGCGCGCAGTTTGCGGGAACCCTTTCGGGGGGGGAGCAGCAGATGTGTGCCATCGCCAGGGCGCTGATGTCAAACCCCAAGCTGCTGCTGATGGACGAACCGTCGGCCGGTTTGGCGCCGGTGATCGTCCAGCGGATTTTCGAACTGATTAAACAGATCCGTGAGAAAGGGTTCACCGTTTTGATTGTGGAACAGAATATCCGGCAGGTGCTCAAGGTTGTGGACCGGGCCTACCTGCTGGAAGTGGGGCGCATCAAAACCGCCGGCACTTCTGCGGAACTGCTCGGCAGCGAAGAGATCCGCAGAGCCTATATAGGGGTGTAACTTCATGTTCGATATCTATCTTCTGGAAACGATTATCAATGGCTTTCTGTTTGGCGGGGTGCTGGCGCTTCTGGCCCTCGGGCTGAACCTGATCTTCGGCGTCATCGATGTGGTATGGATCTGCTATGCCGAACTGGTGATGCTCGGGATGTATACCGTTTTCTTTCTCTACACCAAATTCGGGATTCCGCTGCTCCCGGCATTTATCGCCGGCGTCGCAGCGGCTGCAGCATTGGGATATCTGGTGCATCTTCTGATCATTTCGCCGATCCTCGGGTCGGCCCCAATCAACCAGCTCCTGGCAACGGGAGGGCTGCTTTTCTTCCTCCAGAGCTTTACGACGCTGCTTTTCGGAATCGAGTTTCGCAATATCGGCCTCCGTCTGCCCGTTCTGGAAATCTTCGGCATGTATATCAGCTTTGCCCGGCTGCTGACTTTCGGCACGGCGCTGATCGGCATGATTTTTTTGTATCTGCTGCTCGGAAAGACCTACATCGGAACCGCGGTCCGGGCGATTTCACAAGACCGGGAGGTGATGGTCCTGATGGGCGTCAACAGCAAAAAGATCTATCTGGTCACCTCCGCCGTCGGAGGAGGCCTTGCGGGGCTGGCCGCCTGCCTGCTGGTGCTCCAATACGACATCCATCCGGCCATCGGGCTTTCCTTCGGACCCATCACCTTCATGATCTGCGTGCTGGGCGGTCTGGGAAACATGGTCGGCGGATTCATCGCAGCCTTTATCTTCAGTCAGGTCATCGCCGTCGGAGGATTCTACTTTCAACTCGAATGGGGGTACGTCGTCGCCTTTGCGATATTCATCATCATGATGTTCATCCGGCCGCAGGGGATCCTCGGGAGCCGTTCATGAATCGATTGCTTTATCTCATCGGAGCCGCCGCGCTCGTTTCTCTGCCGTTTATCGGCATTCCCCAATATTACATGCATGTACTCATCCTGATCCTCATCTGGAGCTATACCTATACGAGCTGGTCCCTGATGGGGCGCTTCGGCCTGGTATCGCTTGGCCACGGCGCTTTCATGGGAATCGGCGCCTATACCGTGGCCATGCTATGGAATTATTTCTCCATCACGCCCTGGATCGGCATCCCGCTTGGGCTCCTGCTCTCCCTGGGTGTCGGCGTACTGATCGGCTATCCCTGCTTCAGATTCCGAATCATCGGGCACTATTTTGCCCTGGTCACCCTGGCATTGAGCGAGGTGATTCGGATGATCATCATGGCTTTGCGGGATTATACCGGGGGGGACCTGGGAATGACGCCGGCGCGATACGGAGGAGGAAGGTCCATCTTCGCCCTGCAGTTTGCGGACAAGGACACGTTCTATCTCATCGCCCTGGGCGTTTGGGCTTTCGGGATCTGGATGTGGAAGAGAGTCGATTCCAGCATGGAGCGGTATGCGTTGGAGGCCATCTCCGAAAATGAGGATGCCGCCGCCTCGATCGGCATCCATGTCACACGGCAAAAACTGCGGATTACCATGCTCAGCGTGGGGATGACCACATTCGGAGGAATCCTGTACGGCCAGTATCTGATGTACATCAACCCGCATACGGTCTCCGGAGTCGGCATATCCCTTCAGATCGTGTTTGCCGTCATTGCAGGGGGGATGTATGTCGCTTTCGGACCCACCGTGGGTGCCGTGATTACGATTTCGCTCGCCGAATTCCTGCGGGTTCTGATCGGAACCCATATGGTGGGGCTGGATAACACCATCTATGGACTGATGTTGATCCTGTTCATTATTTTTCTCCCGCAGGGCATCCTGGGCGCCGTCCTGCAGAAGCGATCACGAAAACCAACCCGGAATCCTGCAGCGGAAGCGGGATTGAACGGGGGGCGCGTACCAAAGCCCCTACCGGAGGCGGACTGATTCCGCATCCGGTTCCGTGCGGCCGGCAATCAACGGAAGTGCGGCTGTGATTGCCGCTACCGCCAAAAACCCCAAAAATGCGTTCATCCCAAGGGCTGAAACCGCTCCGAGGGCGTCGGATGCCGCCCCGAGCGCCAGCGACCCCAGGGGGCCTGCTCCGATGGCCAGGCTCACCACCCCGAGGGAGCGTCCCCGCATCTCTTCCTTTGCCACGAGCAGGACGGTTGCAGCCTGCATGGTCGAAAAGCCGGCCGAGCCCAGTCCGAGAAAGAGAAGGCTCGGAAAAGAAACGGCAAAAAAACCGGACAGGGAAAATGCACCGAGCCCGATAAAAGACACCAGAGCCCCGGCCACAAAGATCCGGCCGTGATAGACGATGCTTCCTGCAGACGCAATCAGGATCGAACCGAATACCGCACCGAATCCCTGTGCAGCCTGAAGCAGTCCCATGAGCGTGGGACCGACGTGGAGCACATCGCGGGCGATGACCGATACCATCGGCATGTAAGGAAAAAGCAAGAGATTCATCGCCACGGTGATCCATACGACGGCAAGCAGCGTCGGAATCCGGTGAATGTAGCGGAACCCCTCCAGGAGGCTGCATAAAAAGCTGTCGTTCCGGCATTCCCGTCTCTGGGGTCGTTTTATCTTCAAGGGGAAAAGGAGGATAAACGCGGAGGCATAAAAAAGTGTCACGGCAGCGTAGCCGCCTGAGACTCCCGTCAGAGAGATCAAGGCGCCTCCCATACCGGGTCCGAGGACGCGGCTGATATTCATGCCCAGCGTATCCAGCGCCATCGCGTTTGTAACCACCTGAGCCCCCAGAAGATCGAAAATCAATGCCCGGCGGGAGGGGAATCCGATGGCCCATGCCGCCCCGTTGATCAGAATGGTCAGATACGCCTCCCACACCCGCACCGCGCCCATCGCGAGCAGAGCCGTAAACCCGAGACTTGCCGCGATGTTTACCGAGAGGGTGGCGATCAGCAAAAGCCTGCGATCCACCCGGTCGGCGAGCACCCCGCCGCCGAGTCCGAGCACCAGGGTGGGGAGGAAAAAAAAGAATCCCACCAGTGCGACGCTCCAGGAAGAATCGGTAAGCTCCAGGACAAGCCAGGCGACAAGCGTCATCTGCATCCAGCGTGCCGTATCCGAAAGGCAATTGGTCGACCACAGCAAGAGGTAGCCGCGTTCGCCGAATGCCCTGAAGGTTCCGCCGAATCTTCTCATCTGTCTGAATGGAGAGAGGACGGTTCGCTCAAAAAATCCTTCTCATCCACCATCGGGGTTGTTCTTTTGATTGAAAATCGGTACTTGATCCGGTGCGAACGCACGCAAACGGCCGCTCTATGGCGATCGGTCGGATGAAAAAGCCGGAATTGCCAATGCAGGGGGTCGTCGGTGCGCTGCGGAGAAAAAGAAATCCTGGGGGGAGATCCTTCCGGAATAACGAAACCGAACTGGTCCAGCGGAATCGAAAGACCCATGCCGCAAGCCTTGATATAGGATTCTTTGAGGGTCCAATAATCGAAAAAGCGGCTCCGCCTCAGATCTTCCGGAATCGATGCCAGGTCTTTGACCTCGTTGGGGGAAAAAAACCGCTCGGCCAGGCCCGATGACACTTCCAGGCGGCCCATGTCTTCGACATCCACTCCGATATCCCGATCCAGGACCACCCCCAGCATGGCGAGCCCATCGGTATGGGAAAGATTGAACCGGATGGAAGAGTCGATTTCCCCGGCCGCAAGCTCCGGTTTGCCGTAGCGGTTCCGGAAAAAACGAAGCATTCGCGGATCGATGCCGGTGTAGCGGGAAAGGGTCGTACGGACAAGCGCCCGGGCAACCAGATACTGATGGCGGTGTTTTTCGAAATAGAACCGGCCTTTTCTCTCCAGCTCTTCTTCGCATAGAAGCTTTTCGTATGTGGAAAGAAGATTCGGATCCTTTGCCTCTTCCGGAAAGGCAAACCAGAGGTGGATCTCGTCTTGATTCAGTTTTACCGGATTCATTTAAAAAAGCTATGGCCGTTTTGGCTGGCGTTGCGGGTGATCCTGATGCTTGTCATCGATTTCCCCGATCTCTCGATGGGAGCCCCCAAAGTCGCCCGATGAACCCGATGAATAGGACGGTTGAAATGCCGACGCATTCTCGACGGCCGGATGCTGAATCGAACGCAGATACGTCCTCAAGTTGGCTTTTCGATGGCTGAGACCGAGCTTTCTTCTGATCTTTTTACGGTGGGTCTCTATCGTTTTGTCCGAAAGCTTCAGGATTTCAGCAATTTCCCTGGTTCGATGGCCTTTTCTCAGGAGATCCGCCACCCTGGATTCAGCACGGGTTAAACGGGTGCACTCGGCCGGCCGCTCTCCGGAATAAAGGGAAAGGGAACCATCCGAAATGGTGCCCTGCAAATCGCGGTTTGGATCCGGCCCGACATCCAGTGCCCTTTCCAGAAGGTTATCGATGTGCGGCATGACAAGACGGCTGATATTGTAGAGTATCTTCTCCTCCAGCTCTTGCCTGTAACGCTTGTTTCTCTCAACCAGAACCCCCATGGCATCGATTTCCTTCATACCGGGCGGCTTTGCTTCAACCTCCCCCTTTTGGGGCAGACTGCATTCGGTATCTTCGATGGTGCGCAAGCGCGAATCACTTTCGGCAAGGGCGGTTTCGGCCGACTCCCTTCTGCGGACCTCTTCCCTCAACGCAAGGCTGGTTGCGAGAAGATCGGCCGTCTTCTCCTTCAGCCGGGCTTCCAACTGCTCGATCTTTTCCTCAAGTCTGCGGATTTCCCTCTTCAGCGCTAAATCGGTCCGTGTATCGGTCATCGAATCACCCTCCGGTCGGCATCGGAGCCCCGACCCCTACGGCTTCATTCCGCAAAAACCGCTTCCGTCGTACCGGAATCCCGGGGACCGATCCGGCAAAAAGCCGGTCGGATTTTCCCATCGGATTTCGCCCGTCAAATTTCGATTGATTGCGCAGGCTCCTCTTATTTCATCCCGTATTGGGTGTCAATCCCCATTCTGTTCCCGGTCTATTTTATTCTTCCCCGCCCGATATTCATCCTGAACCCTTCGATCTGCATTTGCATTGGCCCCCTTTTGGTGTTTATGCTACATGTATTGGGACATTTTGACGACCGGGAGTCGAACCGGGAGTCGAACAGCAGGGGTGTGGTTTGGAAACGAAGGATCCGAAACCTGTGATATCGGCCAGATCTTTAAGCCGGATCTATCCGCTTGGAGACAGAAAGGTTGTCGGTATCTGCAGAGTCGACCTCACGATCCCGGCAGGAGAACTGGTGGTCTTGAAAGGAAACAGCGGGTCCGGAAAAAGCACCCTGCTTTCTCTGCTGGCCGGGCTGGATCGCGCTACCGAGGGAGACTTGAACGTATCCGGATTCGACCTGAACAAAAGCGATGCCGCCGCCCTGACCCGCTTCCGCAGGGAAGTGATCGGGATGGTTTTCCAAACCTTCAATCTTCTTCCCACCCTCAACGTGCTCGAAAACGTTTGCCTGCCTGCGCTCCTGGCGGGGCGCTCCTTTTCGACAACCCGCCGAAAAGCCCAAGACCTGCTGTCGTGGCTTGCGCTTTCCGATCGGCTCGATCACCTTCCCGCCCAGCTTTCCGGCGGTGAAATGCAGCGAACCGCCATCGCAAGAGCACTCATCAACGACCCGGCGGTCATCTTGGCCGACGAGCCTACGGGAAACCTGGACAGTCGAAACGGCCGGAGGGTCATCGAGCTTTTGGCCGAGCTGAACCGGAAGTGGGGGCGTACGGTGATGATTGCAACCCACAGCGATCTGGCCGATCCTTTTTCCACCCTGACCATCCGCCTGGAGGATGGAAGGGTCGCAAACGACCCATGCAGGCTCTAGTCTTTTTTTTCCGGCTCTATGTCTGGTTCAGCATTCGAAATCTGCGCAGATCTCCGGGCCGCGCCGCGGCGGTGCTCCTGGGAGTCGCCCTTGGAGCGGCCGTCTTTACCAGCGTCCGGCTGTCCGTCAACGCCTCGACCGACTCGTTTGCGCAAAGCATGGACCGGCTCACCGGGCGCTCCGATCTTACCGCGATTCAGCCCGGAGGAGAGGTTTCCGAGCACCTGATTTCCCGGATCCTGAATCATCCTGCCGTAGAGGGCGCTTCGCCGCTGATGACCACCTATGTCCGGAGCAGCCGGAAAGATTCAGAGCCGTTCCTTTTGATCGGGCTCGATCCGCTCCTGGATGGATCCTTCCGGAAATGGATGATTTCTCAAACGGAAGCTGCGGAATCCCTGCCCTGGGTAGACCTCATGAAAAACCCTTACACCCTGTTTCTTGGACATCCCGTGGCCAGGCAGAACAACTGCAGACCCGGAGACCGGATCACGCTCGAACACACCCGTCAGACGAGATCCTTTCGTGTTCTGGGAATTCTTGCAGAAGAAGAGCTGGGCCTGGTCGAAGGGGGGCAGGTGGCCGTTGTCGATATCGCCACCTTCCAGGAGTTCACCGGATCTTTGGGAAGAGTCGATCGCATCGACCTGGGTCTGAAGAAGGATGCCGCCGCATCTGAGCTTGAGGATCTCCGAGACTCTCTTCCCCCCGGAACCCTCCTTCAGCCCGCTTCGGCAGCGAGGGTAAGCGGTGAGCGGCTGATTCAGTCCTACGAACTGAACCTTTCCATCTTAAGCTTTGCATCGCTCTTTGTGGGAATGTTTCTCGTCTACAGCCTGGTTGCCCTCAATGCCGCCTCCCGCCGGCATGAGCTGGCGGTCCTTCGATCCCTCGGTGCTTCGGGCCGCTTCCTGTTTGCGATGTTTCTTGCGGAGGGTGCTTTTCTGGGCATTTTCGGCTGGGTTCTGGCGGTGCCGATCAGCGCACTGCTGGTCCGTTATCTGATCCACGGGGTTACCCGCACCATCGCAACCCTGTTTGTCCGGGTGCAGGTGGAAACGCTTACGCTGAGCGGGTGGGAAATTCTTCTGAGCTTCGCTGTTACCGTGACCGTTTCCGTTCTGGCCGCCTTCCAGCCCGCACAGGAGGCAATGGAGGTCCCGCCCAAGGAGGCAATGGAAGTTTCCCGCCACGGGGTGCGGTTTCAAAGGTCGCCGCTGCGTCTGGCCGTCATTGGCTTGGGGTGCATCCTCCTCGTATTTCCCCTGGCCAGACTGCCGGGCTTCTCCGGTATGCCGCTGCCCGGCTATCTTGCGATGTTTCTGCTGTTTGCAGGCTTTTCGATGGCAGCGCCCTGGATTTTGCAGTGGCTGGGGAAAAAATCATCCCCCGTGCTCCGGCGTGTCGGCGGCATCCCCGCCTTTCTGGGGACTCGATACGTTACGGAAAGCGGCACGCGCACAGCCGTTTCGGTCGGAGCGTTGTTGACGGCCGTAGCCCTCTTTACGGCGATCGTCATCATGATTTACAGCTTTCGGCAGACGGTGGAACTCTGGACCCGCCAGACCGTAAGCGGAGATCTATTTTTGACCGCCAAGATGGGAGAGCTCAATCGTTTTCAATATCCGTTGCCACAGGCGACCGTCGATGCGCTTCGAGCCCTCCGAAGCGACGTCGATCTGGTGCCCAGCCGGCGAATCCGGTTGGACAAAGAGGGGTTTCCCTATGAGTTCGAAGCCTTCGATATCGAAACCTTTCTCAGATACGGCGCTTTCGTGTGGCTGGAAGGAGATCCGGAAAAAAACAGCCGCCGCACGATCGATCGTATCCTGGGGCGCGTGATCCGGGGAGAGGGGGTATTGGTATCGGAGGTATTTTCCAATCGAACCGGTCTTTTCACAGGGGATGCGTTCGAGGCCCGGATCGGAAAATCGATGGTGAAGCTTCCGATTCTCGGGATCGTCCGGGATTATCGGACAGACGGAGGGGTCGTTTTCTATTCGCTCCCCAAGTTCGTGAGCCGCTATCATGATCCCGGCTGGAGCGGAGTACGGTTCTTTTTCAGAAACCGCACCGGGGATATCGATCGCGCCGTCTCCGGACTCCGCAGGGAAATTATCGAATGCTGCGGAGAAAACCTGGACATGATCGCAGGAGAGAGCCTGCGAAGGGGAATCCTCAAGGTTTTCGATGAAACGTTTGCCGTCACCACCGTGCTTTTGCTGATCGCTCTGATCATCGCCGCTCTGGGCATCGCAACTACGCTTACCGTTCGGGTCCTTGAACGGATGGGACAGATAAACACCCTGTTTGCTGTGGGAGCCGGCTACGGCCAGATCCGATCCATGATCTTCTGGGAGGCGGCGTTTATGGCAGTTGTCGGCGAAGCCGCCGGTCTCTTATGCGGGTTCGCCCTGTCCTTCCTCCTCATCTATGTCATCAACCGCCAGTCCTTCGGCTGGACGTTCCTTTTCGGCGTAGATTGGACCACGCTTGCAATGTCGCTTCCGCTGATCGTTCTCACCGCGTTGGCTTCGGCGCTGCCGGCCCTCCGAATGGTGTTCCGCCGCCCTCCGGCAACGATTCTGCGGTCCGCTCTATCCATCGCGCTTTTCCTGCTTCTTCAGCATCCGGTTTTTTCCGGCGGCCTGGAAGGCGCTGAGGGGGAAAAAGACTACCCCGCCGTCACCGGCCCCTGCAACCTGGCATTTCCCGGAGACCATGGGCCGCATCCGGCTTATCGGACCGAATGGTGGTATTATACGGGCAATCTGACCGATGCATCCGGCAGGCCCTTCGGCTTCCAGCTCACCTTCTTCAGGAGCCGGATCGGGCCTCCCGGCTTCGAGGCGTCCTGGCCGAATCCGGCTTCTTCCTGGAGAACGGAGCAAATCTATCTCGGCCATGCGGCCGTCGCAGACATCTCCGGGAAGCGCCATCTTCAGGCGGAGCGGATCTCCCGCGGCGTCCTGAACCTGGCGGGAGCGGTGCAGGGGAATTCGACGACCTCTGTTTTCATCGGAAACTGGGCGGCGGAAATCGGCCGGGGCCGCCATCGGATGAGGGCAAGTACCGATACGTTTTCATTCGACCTGACCGGATCCCCCTCGAAACCTCCCGTCCTGCACGGAATTTCCGGCTACAGCCGCAAGGGTTCCTCACCAGAGCGGGCAAGTTGCTACTACTCGTTGACCCGGGTGAAAACAGAAGGGATGCTGACCGTTTCAGGAGAGTCGAATGAGGTTACAGGCTCCGCCTGGATGGATCATGAATTCAGCACGGCACCGCTTGAGCCCGGCATCGTGGGCTGGGACTGGTTCGGGCTGCAGCTTTCAGACAATACGGAAATCATGATCTACCTGCTGAGAAACCGGGATGGAACCTTTTCCGAGGCATCTGCCGGCACCATTGTCGATGAAAGGGGAAACACCCGGGGCCTGGAATTGAAGGATATCCAAATCAAGGTACTGGATTCCTGGAAAAGTTCGCATTCCAGAGCCGCCTATCCGGCTCGCTGGCAGGTCCGGATTCCCCCCCTCTCGTTGGAAATCGAGGTACAGCCCCGGATTGCGGATCAGGAGATGAAAACTCCGGCAAGCACAAGGATCACCTACTGGGAAGGCGCCGTATCGCTGGAAGGCCGCAAAGGAGGGCGGCCGATCCGGGGGCACGGCTACGTGGAATTGACCGGATACGATAAACCGATGGATCCGGTACCCTGAACAGGAATTGCCGGTTAACATTCGATCCCGACTATGGTAAATTCGTATGAAACGAGCGAACCGGTAAGGTAATCCCTGGAATCACAAAGCGAAGGATCAGGCTTGAACCCGGCCAACCCATTCCATATAAAAATGTTCCTGAGCCTGCTTAGGATCACATTTCAGGAGTGGTGGAACGACAACATCATCCGATTTGCCGCATCCCTTGCATTCTATATGGTCTTTTCACTGGCTCCGATTCTGTTGATCGTCGTCGAGGCCGTCAGCCTGATCTTCAGCAAGGAGCGAGTGAAAGAGGAAGCGCTCAACCAGATCGAAATGCTGATCGGACCTCAGGGAGCGGCCGTCGCCAAACAGGCGATGATAAGCTTCGGATTGACAGACTACAGTCCCTTTGCCGCCTTCATCGGTGTGCTGGGGGTTCTCATCGGCTCTACTGCCGTATTTGCGGAGCTTCACGCCGCATTGAATAAGATCTGGGATGTCCACCCGAAGCCGCAACGGAGCCTCTTGAAGGGAATGCTCATGGACCGGCTCCGCTCTCTGAGCATCGTTCTCGGCGTCGGTTTTCTTCTGTCGGTCTCTTTGACGATCAATGCCGTTATCGCCGTGATGCAATCTTTCTTCGACACCATGATCCCCGGGGTACCTTGGGTCTGGCGGATACTGAATTCAGGCAGTTCCTTTTTTGTGGTGTTCCTTCTATTTGCCATGATCTACAAGTATCTTCCGGACGTAATGATCACATGGCTGAGTGTCGGACTCGGAGCGGCCGTCACAGCACTCCTCTTCACCGCGGGCAAGTTCCTGATCGGTATCTACCTCGGCCGGATGGCTATTGCCGGAGCATATGGAGCCGCCGGCTCTTTTGCAGTCCTGCTGGTCTGGGTATACTACTCCGCCCTGATCAGCCTCTTCGGGGCAGAATTGACCCAGGTCTACTCCCGCCGATTCGGCGCAAGCGTCCGCCCCAAGAGTTATGCCACCTGGATCGGCGAAAAATCGATTCCCGTTTAATACCGGTTTTTTATCGCACCAGGACGATCTTTCCATAAGACCCCGGCTCCATCACGCGGGCGTGCGCCCGGGCGGCTTCGGCCAGAGGAAATGTTTCACCGACGATCGGCCGCAGGGTGCCGTTTCCAAGACCGGCCGCAAGAGCCGCCTGGATCTGCTTCTTTTCACTTTCCGTTGCCACGGAAAAAAGCATCCCGATGATGTGGGCGCGGCGGACCATGGCCTCCCGCGGATTGATCTCGATCGTCCCTCGGCTGCCGACGATGACGATCCTCCCATCGACTGCAACCGCCGTAAGATCTTTGGCGAGATTGACATTGGAAAGCATTTCGACGATGACGTCGGCCCCCCGGCCGCCGGTGATTTCCATCACCTTCCGGTGGTATCCGTCTGCGGAATGGTCCAGCACGTGATGGGCACCCTGCTCTAGAACCAATCGTCTCCCCCTTTCCGAACCTCCGGTGCCGATGACGATCATTCCGGCGTTCCTCGCCAACTGTACCGCAGCGGTACCGACGGCACCGCTTGCGCCGTCGATGAACGCCGTTTCACCGGGAAGTGCCCGCCCCCGCTGAAAGAGCGCCTGGTAGGCCGTGGAGTAGGCGATGTTTACCGCTGCGGCCTGCTCGAAAGAGATCTGATCCGTAACCGGGTGTACCCCCGAAGCCGGGCAAAGCGCCTTTTCGGCATAGGCACCGGTAATCGTCCGGCTGGTGTACACCCTTTCCCCTTTCTTTACCGCCGTTACGTCCTTTCCGACCGCGACCACGACCCCGGCCGCTTCCTGCCCCGGAGTAAACGGAAGATCCGGCTTGATATGATAATTGCCGGATCGAATGTATGTGTCTACGGGGTTCACGCCGATCGCCCGGATGTCGACAACGACCTGCCCGGGGCCCGGCTCCGGGTCCGGGACCTCCTCGAGCTTCATCTTCTCGGTACCGCCAAACTCGTGTACGCGTATCGCTTTCATCCTGTCCTCCCCTCTTAAAAAAAGGAACCGTTTAAAAAGTTCTTCTTCCTCTGAAATCGGATCGCCTCCATTGGACATTCTCCATGTTGGAGGGTAAGCACGAGGATCGGCAAAGACAACGAGGAAATTTTTGAATGGCTACAATTTTTCAGTTCCGGCCGCGGTCAAGCGTCTCCTGTACAAAGAGCGCTGCAAGAAACGCAACGATGCTGCAGAGGAAAAGAATGAAGAAACCCTGCCGGTACCCGGCCAGGGTAAAAGCACCGTTTACTCTCCCCTGACTTTCCAGGATGTATCCGAAAACGGGCTGGAAAACGGCGCCTCCGAAAAACGGAAAAATGTTGACCAGCCCGGTCGAAGTGCCGGCGATCCGAACCGGGAAGAGCTCCTTGGCGGCGGTGAACCCGATCACGACGACTGCACTGGAAAAAACGCCCATCCCCAGGCAGATCAGATAGAATCCGACGTATGGGATCCGATCCGTGTAGAAGGCGAGCAGCATTGCCATAAGCAGAGTCAAAGCACTCGAAAGGAGGAGTACCGGCTTCCTCCCCTTGAAGATCCGATTCGACATGAAGCTCATCATCGGGCTGCCTGCGATCATTCCGACCGCAATCATCGAAAGGATATGTCCGGCTTGGGCCTTGGAAAACCCGTAGATCTGCATGAGATAAGGAGCCCCCCAGAGCCCTCCGAACGAAAAGAAAAATGCAAAATTGAAGAAGAACCAGATCGCAATGGGCCAGAACCGCGGAAGTACGAGGACCCTTTTCATCCCTTCCAAAAGCCCCGCTTTATCCGCTTCCGGTGCATCCGGCTCGGAAACCGGCGGCCAGCCGAAATCGGAAGGACGGTCCCGCACGAACAGCCAGACCATTGCCCCGAGGATAATCGTGATCAATCCCACCCCCGCGAAGGACATCCGCCAGCCGATCCAGTTGCTCAATATCGCAAGTGGAGTTGCCGCAGTCAGAGTGCCGAGCCCGCCCATGGCCATTAAAATACCGGTCATGGTGGCAAACTCCTTTACGCGGAACCATTCGGAAAGCACCTTAAGCGTCGGAACAAAGAGCATCGAAACCCCGAGACCGACCAGCGTACGGCCGAAAATCGCCCAAAAAGCAGACGGGGCGAATCCGAGGAGAAGGGATCCGGCAAAGGCGATTCCGAAAAACAGGGTGATCGTCCTTCTCGGACCCCAGGAATCCGAAAGCAGTCCGGCGGGAAGCTGCATCACCGCGTAAGGGTAGAAGTATGCGGAGCTCAGAATCCCCAGCAGCGCGCCGCCGGCTCCCAAATCCCGCATCATGTCGACGGCAACGATCGCCGGGCACAGCCGGTGAAAATAGACCAGCACGTAGCCGGCAGCCAGAATCCAGAATATCAGCCACCGGTAGCGGAGGCATTTTCCGGTTTCAGAAACAGCCGCATTCGTCATTGAGATATCCTTGTCGTGTGGGGTTTCCGCGAAACGGTCGAACCTTTTAACACCGAACCAGTGAACGGTTGCCCTTTTGGAATAGAAGTTGGGACAAATGCGCTGCACGGCTTGAAACGGCAGCAGATTGCTGTTGATTTAATCCTGCCATGAATTTATCTATCGCTTATGCTTCGGGCGCTTATCTTCGGGCGCTGATCGCCGGTCGGGAACGGAGAGCTGTCGAATCCCTGAAAGGAACATCTATTTGAGGCCGATTTCAATGTCAATACCTATAACCGTTCAGCCACCGAAACGCGGAGGCACGAAGAGGAGGCGGTATGAAGATCAAAAGCATCGAAGCCAAATGGATTCATGTGCCGATTCCGGAAAAACAGCAGCATGTAAGTGACTTCGGAAGAATCGCATCCTTTGATTCCACGCTCGTTCGGATCGAAACCGAATGCGGCATCGTGGGCTACGGGGAAGCCAAGGAGGAGGTCGGCTCCGAAGGCAACAATACGGCGCTTGCCATGCTCATCAACGGGAAATTCGGCCCGATGCTGATCGGTCAAGACCCGCGGGACATCTCCCGGCTGTGGGAGGTGATGTACAACGGCACCCGTTCCCATTATGCGCTCAGGCACGGCCGCGTGTTTCCGCTTCTCGGAAGACGCGGGATCACCGTTTCGGCCATCAGCGGCATCGATATCGCACTCTGGGACATCCTCGGAAAATCGTTGAACGCACCGGTTTGGAGGCTTCTGGGAGGGCGAACGGCTGCACGCATGCCGGCATATGCATCCGGCGGCTGGGCCGATGCATCCGGAATCGGGGATCAGCTCAACGGCTACATCGCGCGGGGCGGCTTCAAAGCGGTCAAGATGCGCGTGGGGGTGATGGACGGGACCGTGGCCGCCTCTTCGAAACGGGTCAAAGCGGCCCGGGAAGCGATCGGGGATGAGATCGGCCTCATGTGCGATGCACACGGCACCTATTCGGTTGCAGAAGCCAAGCAGTTCTGCCGGATGGTCGAAGGATGCGACCTGATGTGGCTCGAAGAGCCCGTAACCGCAGACGATAAGGAGGGGTGCGCCGAAGTGCGCGCCTCGACTGCCATCCCCATCGCAGCCGGAGAGAGCGAATTCAACCGCTTCGATTTCAAGGCGCTCGCAGAGCTTCATGCGGTGGATATCTTTCAGCCGGATCTCGCCATCTGCGGGGGGATTACCGAGGCCATGCGGATTGCGGCCATCGCGTCTTCATACAATCTCCGTCTGGCACCGCACCTTTGGACCGGCGCCCCCGCATTTGCCGCCGGAATGCATGTGGCCGCTGCCTCCCCCGCAGGCTTTATCCTCGAGTATTCGCTGGGGGCCAATCCGCTGCTTCACGATCTGGTCGAGGAATCGTTTCCGGTGGAAGACGGCTGCCTCGAAATTCCGGAACGCCCCGGCCTCGGCATCACGATCGTCGAGGATTTCGTAAAAAAGCATTCGGTCGGCTGAAAGACTTCCGTTAGGAGGCGACTTTATCTAGCGACTCTATTTCCCGCCGCCACCGCCATTGTGGACCACCAGCCAGTTGCCCGGACCCGCCGCCACCAGAAAACTGTCCCCTTGGGCCACATCGAAGTTATAGACCGGAAAATGACCTCGTTTCAGGATGATGCTCTGCACCGGCAGCGGGCCGTTCTCACCTTGCAGGATCATGCCGGTTTTCAGATCCTTGACTCGAACCCATTCGCCCTGAGCGGTCAGCACCCGATGATGCTGAGTGACCTTGATCACACCGTTGATCAGGAAGTAGTGATCCGAGTCCGCTTGCAGGAATTCGGCGACCACTGCCTCCGCGGGACGACCCGAGAGTTGGTCCCAGGTCGCAACCCGAGCCCCTGCCTCGAGCTGGTCAATGCGGATACGGCCGCCATCGGGTCTCAACACCAGGGTGTCTCCGGTAAAACAGCTTGTGCCGATAGATTGGCCTGGCACTATGGCGGATGTCGTAGCCTCACCGGCCGCCTTGGCAACCTGTTCGGGTTTCGAATTGGAATTGCCCCTTGCCTCATTATCGATCTTATCCATTTCTTCACTCGATTTGGCCAGTTCCTCTTTGGTTAGCATTGATGACGAATCCCAAATGCCTGAGCCCCAATCACCGATCTTTGTTTCATGATCTCCCGCCGGGGCAGGCCATACAGAAATTGCATCGTTTGACCCCTCTGTGCCGCACAAATCCGAAGCGACCTTTGCCATCACTCTCTGAATGTCTTCGATCGGCTGGTCATGGATCTCGGTCGTTCTTCCCGGTAAGTTACCTGCCGGGCCTGCGAAGGCCTCGGCCGCGGTCTGTTGAGTATTGGCTTCTCTGACCGACGCAAAAAAATCCTTGAGCAGGTCCGCGATCTGTCTTGTACTCCGCCTTCGAGCCTGCTCCTCGCCCATCAGCTTCATCTTGAACAGGGACTTATCCCTTTCCAGTTGCTTCGTTATGTATGCATTCCACGCTTCCTCGTTTCCAAGGACCATACCGAATGTCATTATGAAGTCGTCGCCCACGGCACCACTTGATTCAGCACTATCTTGAAGCATCTTTGCCACATGCGACGACTCGTCGCTAAGATCCTGATCGCTCAAGCCGCGCAAGTAAGCTCTGTATTCCTCGGCAAACCGTTCCTTTCCGCTATTTCCGGTACTTGTCTGATGACCGTTGACATCCATACTAAAAGCGCCGTTTACCGGGCTTCCCATGCCCAGATGCCCGTATATCACCTGCCCCGATCCGGTCAGCGCCGCCAATCGATGGGCGGCGAACCAGGAAATTCCGTTTGCGTATTCAAGCCCCATTTCCGCCACATAGGCATGCATCCTTTCCCGCGAGATCACCTCGTAGGTCTTTCCCCTTGCCGCCAGAAGCCGGATGGCATAATCTGTCAGGGCTTTCCGGTACGGGGTCATGGCTTTTCCGTCCCTGGAGGTGTCCCGGTAGTAAGTCCAGACCACCCGGTTGGAAACGGTCTCGGGATAGATTCCTTTCTTTTCGTCTTCAAGAGCCTTCCGCGCATCCATCCGGTAGGCGATGCTTCTGAGAATAGTCCCCGTATCCCCGCACCGCTTCTCCCGGTCGGGGTCGTTTGCATCCCGGAAGCGGGTAAAACAGGCGGAGGCTCCCATGAAATCGCCCGAGGCGGCAAGGATCTCGCCCAAATAGAGATTGACCTCCGAATCGCTCTCATAACCGCTCGGGATCGATTCCGCCTCTTTCAGAGCCTCTTCCATCCGGTCCAGCTTGTAATAGGCATAGGCCAGGCGCGCTCTTGTCGAAACATCGTTGGGGTTTTGAGCCAGGTAATCCTTGTAAAGCGCGATCGCCTCTTGGTAATTTCCCATGCCGAACTTCAGGTTCGCCTTCATGGCCGTATTGCAGCCCGACAACGATGCCGCTACAATCAACCCGATTATAATGAGCATTCGTTTCATACCTGTCTCCTTTGAAGATGTCGTTTTCGCCGTTTGCTCCCCAAGTATCCCAAGGACAAGATACAGTCAATCGTTATGCATAGCGGGTGGATTCTACCGGTGAAATCAGGGGAAAGCATCCGTAGAGTCCG
>QZKK01000255.1 GCA_003599475.1 Desulfobacteraceae bacterium
CCGGATCGGCGGAGATGAAACTGAAGGTGTGTAAGTCGAGATCGGACTGCTTCATATGGCGCATGGCGGACACGATGGAGGACGAGTCCACTCCCCCTGACAGGGCCGAACCCACTGGAACATCGCTTCGAAGATGAAGGTGAACATTTTTGAAAAACTCCTCCCTCGCCCGGTTCTTTGCCTCTTGGAATGACAGATTCGAAGACCGGCTCAGATCCAGATCCCAGTAACGGACCGGATCGCGAATCGCATCGTCCGCAAGTGGAAGCACCACATAGTGAGCTGCCGGCACCTGCCGGATGGAAGCGAAAAGCGTGCCCGCCCCGTGGTCCGTGTATCCGAACCGAAGAAACTCATAGAGTCGCTGCGGGTCGACCTGCCGACCCACGGCTGGCAGTTCGAGAAGAGACTTGATTTCGGAAGCGAAAGCGAAACCGCCGTTCCAAATGCTGTAGTACAATGGCTTTACGCCGAAGAAATCGCGCACCAGAAACATTCGCCTCTCATTCAGGTCCAAAATCGCAAAGGCAAACATCCCCACAAGGCGCGGCAACGCCAGCGGGCCCCAATGCTGGTATGCGGCAAGGAGCACTTCCGTATCTGAATTGGAGAAAAAGCTGTACCCGTATGACTCGAGTTCCTTTCTAAGCTCCAGGTAATTGTAAACCTCTCCATTATAGACGATCCAGAGTTTCTTTTCCCTGTTGCACATCGGTTGGTGGCCGGCCGCTGAGAGATCGATGATCGAGAGCCTGCGGTGGCCGAAGGCTAAAGTAAACGGATTTCCTGTCAAGCCGGCTTGTTTGATATCGATCTCGGGAGCATAGGGTAAATTGCTCTTGTAAACCTCACCCGGGGTACTGTCGCCGCCGGCTCGAATGACGGTTCCCGATTTCGGATCGGCCAGAAGATAGCCCTCATCGTCCGGCCCCCTGTGTTTCAGGACCTCCGTCATATTCCTGATGGATTCGCGGATCGGCAGTTTTCCGTCCCGACTCACTATTCCTGCAATGCCGCACATGATTCAGCTTTCTCCTTTTTCTTTTGGATCCTCGATATTGCCGGTGAATTGACGAAGGCGCTAATTTCGATGTAGTCTCTCAAGTATGACCAGGCCGTTCAAGGGCACTGCAACTTCCCGCCTGCCCTTTCCTTCCAAAGATCGCTGTTCGATAATCCTTCCGAACACGTCGTATACCATCATGGTGGCCTGCCAAGGCTCGTCCCAGCCGTATGCGCCGCTGACGCCGGTGACGATCCTATTTTTGCCGAGCATATACCCGCTGCCCAGATATTCAGGGGTTACGGGATAAGACCGTCCGATGAACGGACTCTCCTTCCCAGGACGGAAGCAGAGCCCTCCCTTGAACAGCCGGTCGAGAAATTGATCCATGGTAAACGGCGCCCACGTGTAGGAATAAGGAGTGGTAAGATGCAGTTCCTTCACACGGGCAGCCGATGTTGTGGTCTCAACCATCCGGGTAATGGGAAGCAGGTTTTGAGCGATTGTCTCCGGAGCACTGTTTGCATGGACAACTTTTTCTCGATCAATCAGCCTTTTAACCTGGGCCACCTTGTAATCGGAGGAGAGGAGAGAGACGAGACCCTTCAATCTGTTGATTGTCTGCATTTCAGGATCGATATCCGCGGTGAACCCATCGAACTCCGAATATGTGTAGCGAGCATCTCCTGTCGCTGCGCTCATTTCGTCCCAATAGATGCCATCTGCACCAAGCCCCAAGAGGTGATCGATCAGCTGCTCAAAGACTTTCCCATAACTGTTCGAGGCGCTGGGATAGATGAAATAAAGAGGGAAAAAACGGCTGTCACCGGCGTGCCGCCGAACAAGTTCGCCGTCTTGCCCCACAATCAGAGAATCTTCTAAGGAGACCGCCTGTTCGGGATCCAGTATGCTGCATACATGACTGTGGACGTAAACCAGTGCCTTTACCTCAGGCTTAATTAGATGCAATTTTTCAATGGCATTGCGCTCATCAGTTTCAAATGCCCTCAGGACAGATTCCGCTTTTGGATGCAACTGTGCAGCCCCTTTTACAATATAGGGGGCTTGGAGCTGATAGTCTTTGGGGTCGGGATTCTCCCAGAAAACCACATATGCTACATTGTTTTCCCTGATGTAGCCTCTGATGCTTTCCGGGTTGGATAGAATAATATTTCTGGGTGTTGTAAACCAGAAAGTCCCCGGCAGGGTGCCGGATATGTTCCAGTCCTTGCGGACAGTATTTATAAAATCCCAGTAGCTGTTGTGGCAGGCAGGGTACAACGTGTACCGAATCGTGTACTCACCGCCGGCTTTTTGAGAGACCACCATTTCATCCGATCGTACCAGGGCACTTCCCGCTTTCGCGTCGTATGAAAAGCTTGCCTGGAGCCTAAGCACATCATCTTCCAGAACGAGACCGAGCCCGGCTCCGTCCATGGGAATAAAGAGAGTCGGGTTGTAGGGGCAGTTTACATCGGTAAGCGAGGGATCGTTGTCTCCTCCTAACCAGATTGTGCCATAAGTGTTTTCTGTCACCGATATTCGAATGCGAGGCATCACCACAGCAGTATCCGAATTCGGTTCAAGAAGGAATCGATCCGATATTTCAATGCGACTTTGGGCATGGTGAATGGTTCGCTCAATCCGGTAAAAAGGTGCTTGAAGATAGACCTTCCAGGTGGATGGATCCGGTCGGGATACTTCTTTCTTTTCTGCGTCATCCGCAAAACCAATCCATTTGCCGTCCCCCTGAGCAAAGAAGGTCTCGATCTTTGCCGTCTGTCCGTACCATCGAACCGTCATATCTCCGGAGGGAGCTATCTTCAGATCCCAATCGAGGCTTTCTGCGCCTTGCAATTTCTGGGCGCTCTTTGCCGTGAGGGTGGTATTCTCATTCCGGAACTCGATCGAGACATCTTTAAGGACAATTTCCCCGCGTGCGTGTTGAAAATACCTTGACCCATATTTTTGGACATATCGCGCCTTCATCAGGCTTTTGAAAGTCAACGTGTTCTCCGCACCCGGTTTTATCAGATCGGTTATGTCTATTTTAAAAGCGTAAGCATCTTCGAGTGAACCCTGAGACCACCCAGGCACCGGAACCGTGAAGTCCATTGCAAATGGGGTCAACCACCCCTCGGCGCCTTCCGTATACCAGTAACGGAGTTTGTTTTTGTGACTCCTGAAGCGAATCGGTTTGTCGATCAATCTTGGGTTCAAACGATCGCGCATGGCACCGACGCTTGCACCGTTTACGGCAACTTTGAGAAACTCCCTGCCTGTCATAGGTCGGTCAGCATCGACTCTGGCACGCCAGGTAAGAACCACATTCATGCTGCCCGCAAGCTCGGGAACATGGAGAGTAAACGCTCTGCTTCCTTCCGGTTCGATCCTTTCCTCGGCATCAGGCTCCTGGATTGGGGTGCGGGTTTGCGCATCGGCGAGGGAGAGGTCGGCAAACATCCATCCAATAAACATCGCAAGGATCATGGAATCTCGCAAATTCATACTTTTGATCGATGAACAGGAGAGTATCGGACAAACAGCTTGTATCGATCCGGGTCCGCATCTTTAAGATTCGCCATGAATTCCCTGAAAAATGCGGCGACAATGCCTATAAACAGACCAGCCGTGGCAGCCAGTAGAGCGATCAACACGCGCTGGGGTCCGGATTTTTTGTCCGGGGGTACTGCGCTGTCCAGGATCTGAATGGTATTGATATCCCTTGCTTCCTCGATCTTGGCAAGCTCGTATTGGCTGGTGACCAGTTTGAAAACCTCTTCCTGAATTTTTGCCTCCCGGGTAAGTCGGGCCAGTTGAAGGCCCAGGGAGGGAAGCTCGTTGAAAGGGATATAGAAATTTGCTTCCATCTTTCCTTCTGAGCCTGTCCGCCGGATCAACTCGCCACCGTTTGTACCTGCTTCTATTTGTACAAGCTGATTGGTAAGCTCGGAGATCTTCGATTCCAGCCGAACGGCCTCCTTGTTCCGCACCGTACCGAATTTCTTGAAAACCTCGAGCTCTGTCTGCGCAAGGACGATCTCCCCTTTGATTTTGGCTGCCCCCTCAATCGTTGCCTTGGCCTGCTCTTCCAAGGCTACCAACCCGTATTTCTCCTGGAACCCTTTGAGACGGCCTTCGACTTCTAACAGTTCATCTTTGACTTTTTCGAGACGCTTTTCCAAAAATACGCGCTTGAGGTGACCTTCCGTAATGTTCACATTTCGGTTGATCCGGTCCAGCTCATTTGTATATGCGTTTGCAATGTCTGCAGCCGTCTGGGCTTCTTCATCTTTGACCGAAATACTGATGATCTGACCCTCCCCGCCTTCAATCTTCGTGTTTTTTAAAAGCTTTTGGCGGGTGCTCTCCATATACTGCTCACCATATCGCTCTTTGAGAGAAAACCGATCGATAAGCCGGTCGGTCACTGTACGGCTCTCCAGTATTCCTTTGTAGACATCTGCTGCGGAACTGCCGCCTAAAATGGCACCGGCAAAATCCCCCGCTGCATTCGCAATAATGCCGGACAGTCCAGAATCTGATTTCACGGGAATGAGCACGCGGACTGTGGCCGTATAGATATTCGGCTGGAGGTACACATAGACTCCGCCTATGATTGCCGCGAAAAAGGCCATACAGAAAATGAGCCATTTCCGTTTCATTATAACGATCAGGTAATCCAAAAGGAAAACCTCCCCGTCCCGATCTTCGACATATTGTTTGGCATTTTCCGGCTTCATTTGAGCCTCCCAAAAAAATCGATAGGTTTAATGAGTTCCCGCAGTGGGAGCCGAATAACTTTTTGCACTTGCGGCTCGCCCGAACGAATAAGGCAAAATTTCGGTAGATTCAAGAGGCATTCGTCTCAAACGCGGATAGGCCCCTCGATCCCATGATACTCCCCGGAAGATCACATCTTTGCGGATGTTTTCTTTGTGCTGTTCGACCACCCGGAACATCTCTTCGAGCGCCTGATCCGTCAGGTAATGAGGTTCCACACCAATATTGATGAGGCCTTGATAGGCGGGATTATAGTAATGTTCTTCCGCTTCGCGCCTGGGGTTTTTCAGATGATCAATTCGGACCCTGTAGCCGAGTTTTCGTCCGACCAGTTGAACTCTTTCCGCAAGTTGGTTGGCTGAGAAAGTCTCCATGATCTGGTTGAAGATCCGAAGCTCGCCTTTCTTGGCTGAGGTTGCTGCGGACTTGTGCACGCACTGTAAGGTATCGTTAATATTGAGATACCCTCTGGTCTGCCCACCCTTGCCATAGACAGTCAGCGGATAGTCGGCAACTGCCTGAACGATGAACCGGTTAAGGATGGTGCCGAAGATCTCATCGTAGTTGAAAAGCGTTCTCAGCCGGGCATCCATTTTCGAGGCTTCTGTTTCGATCCCGTATACCGGTCCCTGCATCAGATCCGTGACGCGCAAGTCCCACATCCGGACCCCGAACCATAGAAGATCGGTATCCATGATCTTTGTTGTGTGGTAGATGGAGCCGGCCTGCCGAGGGAAAAGGAACCGGTCTTTTCTCCCCTTGTGCGCGATATCGATCCACCCCTCTTCGATATCGATGTTGGGAGTGCCGTATTCGCCCATGGTGCCGAGTTTTATGATGTGGGTATCCCTGGAAAAGTCCCTTACGGCAAACACCAGATTGTTCGTCACGATAAGATTGTTGATAATGGTAACATTTGCGTATTTATAGTCGATGAGCGAGTAAGGGGCGGACGGCTGCTCGGCATAGTGGACGACAGTCTCCGGGACCCCGGTAAACGAATGATCTATTGCCCAGGCATATTCGGCGGAGCCGTCGAAAAAGGCCCGCATCCGCTCGGGATCCGTCAGATCGGCGATGACCACTTTGATTTGCTTACCGGTGAGCTCATGCCATATCCTGGCCCGTTCAACTAGTGTAGGAATAGGGTAGAGCATCCCTACGCCGAGCTCGGTGCAGGCGTTTCGGCGGAAGTAGCTGTCAACCACCGTAACCTCGTACCCTTTCTGAGAAAAGTACATGGCTGTCGGCCACCCCAGGTATCCGTCACCGCCCAATATGAGTATATGCGACATTTTCATACCTTTATTCGATTGAGGAGACTTTGTTATGGGAGGATAGATGGAAGAGCGAGAAGTTAAGAAGATCAGAAGTTGAGAAGATCAGATGCAAAAAGCATAGAGATAGAAGTCGGAAACCAGAAACCAGGAATTCTCGCTGTTCCGATGTCATTTTTTCGGCACCCACAGGTCATGCTTCTTCTTGTCGCAAAACCGGCACGGGGAATCAGCGCTGTATTGGGTACCCTGGTACCGGCAATTCAGGCAACCTCGGACCTCAACAGATCGAAATCCTGCCAGCAATTCGAAGGAACCCTTGTAGGCCGTTAAATCTCTAAAGTATTGAGGGGAATCCATAGTATCTATCCTCTGGTCGATGCTCACGTCTTCTTGATCTTCTCATCTTCTCAACTTCTTACTCTCGGCACTTTCGGTTTTCCGAACTCTAACTTATATCTCTGAATTCTATTCTTTCCCTCTTTCCTTCTATCCCTCTCTCCTTCTGCTCTTCTCTCTGCCCCATGCTCTTTGCTCCATGCTCTCTTTAGTTCGCCAGACAGTGATTCGGCCAGTAGCGTTCGGCCGGGGTCCGCTTCGCGCCTGCTTCTTCATAGAGAAGCTCGTTTTCAGTCAAAAAAGCAGCCACTTCCGATTTACTTAGGGGCTTTTGGTTTCCGGAGTGATAGGGGCGGGTCACCTGGGGGGAGAGTAAATCCGCATAATCATAGGTGAGGTTGCGATAGAGACATGTAAAAGCGGGCGTCACTACAAAGTACCTGTGAAGTTCGAGCGCCCGACGTGTTTCCTCGGAGCTCATCAGCTCCTCGTACATCTTTTCGCCTGGTTTGGACCCGATCACTTCGATCTGGATATCTTCGGGCTCATAACCATAATATACCGCCATTTTTTCGATCATCACTTCTGCCAGATCAGTAATCCGAATCACCGGCATCTTGGTCACAAACACCTCTCCGCCCCGGGCCATGGAGGCCGAGTCGATGACCAACTGAACGGCTTGCTTGATGCTCATGATAAAGCGGGTCATTGCGGGATCGGTCAAAGTCACCGGGCCGCCGTGCCGGATCTGCTCTCGGAAAATCGGAATGACAGAACCTCTGGAGCCGAGCACATTTCCGAACCGTGTCGAGGCCAAAACCGGCCTTATTCCCCGATGATTGCTGTTTGCCGCTGTGATGATCCGTTCACACATCAGCTTGGAAGTGCCCATGACGTTTGTCGGGTTTACTGCTTTGTCCGAGCTTGTGAAGATGACCTTCTCGACGTTGTTTTCAAAGGCCGCGTTGATGACGTTCTGGGTTCCGATGATGTTTGTCATGACGGCTTCAAATGGCGCCCGTTCACAGAGGATCACATGCTTGAAGGCGGCGGTATGAAATACGATATCGATTTCTTTCATCTTTCTGCTCAGAACCCCCCGGTCCCGCAGGTCTCCCAGAAAGAATGAAGCATTGCGAAATTCGGAAAATTTCTGCTCGGTAAACAGCAACTCGCTTTCGTTGTTGTCCAGGCCGATCAACTCCTGAACCTGGTATTCCTCGAGCAGTTGGCGGACCAGTTCCCGGCCTACGGTTCCGCAGGCCCCGGTGACCAGCACTCGTTTTTCTGTAAGATCGTTTTCCATCGTGTAATCCTCCCTTTAGTTATTCACGCAAAGGCGCAAAGACGCTAAGTTGGACAATTGAACTAGACAGGATTTATAAGGTCCATAGGATAAGAAATAAATCAGCCGCTGATTTCGCAGATACACGCTGATATTGAATTAGCTTTTCTCACACCAAACCCGTCAAACTCGTTAAGCTTTTATCTGTTTTTCTTTGCGACTTTGCGTGGGACTCTCTCGATGTTTCCATAAACCATCGGATGGTTCTCCGGAGCCCTTCCGCCAGGAATACCTCCGGTTTCCATCCCAGCAGATTTTTCGCTTTGGAGGTATCCGAATAGTTGCGTTTGACGTCTCCTAACCGGGCTTCTCCATGACGGATCTCCATTACGGTCCCGAATTCTTTCTCCAGTATGTCTGAGAGCAGACCGGCGAGCTCATTTATCGTTCGCTCCTCATTGGCGGCGATCTGAAAGATTTCTCCGGCGGCATTTTTAATAGAAGCCATCAGAACGGCTCCGACAAGATCGTCGACATAGATGAAATCTCTCGTTTGGCTGCCATCGCCGAAGATTTCGCAGATCTCTTCTGCCATCGCCTGGCGGATGAATTTTGCTACAACGCTGCTTTTATGCGTTGAACCCGGCCCGTAGACGTTCCCGAATCGAAGAGCCACAGTCTCTAGACCGAATGTGCGGAAATATGCCGAACAGTATCCCTCTCCCGCCAGCTTTCCCGCTCCGTAAGGAGAAACCGGATGGGGCGCCATCTCTTCGTGAATCGGCGGTGTACATTCACCAATCGGCGCTCCGCTCGAAGCGAAAATGAAGCGTTTGACGCCTGTCGTGCGAGCCGACTCCAGCATGTTGAACGTTCCCAGCACATTAGCTTCCATATCTTCCCTGGGATTCAGGACCGAAGGTGCAACGCCGGTATTTCCTGCAAGATGAACGACCACATCGATGTCCCTGCAGCAACCGAGGCAGGCTTCGTAATTCCTGACATCCCCGACAATCACCGAAATTTCGGATGTACCGGCATTCGGAGCCAGCGATCGTTCGAGATCCTTCCGTGAGCCCACCGACAGGTTGTCCAGAATACGTATGCCTCCTACACCTTCATCGATCAACCTCCTCACCAGACGAGCCCCGATAAATCCGCACCCGCCGGTGATCAACCAACGCTGGAATTTTAGATTTTTGATTTCAAATTTTAGATTTGAAGAACTCATAACTTCTCAACTCTTGCCTTGGGTTGACTTCCGACTTCTGTCTTCTGATCGAAACTAATCTCCTTAACTTCTGATCTTCTCAACTTCTTGTTCTTTCCGTCTTCTGCCATCTGCCATCTGTCGTCTGTCCTCAGCCCCATGCTCCGTGCTCCATGCTAAAAGGCCACCACCAGCACCCCGGCTGCCACGGCAACCTTGTATGCGACATCGACGATATCCTTTGTCACCGTCCACCACCGGTATTTCTCCGTCTCCCTTGGCACGATGATGGTATCTCCCGGGTAGAGATCGACCGAACCGAATCCGCCCAGATTCCAGCGCTTCTTTTCTCCGTCCCAGGTGGCAAGCCCTAAAAGACCTCCCTGGCTCTTGCTGATTACGGAACCGTTTGCCCGAACCACATAGATCTGTCCATCGTCTGCATTGTCGGTGGTCCCGCCGACGCGATCCAGGTAGAAATCGACAGGTTTATCCTTTTCGGCGAAAATCGCCGTGGGGTTGAAGACTTCGCCCAGCACGTTGATGTGATCCGGCCGCTTCTGAACGACCAAGCGATCGCCAGGCTTTACTTCGAAGTTGAATTTGGAAGACGGCAACACCAGCACCTCCTCCAGATCGATGACCATCCGACCCGAGGGGCGAGCACCCTTCAGTTTATCGAGAAGCTGCTTTTTTGCGGCCATTGACTGTTTGAAGCTTGCCGCCTGTGCCGAGTCCTGGGTAAATGCCTCTCCTCCGGCAACAGAAGCCAGGATATCTTCCTCGAGCCTGCTGATGTATTCCTTCAGGCGCTCCCCCTGCACCTCTTTTACCGATTCCCGCATAAAAACAGCGCCGAAGGGGTAGGCTTCCGCAGTCAACCCACCGGCCCGCTCAATGATCGAGGAGAGGCGCTCGCCCTCCGAAAAGGCATACTCTCCGGGGAAAAGAAACTCTCCTTCCAGGTGAACCCTTCGTCGCAGGGATTCGGTGTAATTCGGAATCTGGCGGATAAAAACCTCGTCGTCCCGCTGCAGCCTCACATTGTCTTCGGCAAGTTCATCCAGAGCCTTGCTGGGAGAAAAACCGATCTTTACGGTATCTGCCCCCCCGTTCACGGATACAACCCGGGTGAGGTTCGCTTTCTCCAGATAAGCCTTATGCGTCAAATTTCCCGATTGAAAGATGAGGTCTTTTACCGTCATGCCCGGATACAACCGATATGCACCCTGATTTTTAACCTCTCCCTTGATGCTGACCATCGCGGTTCCGGTCTTTTCCTCGGAAGCGTAAAGGACCACCCGATCGAGATCCTGCAGCGGAAAATTCTGGCTTTCGTCCCCGGAGAGAAGTCCGGCAGGGCTGAAATAAAGAATTTCAGGATGGAGATCGGGAGGAACCAGCCGAACGATTTCAGCCCGGGCAAGATAGGGCCCCGGAAGGAGCGAATCGTAGGAGGGGATCAGATCCCGAATCCGCATACCGGGCTTCATTTCATACTCCATGGGGTATTTGACATGTCCTTCCAGGTAAACCACCTGGCGGAGCTTGTCATGCACCGGGTAGATCTTGACCACGTCACCGTCTTTGAGCGGCATTCGAAGGCTCTGATCCGCTGCAGACGATGAAGGATCCAGATTGAAGCTGCGGATGATCCTTTTCTGATAGCCTTCTATCCGTTCGACCACCACGTTCTGCAGCCGTCCGGTGGGAAGAACCCCTCCGGAAAGAGCGATGAGATCCCCGATGGTCTGGCTCCCCTTCAGTTCGTAAATAGCCGGGCGGCGTACGTTTCCGGCAATCCCCGCCACCGCCCCGAGCACCGGTATGAAAACGGTGTCGCCCGAGTTCAGCCGCAAATCGCTCCCTTTCGAGCCTTGAATCAAAAAATCGTACAGGTCCAGGGATATGGGGTTTTGACCGTTCCGGATGAGCTTGATGTTTCTCAAACTCCCGTTTTTGCTGGGACCGCCCGCGGCATAGAGTGCTGTGATCACGGTGGACAGGGAGCTTACGGAATAGGTGCCGGGGTTATTGGCCTCTCCTACGATAAAGATCTCGAGCGTCCGGAGATCCGCCATCGTAAGGTTCATTTCAAAGCCAGGAAAATATTGCTTGAATTTGCTGTTCAGAAAACGTTTCAATTCCTCAAGCGTCATGCCGGCGACACCCAGCGATCCGATACGCGGCAGGGCGATCCGTCCGTCTCTGCTGACAGTCGCTTTGTAGCTCTCCTCGACGTTTCCCCACAAATGGATGACAAACCCGTCTCCCGGACCGATCACATAATCATCTCCCACCGGAACATTGGTTACAGGGGCAAACGTCGATACGTCCGTTCTGAAGAAATCGTATCCGAACTGCCGCAGTTCACGGGATATTTCTTTAGGAAACTGGCCGGAGAGAATCCGTTCGATTCGGGATCCTTTGTCCTGGGGGGTGATTTTCTCTTCCACCGGGGGAGGCTTGATCGAGGTTTCCACTATTTGCTGCTGGGGTTCGGAGGTCGTTTCTTTGCCTTGTTCCCCGGCGGAAATTTGAGGAATATTGGAATTTACCGGATCGGGCAGCTTGGGAAAAGCAAAATTCTGTTCCGCCTGAATTGGCACGCCTTGCCCGCTCTGGCCTTCCGCACTCGAGGAAAGGGGCAGGAATGGACCGATCAGGAAAAAGAGGATAAGAAATGGTACGGCTTTCCTTAGCTGCAGTCCATGCTCTATGCCCCATGCTCCATGCCCTTTGCGGTCGTCCGTCCTCTGTCTTCTGTCTTCTGGTTTCTTACATCCCTTCATCCCTTCCTCCTCTTCCCCCGCATCGATGCCTCCGGCTTCTCGATTACAAAATCGAACTTTCTGAAGCATATCGACCATGCGCTTGATTGTTCTTTTCGCCGTTCCGGAAAAGGTCTCGTCTAAGGTTTTTCTGAAGAATGCAATCAGGCGAGACCTGATAAAACAACCATTGAAGTCTGGAGCCCATTTGACCAAACCCTTAGGAGACGCACAAGTTGGGTAATCATGTAATCAGGGGGGTGAGATTGCGCGTAATCAAAACTACGCACTTATGTGTAGCTTCATCGGGATTTGGATGAGAGAGGGACATAGGGAGGAAGGGATGTAGGGAGGAAGACGGGTCACTTTTTCCGGGCATCATCGAAAGCTTCAGCCAAGCTTTCCGGATCGAGCTTTTTAAGGACCCTTTGAAGGTCGAACGACTGTTCTATGTCCTTTTGAGCCTTCAAGGCAAACCTCTTCTCCCGCTGCTGGGCCACAATCAGCTTATGCACAGCGTACCGCCCGGGCTGAGGCACTCGCACCAATACCGGCCGGCGACCAAGGGCGACAGCGGGCAGCGGTTCTTCGATCAGATAATCGAGAAACGGTAGCGGAATTGCTGGGACACCGAGTTGCCGAATCTCGGTCAGCCGCCCTGTGGCCCGATCGCGATCCGCCATTTGTCAGCCTTGATCCGTTTCACGAACAGACTGCAAGAGCTCAACGAGGCCATTGTGTGGCTTGCCTCCAAATCTTGCAGCCGATTGAGAAGGTCAGCATAAGCGGTTCGAATATGCAAGGGAAAAAGGGGTGGCTCTTTGCTACCATACAGGTTCATGTTTGTATGGTAGCGTTCACAGGTCAGGTCGAGCGGAGAGCACAAATTTTCATCTCCCAGGAGTCGAACCAGGACCAGGGTGTTTCAGGTCCCTCCCCGTAACTCGCGTATTCGGGAATTTCTGTATTTTTGAAGGGAGATTACCAGTATTCACAGATACGCACTTAAGCGCATGATCCTCGGGATTCGGATGAGAGATCCAAGGAGTATGGAAGAAACGGCCTCAGGTTTTGCGAAACAATGAATCGGGTGCGCTGAGTATTGATTTGGCTAAAAGATACTGAAAAAACTGGATATCTTTACAGAGCGGCAGGCTTAGGCGGAATATAGAAGAAATGAATGAAGGGAAAAAATCGATCAATAGCATCTGTCACGATCGACCGCAGCCACATTCCTTGAGGGTGTTGACGGGCCTTTTTTCAACAGCTAGAATCCGGATTAGGAAAATGGGGATGTAGGGATGTAGGGGCAAGAGGGATATGGGAACAACGCGGAGGAATGGTGAAAAAGTCGAGCCTGCCCGGCAAGCCCAAGGCGGCGACGGGCTGCTAAGAAAACTTGAACCAACCCAGAACTTTGAAAGTTGAACGCTGTAAGGAACTCCTCGGTATGATCAAAGATCTTTTTTCTCCCCGGACCGTTTTCGGTCTTCAGATTGACGGAACCTTCCTGCGAGCGGTCCAGGTGTCCAACCCCACCGGATCGCCCGTAGTCGAACGGATGATCTCACGTAAGATCGAGAATCCCGAAGAAATCGGTCAGGAACTGTCGGATCTTTTAAGAGAAGAGAAGATTAAACCGGAACTCCTCGTCACATCTCTCCCCACCTCTTCGGCCCTGGTGAGACAGATCGACATCATCCTGGAAAATTCCAAAAAGCTCGACAAAATCATCAAATACCAGATGGAACCCTACGTACCCTATCCAATCGACGAAATGGTGGTCGATTTCTTCGCTACGGCGCCGGATGAGCCGGTCACGGTCGCAGGAGTCCGCAAAGAGCGCATTTCCAAGCATTTGGCGATCCTGGCACAAGCCGGGCTGAATTCAGATATTGTCACCCTCGAGGATGCAGCCCTATTGTTCTTGTACCTGAACCAGCATCCTGAAAAGACGGACGCCCCCATAGCCCTCGTCCATCTGAAGGCGGAGGAGACGATCGTCCAGGTGGTTCGAGGAAACCGGCTCGATTTTATCCGCATCGTTCAGGGCGCCTACGATCCGTCGGCCTTGAAAGAGACCCTGGCGCTCTACCGTTTGAAGCATCCCGAAGAAACGATCAAAGAGATTCTGATCACGGGACCGGCTGCCGCAGATGCATCGGCGGCAGACCGCATTGAAGCGATGACCGGTTACAAGACATCGATATGGAAGCCGTTTGAAAGTGTAAAAAACGGTTTCGGCGATATCGCCGACGATATTCAGGCAGAATCGAGCGTACCGCTTGGGCTTGCTGTCGGTCTTTTGAATGCATCCCCAAAGAAATTGGACTTGCGAAAGGAGGAATTCAGACTCCGGACGACATTCGATTTGAAGAACATGGTCGTTTATGGGCTTTCTGCAATCCTCTTGTTTCTTGGTCTGTTTACCTTCGACCTTTTCCACAGGCTTTCTGTCCGGGAGAGCAGATACGAGGTGCTCAACAAACGGATCGCCGGCCTGCTTAACGAAACCTTTCCGGGAACGGCTCCAGCGATCAGAGGGCGGGAGTTGGATCAGATGAAGCAGGCGATTGCAAGTGAAAAAGGCCGTTATCTTTGGCTGGAAGATATCACCGATTCAGGCTCTGTGCTCGATTTACTGCTCGGTTTAACCACCCTCTTTGCCGCGCACCGGGATGTAAAGGTGGATAACCTTTCGGTCGAAGGGATCCGCATCCTTCTGGATGGACGCGCTTCTTCCTTCAAAACGGTCGATGTCCTGAAGGGAAAGCTCGAAAGCGCAGGCTTTTTCAAAACCATTCGTCTGATCGGCGCGAAAATGGACAATCAGGACAAGATGGTAAAATTCGGCTTCCATCTGGAGAAGAAAAAGTGAAACTCAAGAGGCGCGATTTCGGAATTTTATCTTTGTCTGTATTCTTTCTGATGTTGCTTTTGTATTACTTTGTGGTCATTTCTCCCGCTCTTTCAAAACAGCGGTCTCTTGGCGACCATATGGGGAAAAAGAAGAAGGATTTAACAGAGATGCTGGCTCTTGAGCAGGAATGGAAATCCTTTCAGGAGATGCGGCGGGAGGCGGAAAATATTTTGAACCGGCGGGGAGATGGATTCACGTTGCTTACCTATCTGGAGAACGTCTCCAGAGAAGTGGGGATTGAAACTCAGATCCAGTACATCAAACCGGTGAGTTTTCCTTTAAATGAAGGTTCGATGCAGCCGATGGGCATCGAAATGCGCTACAATGGACTCGACATCAAACAGATGGTCAATTTTCTCCACAGGATCGAGCACTCGAAGAATCTTCTGAGCATCAAGAGGATGAAAATTCAGCCGGTCGGGGGTATCGGGTCCCGCACCCTGGAGCTCACGCTTCAGGTAGACACCTATACCCTCATCAAATAAAATCGAAATGCTGGTATTAACCCTTACCGGGATGCTGCTCACTCACGGTTTATTGGGCTGATATTCCGCAATATTTCTGACTTTATTTCTTTCCTAAAACCGACACGGCGAGGTCTTTCTGGATGGCATAGGCGGTAAGCGCGGCTGTGCTGTGGAGCTCGAGTTTGTGCATCATGTTGGAGCGGTGTTTCTGCACCGTCCTTGCGCTGATGCAGAGCAGATCGGCAATCTGTGAGGTTTTATAACCCTCGGCGATCAGTTTCAGGATTTCTTTTTCCCTTGAGGTGAGCGCTCCGCTTGTGCCTCGACCTCTCGACCGCCTGCCGTTATCGAAGCAGCTTGCCAGCAGATGGCCGGCGATATCGGGAGCGAGATAGTTCTTTCCGCCCATCACGCATTCGATCGCGTTTAACAAAACGTCGTAAGCTCCGCTTTTCAAAAAATAACCGTCTGCGCCGGATTCGAAAGCAGACAACACATACTCTTCATCATCGTGAATGGTCATCACGAGGACTCTGGTTTTAGGGCAGCGCCTTTTGATCTCCTTGACTGCTGAAATTCCGTTCATCTTCGGCATGGTCAAATCGATCAGAACCAGATCCGGCTGGTGCTTTTCAGTAATACGGATGGCCTCGAATCCATCGGCGGCTTCCCCCACGATGGTGAGGCCTTTTTCTTTTTCGATCACCATCCGAAGGCTTTCGCGCAACAGAGTGTTGTCCTCTGCGATTACAATTTTTCTCTTATCCGCCACGGCCGAACCTCATCTCTATGAAAAGTTTGGCTATAAGGATCAAATTTTTCCCCAAAAGTCAACAAGAGATTTTTGCTAGTGAGCTCCTTCGGGTTCGCATGCAATGATTCGCAACGAGTTCCCTACAGACTCTGATCATTCGTAACATCGGGACATTCCGATTTTGGATTCGTGCAGCCTGTCACGTCCTAAAAAACGAGGGATTTCGAGAGTTTCGGATCAAGCGAGCTGAAGCCTTGACCTGAAGACGAGAGTTCTTCTCGGGAGTACCCCGTAGACCTGGAGGAGGTACCCCCGAGGACTCGCATTACTGCATTTTGTGCATTTTCATCATCTTGCGTTTTTTCTGAATCATGAGGGTATCTTCATACATGTCTTCAAATGCCGCTTTGACCGCCTCCTGATAGGTGGCCGGTCGTCCGCCGCTTTCGGCCATAAATTTATCGGCTGCATCCTTGGTTTCAAAGGCCCACTTCGCCCGGGTGGTCATGACCCCCATCTTATCGCCGCCGATCACAAAGTACGCCTTGTCGGCATCGATCAGCTTCTTTGAGTTGTAATCCCCTACCGCAACTTTGGCAACCGGCTTATCGATGTTCAAAGCCATATGAATCGCCGCGCAGTGAACGGAGCAGAGCCCGGCCTTGGAACCGTCTTCCTGTTCGACCACAACCCATGAATGACCGAACTTGGCTTTCTGCATGCCGCAATACTGGCAGGATTCATCCTGGGCAAGAGCCGGTCCTGCCGACAAGATCAGCAGCAAGACGAGCGCCCCTGCAACTGTGTAGATACCGAATTTTAGACTTTTCATCGATTTCTCCTCCTTGCTTCACATTGAACTTGGGCGAACTTAAAAAGAACTTTGATCCGTCTCTATCTATTTCGTCTATATGAACCTCATCCAAATAGCAACACCCCGACCAGGAATTTTCGGAAATCTAAATTCCGAAATTCCTGATCGAGTACCTGGTAAAATTTGGGGGCGGCCTCCGGAATATGCCGAGACGCTGATATTTGCAGATCCAGTTAAACTACGAAACACACGAAAGAAAACGAACCTGGTCTGAGTGATTTGTAGGAAGAAATGAATAATTGGGGACTGGATGCGATGCCGGCTAAAGATCCTAATCTTCAGCGTGGCCTAGTCCGGCATGAAAAGAACCGTTCTGTTTATACAGTCATTCAGGGGAAAGCCGGCTATGTTTCGGTGCATGGAGCGAACCATTTGCCTCCTTCGGTTTGAAACGCTCCTGCGGCGTGACCCGCAGGAGCGTGGGAAGGAAATGAGGGGAACGATCATCGGCGGCAATTCAGCGGTCTTTCCTCCTTTTTTGTCGATCTTCCGAATTCTCGCTGAGGCTCTCTTGCCCCGGCAATGTCAGATTTCTCTCAGGCCTCGAGAAGGCATGGCACCACGAACAATCGAATTTTTTATCCTTCACATGCTTTTCATGGATGGTCTTGAAGGGTTTTCGTTCTTTGGACCGGTGGCATTGGAGGCAGGTTCCGCCCTCCTCCTTTGGACCGTATCCGAGTTCCCCTTTGAGGTCCATACGTTCGGTGCTCTGGTGGCAATTGCTGCACTTCAAAGCATCGGATGCGGGCGGGATGCCATGATTCAAGAGACCGTATGTATCGGTAAGTACCCATTCGTAAGCCTCGCCCGCCGGCAATCCCATGTTGACCAGCCCGTTTTCGATGGATTTCGTCACATCTCCTGACTTCTTGAGGTATTCGAGGGTGTCCACTGCAATCAGCCTGTTGTCTGCGATCGTCTTGGGTTGGAACGCGGTCTTGTGCTTGAACGGATAGAGCCTGCTTGCCGGATCATCGACATTTCCTATCGGCCGGGAGGTCGGGTACAGATCATTTTCCGAATCGTATGTTCTGCCGGCATCGTCTCCCAAAAGCGAATTTTCGCTCAAGCGATTCCAGAACCGGTATTTCGGGACAAGGTCGGCCGCTTTCTCCGTGTACGGGTGTCCGGGACCGGAGATTCCGTCGGCTTCGGTTCCGTCGTGGTGCCCGCGCCAATCCCTGTGAGTCTCGGTCGCAACCTTCGCATAGGTCGGGAGGTGACAGGTCTGGCAAGCGACCCGCTTTACATGGGTGCCGATGCTCTGGTTCGAATGCCCCCGAGCGGAATCCTTCCCTGTATGGCAAACTGTACAGGCCACCTCCGCACCGCGGTCCGGATCGTCGGTGGCGCGCAGGTCGGAACCCTTTCCGATCACTCGATGATTCCGGAAGGTATGGCAGGATTGGCAGACCAGATCGGCTTTGCCGGTGTTCATGTGGACATCAAATTCCGGATCTGCATTGTCGATCGATGCGAGGGAAATGTCTCCCCGTTTGACTCCGTCACCGCCGCCCGCTTTGGCGTGGCAGGACAGGCAGTTGGCACGGATTGGCTTGTGAATGTTTCGAACCAGCATGTCATCCGGAACGGCAACGCCCATGGATCCATCGGCAAGTCTGGTCCTTTTCGCGGCATAGCCTGCATTGTGGCATACCAGGCAATCGATATTTTCGAAGCCGGCCAGAGGGTCGTCGGGTCTTTTTCCCTTGCCGGCGTGGCAGGAGCCGCATACGGGCCAGTCTCCGAGGATGTTGATGCAGTAGCTGTTTACCGAGTTCGTCAGCTTTCCCTGCTGAACCTCTTTGCCGTTTACCATATCGGGGGCATCCCCCATCCACCGGTAGTGGATCGACTGAAATGCATCCTCTGCCTCGTTCCGATGGCAGGATATGCAATTTCCCGGATAATCCGAATACCGCAGATTCGCATGGGGATTTTCGCCTGTGTCTGCGAATGAAGAAGAAAAACCTGAGAAAACGAAGATCCCGACCCATAAAAGAAGGAAATGTTTTACTTTCAAGTGCGCTCTCCTTTGCCTTATGAGTGTTTTTTGAGTTCGGAAACATCTTTTTTAGCCAGCAATTTGGGTGCCATAACAATTTTTCCATGTAATTTCAGATAGCTTAATAAAAAAGCAACTCCAACAAGGCAACCGGTTACCCCCATTTCAACTTCTTCTGTATGGCTTTTCAAACACTTCCTTGCTCAATTGATTAATCATTTGCTTAATTTCTGCCCATCAGGTATTCATCGCGCATTTGAGCCGCTCAGCTCCCGGGGCATCGTCCACGGGTCTCCGCGCTCGGGCAGCGGGATCTTCGAGCGATTCCCCGTAGTCAGGTTTTTATCAGGAACGAATATGAAAGGATGCCATTAAAATGCAGGCCCTGGATGTCAGCCTCTATTTTTCCGAAATCGCAAAACAGCTTCATGAAGCAATCCTCATCGTAGGAACGGATGGTAAAATCGTTTTTGCCAATCGATCCATGGAAAGCCTGATCGGATTCTCTGCAAGAGAAATCGAAGGCTCCCCTTGCACGGTACTTGGGTGCGATGCGTGCCACATCCTGCGATCTGAGACCCAGGATGCATGGTGCGCGCTCTTTATCAAAGGACGTGTCCGGGGCAAGCGGTGCATGCTGACCCGCAAAGACGGCACGTTTGTCTCCACCATGAAGAATGCATCTCTCATCCGGAATGCAAAGGGAAAAACGGTGGCCGCAGTCGAGACCTTCGGAGATCTCACGGAATCGGATATAAAAGATGCAAAAATCCTGGAGTTGACCCGTGCCCTGCAGGAGCAAGGCGCTTTTTGCGGAATCGTCGGAGAAAGCCGGGCGATGAAAGATGTATTTCAACTGATCGAAAAGGCAGCCCGAAGCGATGCCAACATCCTGATCACCGGGGAAAGCGGCACCGGAAAGGAGTTGGTTGCAAGCGCGCTGCACGAAACGGGAAAGAGAAAATCCCGTCCTTTTATCAAGATCAACTGTTCGGCACTGAGCGAATCGCTCATCGAAAGCGAACTGTTCGGTCATGCAAAGGGGGCTTTCACGGGGGCTTACCAGCACAGAAAAGGGCTTTTCGAAATGGCAGACGGAGGGGATGTCTTCCTCGATGAAATCGGCGAGATCGCCACAGGGACGCAGGCAAAGCTCCTGCGGGTCGTAGAAAACAAGCAGTTGGAGCGGGTGGGCGATCATAAATCCCTGTATGTGGACGTTCGGGTGATCGCCGCAACCAATCGGAATCTGGACCTGCAGATTGCCGAAGGACTGTTCAGGCCCGACCTGTACTACCGGCTGAATGTTTTTCCCATTCATCTCCCCCCTCTGAACGAAAGAAGGGAGGATATCCCTCTTCTGGCATATTCTTTTATTGAGGAGTTCCGGAAAAAATTCAACCATGACCGCCTTCAGATATCTCCTGCCGTGATGGCTCTCCTCGCGCAGTACCATTGGCCCGGCAACGTACGGGAGCTCAGAAGCGTGCTTGAGTACGCATCGATTCTATCCGATTCCGGTATGATCGAGCTGCACGATCTGCCGAATCGTTACCAGGAGCTCTTTATGAAAATGAATGAAAAGGAGGCAGATTCGAACCCTGCAGGAGACGGTGAATGTGAAGAAAAGATCCGGCTCGTCAATGCCCTGGAGCAGTCCGGCGGAAATCAGAGCCGGGCGGCAGCCCGCCTCGGCGTCCATCGCATGACAGTCTGGAACCGCATGCGAAAATACGGCATCACATCGAAAAGGGTCCTTGGTTGATTTTTGGTTGATTCTTGACAGACTCAAGCCGGATTGATAGAAGCTTTTAGATCTATCGGCAGATTCGACTGAAGGCCTGCGTATCCCTCCCTTCGATTCTACTTCTACACGGAGAGCGGGCATGCGCTGCTGAATATAAAGGTTCCCTTCTGGATTTGATGGTTTAAACCGAAACGGAGGTAAGTATGAAAGGGAAAAAAATCGTATTGGCAATGATCGGTTTTCTAGTGGTATTCGGAATCGGCGGCATAGTTCATGCCAAACCGATTGAGCTCGCTTTTGCGCTCCACACCGCTCCTGGGGGACCGGACCACATGGCCGTCGAGGTCTTCAAGGGACTGGTCGAGTCCAGAAGCAAGGGAGCGCTTCAGGTCACGCTCTTTCCGGGGGCGCAGCTCGGAGGAGAACGGGACAACCTCGAGCAGCTCAAGCGGGGTGAAGTCGCCTTGACCCAGTCCGGAGACCTTTGCGTTTCCCTCTATGCCCCCGAGTACGGGCCGATGATCATCCCGTTTGTTTTTCCGACCGTCGAAAACGTATTTCAGGCATGGGACGGGAGTATCGGAACCAATATCAAGAAAGCATTTCTGGAAAAGGGCGGAATTCATCTGGTGGGGATTCAGCGGCGCGGCT
Source organism: Desulfobacteraceae bacterium (assembly GCA_003599475.1). Next base: position 21,090 of record QZKK01000255.1, read on the forward strand.
CGCGCATGCTTACGGCAAAAAAGGCGATCCAGTCGCCGGACGACATGAAGGGGCTTAAAATCAGGGTGCCGGAAATTCCCACATGGGTGGAAGTGTGGAAAGAACTCGGCGGGCTGCCCACCGTCGTGTCCTGGCCGGAGGTCTTCGGTGCGCTTCAAACCGGTGTGGTCGAGGCCCAGGAAAACCCGCTTTATCTGATCTACACCACCAAACTCTATGAGGTTCAAAACCATGTCATGTTGACGGCCCATGTTCAAGCCTGCTTCCACTGGATCATGAGCGACAAGGTGCTCAAATCCCTTTCGAAGGATCTGCAGGAGATCGTTTTGAGCTCGGCCGCGCAGGCTTCGGAATACGGGGATATGCTCACGGCCAAACAGGATGAGGGATACAAAAAGAAACTGCAGGAAGCCGGAATGAAAGTGGTCCCGGTGGACCCGAAACCGTTTATGGCAAAGGCGCAGCCTGCCATCGAGCGCATCCGGCAGAAATGGGCGCCTGGGGTGTATGAAGAAGTTCAAAAAATCATCAACCCATAGACCGCTCATTTTCAGATACGGTTTCCGGCGCACCTGTCTTCACCATGTGCCGGGGAATATCGGTTCCGGTTCAACGGTGGTGAGGCCGTAAGGCTTCCCCGGCGCCCTCACCACCGGTTTCTGCCGACAGCCATCTTCGCACCCATTTCGCAGGACGTGGACTCTCATGACCAATCCGAAAGCGGAAACGGCATCCTGGCTTTCCCGGTTCACTTCTTCTCGCGCGGTAAAGATTTTATCGAGGCTATTCGATGACCTCGCCCTGATTTTCTTCGTTGCTCTCGTCGTGGTCGCCACCACGCAGGTGCTCTTCCGCTATGTTCTGGTGCTGCCCCTCCCCTGGACGGAGGAACTCGCCCGATTTCTTCTGGTGTGGGTTACTTTCCTGGGAGCAGCCAGCATCACCAGACGAAAAATGCACATTCGTGTGGACTATTTCTCCGCCAGGTTCTCCCTTAGATTGCAAACGATCCTCCGGATGATCATCTATCTTCTGATCTTTCTTTTTTTGATCATCCTTTTCTTCGGAATCATCGTTATGATGATCGATTCGTGGCCGGTGCACGCTGGAACGATGCCATGGCTGAGCATGTCCTTTGTTTATCTGGGCGCAGGCATCGGGGTCGCATTGATGATCTGCATCGTATTCGATCAACTGGCATCCGCTTCGACAAGTGTCATACGGAAGAACTGGTCTTGATTCGTTAATATATACAATTCTGCCGTCAATCCCGAGGCTCCTTGACCGAACTGGATCGACCATGTCGATATAGCCGAAGAATGTGAATACATATCATCGGAAACAGCGACTGAGTTGATCACCGAAATAGAATCAACAATCCAGATCTTAAACGGATATATAGGATACCTCAAAGGTAGAAAAGAAGAGTCATAGGTCTCGAATCAACGAACCAACGAATCAACGAGTCAAGGATTTAGCCGTTATGCTGGTTTGGATTTTTTTGATCGTGCTGCTCGGCTTCATTGTTGTCGGAATGCCGGTTGGCTTTGCCATGGGCATTACCTCATTGGTTGTTCTGATCTTTGACAGAGGCCTGCTGGATATCCCCTTCGGGATTGCCGCACAGCGGATCATGTACGGCGTGAATTCGTTTCCGCTGCTGGCCATTCCTTTTTTTCTCCTGGTGGGGCGGATCATGAATACGGCCGGAGTTACCGACCGGATTTTCAACTTTTGCAATGCGCTGATCGGCCATATTCAGGGAGGGCTGGGGCACGTCAACATCCTGGCCAGCATGATTTTTGCCGGCATGTCCGGGTCTGCGGTTTCCGATGCCGTAGGTCTGGGCCAGATGGAAATCAAAGCCATGAAGGATGCAGGGTACAGTATCGAGTTCAGTGCGGCTGTAACCGCCGCCTCGGCTACGATCGGACCCATTATCCCCCCCAGTATTCCGATGGTTCTCTTCGGGGTCCTGGGCAATGTTTCCGTAGGCGCTCTGTTTATCGGAGGGTTGGTCCCGGGGGTCATGATGGGTCTTTTCATGATGGCAACCGTTACCGTCATCGCGAAAAAAAGAGATTACCCCATACGGAAGCGCTCTTCCTTCAAAGAAATCCTGCAGAGCAGCGCAAAGGCCTTTTTTTCCCTGTTGACGCCCGCAATTCTTATCGGCGGCATCTGGGTCGGAATCTTCACCCCGACCGAAGCCGCTGCGGTCGCTGTGGTTTACTCCCTCTTTTTAGGGCTGGTCCTTTATCGGGAAATCACCCTGAAATCCCTCGTACAGGTGCTTCGCGATTCCCTGGATGATGCGGCAATCATCCTGTTTATCATTTCGGCCGCCTCTTTATACGGCTGGCTGCTTGCCCGGTATCGAATCCCCGTGACCCTGGCGGAAGCGATTCTATCGATTACCCGGGACCCGCTCTATATTCTGATCATCATCAACCTGTTTCTCCTGATGGTCGGTTTTTTCATGGAAAGCCTTGCGGCCATCAATATCTTGACGCCGATTCTGATGCCGCTGGTGACCCAGGTGGGGATTAACCCGGTCCACTTCGGGGTTGTAATGGTGCTCAATCTGATGATCGGCCTGATCACCCCACCGGTCGGAATGGTCCTCTATGCCACCCAGCGGGTGGCGGGGATCCCATTTGAAAAACTCCAAAAATCGGTCATGATTTTTTTCATTCCGCTCCTCTTGGTTCTGGCGCTCATCACCGTTTTTCCTGTTTTGACCACATGGCTTCCCTCAAGGATCCTGGGAAGGTAGACGGGGCATCCCCTTGATGAAAATCGACCCCAATAAAGTCTATGTCATTTATGGAGATCGGCCGAAGGAGATGGTTTTGGAGGCGCTGAACCGTTTAAACATCGCCGGCACGCTTTCACCTGAAATGACCGTGGGCCTGAAGCCGAATCTCGTAGTCGCCAAACCCTCCCACACCGGGGCAACGACATCGCCCAGCCTTGTCGAAGGCGTGATCGAATTTCTGCAGAGCTGCTCCATCAGCCGTATCCGGATCATGGAAAGCTCGGGAATCGGTCACTGCACAAAAGAAGCCTTTGCGGCAACCGGCCTTACCGAGATCGCAAAAAGGTACGGAGTTCGGCTGATCGATCTCAAGGACGAACCGAACAAGATGGTAAGAACCAACTCCTTCGATTTGCGCATCTTCAATGCGGCTGAAGAAGTCGATTATCTGATCAACCTGCCCGTCGTCAAAGCACACTGCCAGACCCGGATCACCTGTGCGCTGAAAAATCTGAAGGGTCTTCTGCCGGATTCGGAGAAGCGCCGGTTCCACGGCCGCGGGTTGCATGAGCCGATCGCACTCCTCAATACGGTCATCCGTCCTGACCTGATCATTGCAGACGGAATGGAGGGAGATCTTTCCTTCGAAGAGGGGGGAAACCCGGCCCGGATGGATCGCATCCTGATCGCAAAAGACCCCGTGCTTCTGGATTCCTATGTGGCCTCTCTGCTCGGCTATCGGAAAGAGGAAATCCGGCATCTCGTGCTGTCGGAAAATCTCGGTGTCGGACAGTCGATCTCCCGCCCCGATCAGCTTGTGGAATTGAACGGCTCCGAAGCGGCGCCCAAGGTTTTTCTAAAAAGCAGCCGATTGGAGGCATTCGAAAAGAAAATCGATGCAAGGGAAGCATGCTCCATCTGCTACGGCAGCCTCGTCCGCGCTCTGGAAAGATACAGACACATCGGCAGCCTGGATCAATTCAACAAGATTCACATCGGACAGGGTTTTAGAAACAGATCGGCCCAGGGAATCGGCATCGGCCTGTGCGCAGCGGGATTCAGTGCAACCGTCGGCGGATGCCCTCCGCAGGCGGTGGATATCGTCTCTTTTTTAGAAAGCTATTTAGGGCAAAAATCAAAGTAACCGAATGAAATCACCCAACCTTTAAACCTTTTTATGCTGAACCAGTGAACGGTTACGATTCATCTGGCGGATTGTTTTTCATATGCTTCCGTAACCAAAAGATATTTCTCATGGATCATTTTCCGATCGAATTCCCAAAACTCCTGGAGCATCTCCTGATCTTCCTCCTCGGAAAAATATCTCCTGGATGCGGGGAAAAAGACTTTGTCTTCTTTCTCGATATGCTTCGGATAGAAACCGGTCAATAATTCGATTTTACCTGCGATTTCTGCCAGCGCAGAATCATCGCCATCCCGGTAGCGGCTGTTGGCTTCTATCAGTTCCTTTGTTGTTTTTCGACCGAAAAGGTGCTCCTGGACAAGATCCTCCATCAATTGGCGATCTTCTTTTGACAGCGCCTTTTCTTGCAGCTTTTTAAACAGAATATCCTCCTCTTTTCCGTGATGCGTCCGATCGGCATATATGCTTATAAAATCGACAGCCGTGTCGATGAACACCGGATCGACCTTCTCTTCTCCCGTAATTTGTTCCAAGGTTTGGTTCAATATCGCAATCATTCGTTCAATCAACCGGTGCTCTATCATTAAAGGTGCACGTGCCTGCATGTTTCTTCTCCTCGTTTTTCTTCTGAAGTCATTGCGGATGAAATTTTACCTCAATTTTTTCCATGCTCTTGCATCCGGAGGCAGTTCTTACAGATCCCGTCCACGCGAACCTCTATCTTGTCAATCTGACCGGGGAACGTCTTCCAAAAAGGATCTGCTTTGACGCCCAGACTTTCCGGCGATAAACAATCCATTTGTCCGCAGCATTTGCAGTAAAAATGGGGATGCGGCCGGTGAAAATCGTTGGGCGCCAATCCGTAATAAAATGCTCTGCCGCCTGTGCTCAGCCGCTCGATGACCCCATGATCGACCAATAGATCTAGAATGCGGTAAACCGTCACCCGGTTGATCGAGCCGGCCCGTTCCAAAGTTTTGAATATGTCTGCGGCAGACAGCGGATACCTGTTGTTGCCAACGACCTCCAACACGCGAAGACGATTTCCTGTAGCCTCCAATTTCGAGGACTTCAACATTTCAGCGTAGTTGCATTGATTACACATAGAGAATCCCGATTTACCCAAAGAATCTCATCCACGAAGAACACGAAGTCCACGAAGATCGATCATATTTTTCTTTTCTTCTTCGTGCTCTTGGTGCCCTTCGTGGAGAATAAGATTTGAGACTCAACTTCATATTCCTTCTTTTTTCTTCTTTGCGCCATCGTGTCTTAGCGGCTGAACCGTTGTGGCTTTTTTAAGATCCGAACCGACCGGTTCAGGCTTTTTGCAGAAATGAGACAGCACCTGTTCCATCAGCAGGGAAAGGAAAAACCCCATGCCGGCAACCATGATGATGGAAGCTCCCGAAGTCAGATCGAGCGTGTAGGAGAGCCAAAGGCCGATGACGGTAAACAGCGATCCTAGCATACTGGAGCCGACCATCATCTGGAATAGCGACCTGGCATGCTTTTCAACGATGAACGGCGGTATGGTCAAAAGGGCAATCACCAGAATCAGGCCGACCACCTGAATCACCATTACAATGGTCACCGCCAGCAGGGCGATCAGCGTGAAATACAGCGCCTTTATCGGCACGCCCCGGATACGCGCAAATTCCTCGTCGTAGGATAGCGCCAGAAGGTCTTTGTAGTAAAAAGCCACAAGGCCCGTGATCATCACCGCCATTGCCAGCATAATCCAAAGATCTGATTCGGGCACCGTCAGGATGCTTCCGAACAGGTAGCTCATCAGGTCCACGTTGTAGCCGGGTGCCAGATCCAGAAGGATGATGCCGAATGCCATCCCCACCGCCCAGACAACCCCGATGACCGTATCCCCACGATGCTTGATCCTCAGGCTGACGGCCGCCATGACCAGAGCGGCCGCCAGGGAAAATCCGATGGTGCACGCCAAAAAAGGCCAGCCGAAAAAAAGGGCCAGCCCTATGCCGCCGTATGCGGCATGGGCGATGCCGCCTGAAAGAAAAACGATGCGGTTCACCACCACCAGGGTGCCCATGATCCCGCAAAGGACACTGGCCATCAATCCGGCAACCAGCGCGTTTCGCATGAATTCAAATTGAAGGGCTTCGATCATCTTTTCACTCTTCGTGATCTTTCAACACCCGGTGCGGCAAGCCGTGGGCCACCAATTCCACGGGACAGACTTCTTCCACCGTGCATGGGTACATGGCTTCCAGCATATCGCCGGTGATTTCAGCTTGATTGTGGTAGTGAAGATGCCTGTTTACGCAGGCCACCGATTTGGCATAGCGGGAAATCACCAAAAGGTCGTGGCTGACCACCACGATGGTGACGTCCTCATTGAGCGCTTTGAGCATTTTAAAGAAGTCCGCCTGGCCTTTGGTGTCGATGCTGGCGGTCGGCTCGTCCAGGAGCATCAGCTTCGGCTTTGTCACCAGGGCTCTGGCAATAAAAACCCTTTGGCGTTGCCCGCCGGAAAGCGCACCGATTTTTCTTTCAGCAAGAGCCGCTGCTTCCAAACGCTCCAGAGCCGCCATTGCTTCCCTGCGGTCCGAGGCTCCTTTTCGGGGCCATCGCTTGTTGGGCGCAAGCATGCCCATCAACACGACATCGATTGAGGTGATGGGAAAATCGCGGTTGATATTCACATCCTGGGGCACATACCCGATGCATGAGGACACCTTCTTGTCTGCGGGGGGTTGGCCAAGGACACGGATAACGCCCTGATCCGGTTTGAGCAGACCCAGGATCAATTTCAGCAGGGTCGTTTTACCGCCGCCGTTTGGGCCGATCATGGCGATAAAATCCCCCTGCCGGATGTCCAGGCTCACGTCCTGGAGCACGGTTTCGCCGTTATAGGCAAAGGCCACATCTCTTATTTCGACAATTGAAGTGCTCATGGTCGCTTCTCTATTTCAGGGCAGCCTTGAACTTTTCGGCCACCTCGCGCATGCTGGCCATCCAATCCTCCGCCAGAGAGTCGGCAAAGGCCACCTGGCCGCCGATTTCCCTGGCCACAACTTCGGCACTTTTAGCCGAAAACTGGGGCTGGACAAAAACGACTTTGATGCCCTTTTCCCTGGCATGTTCGATCAGCGCCTTCAGTTGGGCCGGCTTCGGGTCCTTTCCCTCGATCTCGATGGGCACTTGTTCGAGTCCGTAGGCATCGGCAAAATATCCCCAGGCCGGGTGGAACACCATGAACTGAAGCCCTTGCTTGCCGGCAAACGTCGCCTTCAACTGGGCGTCCAGCTCATCGATTCCGGAAACAAGTTGATTATAGTTGACCTCATAGATGGTCCGATGGAGTGAGTCGATTTCCTGCAGGGCATTCAAAATCGTACGGGCCTGTATCTTCACCAGAGGAGGAGAAAGCCAGATGTGTGGATCGAGATTGCCCGGCTTGCCTTGGCCCTCATCGCGTCCATGCCCGGCTTGTTCTTTCTCGTTGTGTTCTCCCTCTTCATCATGGTTATGGTGTGTGGTCATGGGGATTTTCTCGATGCCATGATCCGTATGGACTACTCTCATTTTTGGACTGGCGGCGGCAACCTTCTTTAACCAGGCGTGTTCAGACGGATCGCCGATGGCGAAATAGACCCTTGCTTTTGAAAGATCAGCCATCTGTTTAGGCCGAGGCTCATAGGCGTGAAGATTCGCGCCGGGCTGAACCATGACGTGGACATCCACCAAATCTCCGCCAATTTGTTGCACAAAATACTTTTGGGGGACGATGCTGACAAAGACGGGGATCCGGTCCACAGCAAACCCAGGTCGAGCAAAGATCAGCGAAAACAATGTAAAAACTGTAAGTTTTCCCAATACTCGCACCATTTTCATACTCCCTCCGAGTTCAGGTTATAGCTCAACTGTTTTAAGATCGCAACTAAGTATCGATAGCAAAGCGATTGTGAATAAAGCCATTAGAATTTTTAACTTTCCTTATTTTAAAAATATTTTAATGTAAAAAAATCGAGTACGGCGGGTTAGGGGATGCAAATATATTGCAGCAAAATGAAAAAGTGCATAGACTCTGCGGCGAAAGACAGGA
>QZKK01000098.1 GCA_003599475.1 Desulfobacteraceae bacterium
TGCTTTCTTCTGATGCTCCTGATGAAGAAGAGAAAATGAAACTCACTTCATCTTCTTTCTCAGCTCATCGTACTGCTCTTGGTTAAAGACCTCCATCTCTTCGCAATGGAGCTTCCAGAGCTGAAGACAGGTTTCGGCATCTTTAAAATTTTTCTGACTGACAAAAAATTCGAACCAACCGAGATTTTCATTGATCGATTTCTTGTAGATCTGCTCCTTGAACTGCTTGTACAGGAGTTCGTCAAAGACTCCGGCGTCCCTGGCATTGCTTTCCCAGATGTTCAAGGCAACCCGATTACTGAAGAAACCATCGTTTTTGATCGAATACTTCAGTTGATAAAGACTTTCGTTTGCATACCTCTTCAGGGTCTTCTGCTCTTCGGTTTCCTTGGGAGCGCTCTGTTGCGCCTCGGATGCGGGCATGAGAATCCCGGAGGCAGCAATCGCCAATATAATCCACAAGCCGGGTCCTGAATCGGGTCTGATCCTTAAAGATAGTCTCATAGGGCTTTGTTCCTGCGTTCAACGCTTGCTGTTCTGATTGCGCCGGCTGAAATCTTTAGCAGGAACCTCGCAGAAGATCAACCCTTGTTGATTTCCCCCCACCCTGAGTTCCCTATCGAGGGGGAGGGAAAACAAGCTCCCCTTTCCGAATTGCGGTTCATCGAGTTCCCGCTTGAGCTTTGTGGATAACCGCGTTAGATTCTAAATTTCCGGTTTTTGGATTTCGATTTTCCGACTCCGGACAACACTCGCAAACGGGAGGAAAACGCAATGGAAAGAAAAAAGAACAAGCTGAAGGAGATCATCAAACGGGGCGAAGTTGCGCTGGGTACCTGTGTCTATTCCTTCAGCCCGGCGGTTATCGAGCTTGCCGGCTTTTGCGGGCTCGATTTTTGCCGGATCGACAACGAGCATGCCTGGCGCCAGGATGAAAGTACGGAAAACCTGCTGAGAGGCGCGGTCAATGCCGATACCGTTCCTCTGCTCCGTATCGACAAGGATAACCCCTATCTGGTCAGAAAAGCTCTGGAAGCCGGCGCCGGTGGCGTCATCGTTCCTCATGTCAACACCCGGAGGGAAGCCGAGGCAATCGTCCAGGCAGCCAAATTTCCTCCGATCGGGGAAAGGGGATACGGCGGTATCTGTCTTTCCGGCCAATGGGGGGCAGATGCCGGGGTGGACTGGCTGGAATGGAGCAACGATGAGACGCTGGTGATTCCGATGATCGAGGACGTTCATGCCATTCCGAACATCGACGATATCATGGCGGCAGAAGGTGTGGACGGCGCTTTCTTCGGCCCGGCGGACTTCAGTGTATCCGCAGGAGTTCCGCTCCAGACCGAGCACCCGAAGGTGATGGACGGGTTGAAACGAACCGTGGAAGCGGCCCGAAAGTACGGCAAGTTCGTCATCTACGGCGTGAAGTTCCCCTATTGGGAGACCGCGGAGAAAGCGAAAACGCTGGGCGTGCATGCCATCGAGATCGGACACGACCTTTCGATTCTGGCAACGATCTGGAAAAAGACCGTCCAGGAAGTGAGGAGAACCGACCGCTGATACATCCACTGGGGAAATTCGAAGCACGAAATTCGAAATACATTTCGATATTCGGACTTCGGATTTTAGGATCTGGAAGGCGAAAAAACGCGGCTGTCAGCAGAAAGGGTTAACCTTCTAACAACCTACAGATAACCGCTGCGTGCTTCCGGGCGGCCCCCTCGTGCGTCAGAACGGCCTGGTGGGCGAGTCGGCCGATTCTTTCCGCTTCCGCAGGATTCTGGAGAAGGTACTGCGTTCTTTCCGCCAGGTCGGACCCGTTTGCCACTTGGATTCCGCCGCCGGTCCGATCGAGGAGCTCCTTTGCATCCAGAAAATCGTCCATGGAGGGGCCGTAGAGGACCGGTTTCGACCAGACGGCGGGCTCCAGGACATTTTGCCCGCCCAGGGGGACCAGGCTGCCTCCGCAGAAGACAACCGATGCGATGCTGTATGTTTCGTAAAGCTCCCCGATGGTGTCCAGAACGACAACCGGGGCCGTACGGTTCAGCATGCCGCTATCCAATCCGGTTCTCAACTGACAACGCAAGCCCCGGGCATTCACCTGGCAAACGATCTGCGGCACCCGTTCGATATGCCTGGGCGCGAGGATCAGCAGGGTGCCCGGAACCGAATGGAGGATCGCTTCATAGGATTCAAGAACGGTTGCAACCTCGCCGCTTCGTATACTGCCGGCGACGAAAACGGGTTGAGATCCGTCTATCCGGTAGCGGGCGGCCATGGTCTCCCGGATGCCTCCGCGCACCTGCTGGAGCAGCAAATCGTATTTTGCATTTCCGTTGATTTCGATCCGCTCCTCGGGCGCACCGATCCGCCGAAGCCGCTCGGCATCGGCGGTTCCGATCATACTGAATGCATCCACCTGCTGCAGGATCTCTTTCATCAGCGGCTTGATCATGAGATACCGGCGCACCGATCGGATCGAAATCCTTCCATTGACCAGGGCGGTTTTGATTCCCATCCGGTGCGCTTCCATCAGCCAGTTCGGCCATATCTCGGTCTCGACGCAGGCAAGGACATCGGGAAAGACGGCAGCCAGTGATTTTCTGGTCGCCTGTACAAAATCGAACGGGGCGTAAATGCAGGTCGCAGCCGGCCCCGCCTGTTTTCTGGCGAATGCCTGCCCCTGTTCGGTGCCGGTCGACAGTACCAGAGCGGATCCGGGGAGAGTTTTAGAAAGGGCCCGAATGATGGCCGCGGCCGACCGGACTTCACCCACCGAAACCGCATGAATCCAGATCCGGGGTTTGCCTCGGATTTTCCGGAGGACCGAATCCGGATATCGCCCCAATCGCTGGGGCATACTCTTCCTGTAACGGCCCGTCACTTTGAAATACACCCAAAAGGCCGGCAAGAAAGCGAAAAAAAGGGCTGAACTGACAGCCCTGTATGATCGATAAGAAAGATTCATGTCGAAGACGCCGAACTCTAGCGAATCCACGAAGAACACGAAGTCCACGAAGGATTAATGATATTTTTCTTCTTCGTGCTCTTCGTGGAGAATGTTTTGCGGATTACCGGGACGACTCCACTTCCACGAAGCGATTTCCCTTCAGCCGGAGAAGATACAAGCGCTTCTGACAATCCCCCGATTCATCGAAGGATGTCAAACCGGTCAGCCCCGGATAGCCCCGGGTCTTGAGCAGTTCGTCTCTTAAGGCCGGCCGGGAGTCTATTCCCGGCCGCCCCAGTGCTTCGAATACCAGCATCGCCGTATCGTAGGCGATCGCTTCGATGAACCCGGGTTTTTCGCCGTAGATCTCCTCGAATTTCCGGGCAAAGCTGCGGATCGCTTCAGAATTGCTGTCTAAAAAGAAGCCGTCGGCAATGAGAGCCCCCTGTGCGTATTGTCCGGCCATCTGGATCAGATTTTCCGAATTCCACAGGTTGGTCCCCATCAGGCAGACGTCCACGATATCGTAGTAGGCAAGCTGAGGAATCACCAACCCGGCCTTTTTGGGCGCATCGGGAATGAAGACCGCATCGAAGTCGACAATCGGCTTCGGCACCTGCGGACCGCCCGCCCCGTCTTTCGTCTCCACGCCCTCAAAGGGAAGCGGTTTCGGTTTCAAATCCTCGGGCACCTCATAGTACAGTCCGGCCAGCTTCTTGATGGGTTCTGCGAAATCTGTCTGCCCGGGATCGTAGGCTTCCGCGCCGACGATTTGTCCTCCCTTAGCGACAACCGCATCCCAGAAAAGATTCATATAGGTCGTCCCGTACGGTTCATCCGGATACAGGACGGCAAATCGAAGATAGCCCAGATTTCCCATGGCGTATTCCACAAGGGAATCCACCTGCATCTTCGGGGTGATGAAGTTTCTGAAAACATAATCTCCGATCAATGGAATATGATCCTCTTGAGTCCAGGTGAGGATAGGTATTTTTCTGTCCTGGGCTTCGAAGGCAGCCGGTACGGCCGCTGCAATCGGTCCGAGAATGGCGGCAACGTTTTCCGCGTGCAGTTCCGCGACCGCCTCCTGGGTCCGATCAGGATCCGAGCGGGTGTCTTTTACAATCAGATTGAAGGACGGGTTCGATGGCGTGCTGCTGAAAATGTTCAAGGCGAGCTCAATCCCCTTGAATGCCCGGTTTCCGTATAGCGCGTAAGGCCCGCTCAGGGGAAGCAGACAACCGATGCTGTATCGACCGTAAAGACCTTTTTCGATCCCATAAAGGAGTTTGATTTTAAGTTCATCGATCCGAGTCGCCGCATTTGGCGCAAGCGCATGCCCGGGGAATGTTTCGGTAAGCTCTGTCAGCAGGCGGATCGATTCCTCGTACATCTCCTCGGATGCACGGTTTTCGGCGAGTTGGTAAAGCAGGAGCGCCCTGGCCTCGATGTTTCCGATCCGATCCAGAAGCGCGGCCATTTCGATGGAATCGAGCCGCTGGAGCACATCCTCGAGGGAGTTCCTCAAGGAGGGCTTTTCATGCTCCGCGGCCCTTTCCAGTGCCAGGGCGAAAAAATAAAACGCATCCGAAAACGCCTCCAAACCGATGGATGCCTCCGCAAGAAGGCTGTTCAGACTCACCGCCTGCCGGTCGGAGAGCCGGTCCAGCGGCAGGCCATCGGCGGCTCGGATCGCCTGCTGATAATCTCCTTCCCGGTAAAATGTTGCCAAAACGGCGATCCTGGCATCCAGGATGAAGGGGCTGTCCGGATATTCGGCAATCAGGCGGTTGAGAAATTCGCGCGCCAATTCCGTTTTCCCATCGATCGTGTGGATTTCCCCGATTTTAAGCAGCGCGGCGGCGGCCAGAGGCCGTTTGGGATAACTGCGGTAATAGGCCGTATAGGATTCGAGAGCCTTGTCGTAGTTTTTGGACTGATACAGCCTTTCGGCCGTTTCAAACAGGCGATCGCCGGTATCGATCGCGGGGGGCGCAGGCGGCTTTACCGGCTTCGGCGCACAGGCAAAAAGAAAAACCGCAATGAGCAGTACACTTGCTGATCCGAAGCCGAAACTCTTGCCGCTTTTATTCCAGACTCTCATGACTCCAACATCCTATCATTCCAGTAAAAATATTGTCATTCATATTCTCAAACCCCATCTGAGTCAATCTCTTTCCGCCCCAGCTTTCACTTGACACGCCCTCGATTCCATTTTTATAGTGCGAAAATCAAACTGCATCGCAAATAGGAAAAAGCGTTCATGTTTCTTTTGTTCCTTTTCGCCTTAATCCCGGCATTTTTGCTGAGTTCCTTCTCTCCTGTCGACGCGCAGTTCTACAAATACATCGATAAGGACGGAGTGGTCCGCTTTACGGACGATCCGGCCCGGGTGCCTGAAGACCTGCGGGAGCGTGCGACAGAATACATTGGATCTTCCCCCCCGTCACAGGCGCCCGCTGCATCAGGGCCGCTGCCGGCAGGCGTCACCCCGGGCGGTGGGAAGCCGGAATCGGCATCTTCAGAGAATGATTCGAAGAAAGATGAGCTTACGGTCCGGAGAGCCGCCCTGAAGTCGGAGCATGACGCGCTGATCAAGGAAAAAGAGCGGATCGAAAAAGAGACTGAAATTTTTTCAAAGCGGTTGAAGACCAGGAAGAGAAAGGAAGTATCGCGGAGCAAGCTGGAGGAGCTTTCGGTCCAGAAGATGAACTGGAATAAGAGATATCAGGAATACGAGGAGAAAAAAAAAGCCCTGGAAAGAGCGGCTGCACCGGATAAACGGGATCAATAGGATCAATGAACAGGATCAACGAACGGGCGACTGCCCCGAGGCGAGTCATTCAGAATTGAAGAGTACCTTTCGAATCAGAAAAGGAGGTGGCAAATGGCCCCGAAAGACGTGAGTTATCCGCGTGGATTTAAAAAAGCACTTGAAATCGGTCGTCCCCCCAATATCGTTTCTCTTTTTCCCAATTCCAAGGCGTTGATCGTCAGCGGGAAGTTTATCGATCGTGCAATGCTTTTGAAGGGAAAAGCCATTGCCATGGCCGCAAACGGACGGAACAGTTTTGTGATCCGAGGAGCTCTGATGGCTGCACAGCGGGCCAATGCGGCCGTTATCATTGAAATTGCAAAATCGGAAGGCGGCGCAAACGCCTATTGCGCGATCAACTACTGGAATATGGCAAGGTATGTCGATGATTTCTGCAATCAGATGGGGATTACCGTTCCGGTGGCCATTCATGCCGATCATTACGGCATCAAGTCGGATGCCGACATCCGGGCGGCGAAGCAGGAGATACCGTCGATGTTCGATGCCGGTATCACCTCCATTGCCATCGATGCATCCCATCTGCCGGATGCCAGAAACCTTCTCGCCAATATAGAGCTCAACCCGTATGTTCCGACCTGGGCCGGACTCGAGACCGAAGTCGGAGAAATTAAAGGAAAGCTGGGGCTTTCCACTGTTGAGGAAGCGCTCTTTTTAATCCGGGGCCTCAACGCACACGGCATCTTTCCGGACTGGATCGCCCTGAATAACGGGACCACCCATGGAATCGAAGAGAGCGATGCAGGCATCCAGGTCGGTTTGACAGCGGAGATTCACGCGGCGCTCGAAAAATATCGGGTCTCGGGAGCTCAGCACGGAACGTCCGGAAACAGTTCGGACCGGCTCAGAGAGATCGCCGCTAAAACAAGAACCACGAAGGCCAACGTTGCCACAGCCCTCCAGATGATCTCATGGGGCCTGAAGGTCAACGATTATGGAAACGCCATCCTGGATGAGAACAAAAACTTCATCAAGATCAAAGAAGAGGGAGTTCTGGAGTCGCTTTGGCAGGAGATGGTCGACTATGCCTCCACAAAGGGAATCAAAGCGGGAGATTTCAAGAAATTGAATCTTCTCTTTGAAAACAGGCTCTGCGGGCAGCCCCGCGAAATCCGGGATCGGATGGCCAAACGGGTGGAAACATTCGTCTATGATATGATGATCGAGGTTTTCAACGCCGCAGACACCGCCCCCCTGGCGATCCGGGCTATTCTGGATGCGGGAAGCTTCGATGCCGGCGTAAAGGCGGAGCGCATCGAGAACCCGGCGGACTGGACGCAGGAAAAAATATTGCAGCGGGCATCGGGGATGACCGGCGAAAAGGGCCCAAAGGGCGATTTCGCGGACTGAGGCGATCCGATCCGATATGATCATGGAATGGTGGAATACTGGAAAAAACGCTGTATCCCGAAGGAATTCCGCTTGACCGATATTTCCACATTCCATGATCCAGTTAAATATATTGACTCTTGACTTTTTTTCCGGTTTTTAGGATAGATTCGCTGTCCGTTATTTTTTTGAACTTTTCGTTAAAGTTTTTCAGCCCACCTGCCGATCGATTGTTTAAGGAAAGCAGATCGATGCAGATACCCAACTATCAAATACATAATGTTTTGAAAGTTTACAGCAGGCAAGTGAGCCAGAGCAGAATCTTGGAGCGACGAAAAGATCTCGATTCGGCGACTTCCGTAGACAAGATCGATATATCGGCCGAGGGTAAGCGCAAGATGATCATCGAGAAGGTGGCCGCCGGAATCGTCGACAAGATCACCCGCTACGGTCCACCGGACGATCCCGTTCCACCGGCCGGCCACCCGGGGGAAGCGGATGCGGATCCGGTCGATCTTGACCAGAAAAGCGGAAAGTCTTTTATTTACAACATCATCGACGACCAGAACAATAAAAAAACCAATTCACTTCCGATCGACGGTTCGAGCTTTATAAGCCAGCGGTTCACGAAGCTCGCACCGGAGGAAGGATAAGATCCGGATTTATGTTCGGAGGTTTACATGGGAGATATCGTGAAGATTACAAATAATTACGATCACAATCAATATGTGGCGGGGGCCGGCAAGACCCAGAGGGTCGCCGTATCCGGGGGGAAATCGGCAAACGAAAAGAACGAAATCCAACCGAAAGATACGGTCAGCCTCTCCAGAGCGTCGATGGATATCCAACTGGCAAAAGACGCGGTAGAGTCGACACCGGATATCCGTGCGGACAAGGTCAATCCGATAAAGCAGAAAATCGCCGAGGGCGCTTACGAAATCAATGCCGAAAAAATTGCCGAAGGCATCATCGGCATCCATGTCAATGAATGGGTGTAGGTACATAGGAAAATGTTTCCCGATTCCTCGACAGCTTTTTCCAGGTGAAATCCAGCATTCGCTATAACCGTTTGTAAAAACTAAAAAAGAAAAGCCAGCCAAAAGCTGGCTTTTTTTTTGCATATCCTTTTATCGAAAGCGCCGGCCGCAACCGGATATCGACTTCGATGCGGCGGTGGGGGGCCGAGCGCCTGCAGCGATATTTCATTTAAAACGAAACGAAAGGAGAGGTCCGACAGATGAACAAGATTTCAGAAATCATCGGCAGCCCTGCGATTTCCGGCCTGCAAAAAAGGGAGAATGCAAAGAGCGGCCTTTTTCAGCAAAATCTCGATGCGGCCAAGATCAACCAGCAGGCCAAGGCGAATCCGGCGCAGTGTGCCGGTTTGCTGAGCGTTCCTGAAGCCGCTTTCCCGACGATACACGAACCTTTGAAAAGCATCGTCGATGGAACCGAACATCTGCTGGACATGCTTGAAAACTACAGCCGGGAAATGGAAGCTCCCGGTAAAACCCTCAAAGAGATCCAGCCGCTGATCGATTCCATTCGGCAGGAAGCCTCCCGGCTTGCAGCGGAAGCGGAAAAAGAACCGGGAGATGATGCCTTGGCGCGGATTGCAAATGAATGTGCACTTACGGCAAATGTGGCATATATCAAGTTTTACAGGGGAGACCTGGTTTGATTTAAAATTCCTCCTTGGCCTTCTCCCAGTACTTCTCTTTTTCCGGCTGAGCGACGGATTCAAGGACCTTTCCCTCCTTCGCAACGGCTTCTTCCATGTGGCGGAACCGTTTGATGAACTTGTTGATCGATCGGGCCAGGGCCGATTCCGGATGTATTTTCGCGAATCGAGCCACATTGGTCAACGTAAACAGGATATCTCCGAATTCCAGGGCAATTTTTTCCGCATCGTTTCCCGAAACGGCGGCCTTGAATTCCGAAAGCTCCTCATCCACCTTCTCCAGTACGCTCCCGATATCCTGCCAGTCGAATCCGGTTGCGGCTGCACGCTCCGATACACGGTAGGCTCTTACCAGGGCAGGCGTCGTTTTGGGAACGGAATCCAGAACCGATGCCTGTTCTTCCCTCTTTTTTTCCTCCCCTTTGATCTGATGCCACTGGACCCGAACCGCTTCGGCCGTTTCCATCTTAGGGCCGCCGAATACATGGGGATGCCGTCGAATCATTTTTTCCGTGTTTCGTTGCACGACGGTCCGGAAGTCGAAATGCCCTCCTTCCTTGTACATGGCTGCAATGAACAGGATATGAAACAGGACATCTCCGAGCTCTTCGCAGACGGCATCCGGAGGGCCGTTTTCAACGGCTTCCATAAGCTCGTAAACTTCTTCGATCAAATAGACCATGATGGAGGAGGGGGTCTGCTTCCGGTCCCAGGGGCAGCCGTTTTCTCCTCGCAACCTTTCGATCAGCCGCATCAAGGCATCGACGGAGGATGCCTCCCGATCTACTTCCGGTTCTTCCATGCTTTTTTCAAGTTCTCCATTTTTTCGGCAAACTGTCTCTTTAATTCCATGGGCACCCCGCCGACAATTTTTTCCGAAATCGCCGCGACCTTCGGGGCAAGCCTCGAGGATTGCATCATCGGCGCGAGTCCCGGCACAAATTTGGCAGACACAAGCAGCAGGATCGATACGATCAGAACTCCCTTGACGGCTCCAAAAATAACACCGCAGAACCGATCCACCCACGCAAGAAAAACGATTCCCAGCAGGTATTTGATTCCGATTCCCAGGAGGGCGACGGCGATGTAGGCGCCGATAAATATCAGGATGAAGCCTGCGATCTGTGTGTACGGAAAATTCGGAATCCACCGGCTCATGGCCTCGGCGGCATCGCGATAATAGATGCAGGCGCCGTAAAATCCCGCCGCCAGCCCGATCAGCGAAAACACCTCTCTGATGAATCCTCTGAAAAATCCTCGGATTACGCAGAACCCGACGATTACGGCGATGCCGGCGTCGAAAGAATTGATCCAATCCATTGCGTGCCTGTCTGATCAGCACATCCGGGCTGCTGGCGCATTTGGCGGCACCGCCCGTCGTTTTTACGGCGGTCCGGCAACCCATCCGGTCGGCCACCCGGGAGCACTGATCTTCAATTTTCTGGTTTTTCCGATATCCGTGATTATATTGTTACAAGCCGGAACTCTCGCATACGGCACTTATCCAAAGAGTAAAAGTCAAACCGTATCGGGCGGTTAAATAACAGAGCCCCCATTCGGAGTCAAGGCGTTTTTCCCGTCGGGCTCGAATTCGACCGCCGGTTGCATTCGGTTCGGCTTTTGTGATAAAAGATCCTTTTAGCGTGTGATTGAAAAATGATCCGGATCCGCGCTTGTGAGGTTCGCAATTGAAAACAGGTTTTAAACAGAATCAAAATGAAATCCCTTCACCCAGACGGCGGTAATCCGGAGGTTTCGGAAAGGCATCTGACCTTCCCCGATAACGAACTTGCCCGGCATCTTTTCGGCGAACACAACAGTTATCTTCAGCGCATTGCCGATGCAATCGAAGTGGGTATCCATGCGCGGGGCAACACCGTCCATATCCAGGGGGAGCCGATCATGGTGAGCCTTGCGGAAAATATCCTGCAGCAGCTATATGACCTGATCGAGTCCGGATATCCGATTTACCCCAACGATGTCGACTACGCCGTCCGGCTCTTAAGCGGCGATCACCGGGCCAATCTCAAAGAAATTTTCCTCGATACGATTTTTGTGACATCGAAAAAACGGGCGATTACCCCCAAGAGTCTGGCCCAAAAAGAGTATATCGATGCCATCCGGAAATTCGATATCGTATTCGGCATCGGACCCGCAGGCACCGGCAAAACCTATCTGGCCATGGCCATGGCCGTGTCTTCTCTGGCCAGCAAACAGGTCACCCGGATCATTCTGACCCGTCCGGCCGTAGAAGCCGGAGAGGCTCTCGGATTTCTCCCGGGCGATCTTGCGGAAAAGGTTGATCCTTATCTCAGGCCGCTGTATGATGCGCTCCACGACATGATGCGCTTTGAGAAGGTGACGAGTCTTCTGCAGCAGGGGATCATCGAAGTCGCCCCTCTGGCGTTTATGCGGGGCCGCACCCTGAACGATTCTTTCGTGATCCTGGACGAGGCGCAGAACACGACCTCCGAGCAGATGAAAATGTTTCTGACGCGGATCGGATTCAACTCGAAAGCGGTGATCACCGGCGACATCACCCAGATCGATCTGCCGGCGAACCGTACCTCGGGACTGATCGAAGCAAAAAACATCCTGGGAAATATCGAGGGGATAAAGATCGTTTTTTTTTCCAAAAAGGATGTCGTGCGGCACAAACTGGTTCAGAAAATCATCGATGCCTATGAAAAGCTTGAAAAAATAAAAAAAGAAAATATCAGAGAATGACCCTTATCCATCATTTTCACAATTGACAATCAACCTCAAAATCATGAAAACCCTCTGAAAAATTTAGGTGTTTTCGCGTCTGAGCGACTGAACGATTGCATTTTTTCATTATGAAAACCGGAAAAGAAAAATTTTCAATTCACAACTTCTTTCAGACGAGCGTCCATGTAAAATGGGCGCTGGTGATTGGAGTCGTCGTTATCTTTACCCTGGTCCTTTCGCCCAATCTGATCATCACCGCGCCGAACTACAAGATCGGGGATGTGGCCGACAGGGACATCAAAGCCCCCAAGGATTTCATGGTCGAAGACAAGGAAGCCACCGAAGAGAGCCAACGGCGCGCTGCGGAGGGAGTCCTCACGGTCTACGATCATGATGCCGCGCTCTCCTCAAAGCTCAATCAACGGGTGAGCCAGGCCTTTACGGAGCTTCGCGAGATCATGACTCCGAAGCCGCCCGCGCCCGCGGATAAACAGGCGGTGCAGCCCCCCCCTCCTCCTACACCCGCTGAAGCGGAAAACGAAGAGGCTGCAAGAGTCCGGCAGGCCTGGCAGATGAAACCCGTGTTCGAAGAGAAAATGGGAACACCGATCAGCAAAGGGGCGTTTGCCCTGCTTGTCCAGGAGACGTTTTCGAAGGAATCCGCGGATTACATCGGCCGGATCCTGACGGAAGTTCTGGATGCCGGGGTGGTCTCCAATATGGAAATCCTGCTCAGAGAATCCGACAAGGGAATCATCCTGAGAACCGTCGGGAGCAAATCGGAAGCCGAAGTGCATGGCCTCAAGCGGTTTTATGGATTGGACCAGGCAAAAACGATGGTCCGCATCGTGGGGCAGCCGATACTCAAGGATTTAGATTACAATCTTCGCAACCTCATCATCGATTTCTGCCAGCGCCTCATCCAGCCCAATATCACCTTGAACCGGAATGAAACCGAAGAGCGTAAAAAAGCGGCGACGGAAAAGATCCAGCCCACCATGTATCAAATCAGGGCCGGTGAAATGCTGCTTCGCGAAGGTGAGGTAGTGACAGAATTTCAGCTTCTGAAGCTGAATATGCTCCAGGGTCAGGCGAAGGGAACCCAGCAACTGATCGGCAGCATTGGAGCGGCCATCGTCATGCTGTGCCTGCTTTTGACCGCAACGGTGATCTATCTCGACCCTCGCGGCCGGTCGATGACGGAGCTCAACCGCAACTTTCTCTTTACAGCCAGTGTGCTGGTATTTTTCATTCTGATGGCCAAGCTTTCGGATGTGCTGGCCGGATCGATTTCCCTGTCCGGACCCGTTTCGGTGCCGCCCTCCGCCCTCTATTACGGCATTCCGATCGCCTCAGGCGCCATGGTTGTATGTATTTTTCTGGGGCTCCGAGCGGCCGCACCGTTTGCGATGATTCTTTCCATCGCCACCGCACTGATCTTCCAGAACCGGCTGGACATCTTCATCTATTTTCTGATCAGCAGCTCGATGGGCGCCTATTGGCTGCAATGCTGCAGAGAGAGGAAAGTCTTTATCCGGGCCGGGTTGAAGCTCGGGCTGCTCAACATCGTTCTCGCCTGTGGTATCAGCCTGTTCAGAGCCGAGTTTGCCGGTTTCAAACTGCTTTTCGACTCCTCGTTCGCTTTCATAGGCGGCGTAAGCGCCGGCATCATCACGGCCGGTTTTGCACCCCTGCTTGAAATCGCTTTCGGCTACACCACCGATATCACGCTGCTCGAGTTGGCCAATCTGGATCGGCCGATCCTGAGGAGGCTGATGATCGAAGCCCCGGGCTCCTATCATCATTCCGTCATCGTAGGCTCCATGGTGGAAGCAGCCGCAGCCGATATCGGGGCCAATTCGCTCCTTGCCAAGGTGTGCGGCTATTATCACGATATCGGAAAGGTCAAAAAGCCGCTCTACTTCATCGAAAATCAGACCGACGGGAAAAACAAACACGACAAGCTCGCCCCTTCCATGTCGAGCCTGATCCTGATCTCACACGTCAAGGACGGGGTCGAAACCGCAAAGGAAAACAAGCTCGTACAGCCGATCATCGATACCATTCGCCAGCATCACGGAACGAGTCTGATCCGGTTTTTCTTCGAGAAGGCCAAACAGCAGAAGGGCGAAGCTGCGGTCAATATCGACAACTTCAGATATCCCGGTCCCAAACCGCAGAGCCGGGAAACTGCCCTGGTCATGCTGGCCGACGTGGTCGAAGCCGCATCCCGAACCCTTGAAAACCCAACGCCTTCAAGGATCCAGGGCCATGTTCAGAACCTGATCAACAAGGTCTTCTCCGACGGACAACTCGACGACTGCGAGCTCAGCTTGAAAGACCTGCACCTGATCGCCAAAAGCTTCAACAAGATCCTGAACGGCATCCACCACCATCGGATCGAGTATCCGGAAAACGGCGCGGCGGTCAAAGGAAAAGGGAAAAATGGGAGTGCTGATCGACAACAGCCAATCCAGCTTCAAGATATCTCTGCCGAAACTGAAGAAAACGGCACAGGCCATCTTAGACGTCTTGGAATCACCTGATGCCGAGCTTTCCATCCTGCTGGTGGACGATCCGCAAATCGAAGAGCTCAACCAAACCTATCTGAATCGATCCGGCCCCACGAATGTGATCGCCTTTCCCATGCGCGAGGGCCCTTTCGGGAACCTGAATCCGAATCTTCTGGGAGACGTGGTGATCTCGGTCGATACAGCCCTGAGGGAAGCCGATGCGAGGGAGGTTTCTGCGGAAAGCCGGATGATCGAACTGCTGGTGCACGGAATTCTTCATTTGCTCGGCTACGATCATGAGCATGGCGGCCCGGATGCACTCCGGATGGAGAAAAAAACCGTCGAAATTTTGAACCGTATCGCTCAACCATAAACGGCACATTGCAGGGATGAGAAGGGCTTTATTTCTACATCTCTACATCTCTCCAATTCCGGTCTGAATGTCTTACCACATATCCGGCTGTCCCGGGAGAGCACATTTTTCCCCTTTACATCCAGTCAATAATAGGGTAAATTCAACCCTTTTTGTGAAATTCCGGTCTTCCGAGACATCCGCTATCTTTTTGAAAAGGAGAGTGCAATGGGAAAGAAAATGCAAACCGTGGACGGAAACACCGCCGCCGCTCATGTCGCTTATGGGATGAGCGATGTTTCCACCCTCTATCCGATCACCCCTTCCACCTCGATGGGCGAAATTGTCGACCAATGGTCGGCCCAGGGGCGACGGAACATCTTTGGACAGACCATGGATGTCCGACAGCTTCAGTCTGAAGCCGGCGCCGCCGGTTCCGTTCACGGGGCCCTGGCCGCAGGAGCGCTGACGACCACCTTCACCGCGTCGCAGGGGCTGCTGCTGATGATCCCGAACATGTATAAAATCGCCGGCGAGCAACTGCCGGGCGTCTTTCATGTCTCGGCAAGGTCTATTGCCGCCCATGCGCTGTCCATTTTCGGAGACCATTCGGACGTGATGGCCTGCCGTCAGACCGGGTTTGCGATGCTCTGCTCCAATTCCGTGCAGGAAATCATGGATCTTGCCCTTGTCTCCCATCTGGCCGCCATCGATTCGTCGATACCTTTTCTCCACTTTTTCGACGGGTTCAGAACCTCCAGTGAAATCCAGAAGATCGAAATCATCGATTACGAAGATATGGTAAAGCTTGTCAATCATGGAGCCATCGAAGCGTTTCGAAAACGGGCCATGAACCCGGAGCATCCTCACCTCCGGGGTACCTCCCAGACGCCCGACTTCTTCTTTCAAGCCCGCGAGGCATGCAATCCCTTCTATCTGAAGGTGCCTGCAATCGTTGTCGAAAACATGAAAAAGGTGGGGGCGCTGACCGGCCGGAAATACAACCTGTTCGATTACGTGGGAGACCCCGGGGCCGAGCAGGTGATCGTGGCCATGGGCTCAGGCTGCGAGGTCATCGAAGAAGTGATCAACCACATGGTAAAGGATGGAAAACCCATCGGGCTGATCAAGGTTCGCCTCTACCGCCCCTTTTCCACCGAACACTTGATGCAGGCGATTCCGGCTGCAGCCAAGACCATCACGGTACTGGACCGCACCAAGGAACCGGGGGCCCTCGGAGACCCCCTCTATACCGATGTCTGCACGGCCTTTCTCGAAGAGGGAAAAAACCTGAAAGTACTGGGTGGGCGCTACGGCCTCAGCTCCAAGGATTTTACGCCGGCCATGGTAATGGCGATCTTCGAAAACATGAAGGCCGCCTCCCCCAAGAACCATTTCACCGTCGGCATCATCGACGATGTCACCCATACTTCCATTCCGGTCGGCGACCCGGTCGACACCACGCCCAAAGGGACGGTTCAGTGCAAGTTCTGGGGTTTGGGTGCGGACGGTACCGTGGGGGCAAACAAGACGGCCATCAAGATCATCGGCGACAACACCGATATGTTCGCGCAGGGGTATTTCGCATACGATGCGAAAAAATCGGGCGGCCTGACCGTCAGCCACCTGCGATTTTCACCCAGCCGGATCCAGTCGACCTATCTTGTTTCTGCAGCCGACTACATCGCCTGCCACAACCCGACCTATGTATATCTCTACGACATCCTGGAGGGGATCAAGCCGGGCGGCACGTTTGTACTGAACTCTCCCTGGACCCTGGAGGAGATGGAGCAGATGCTTCCGGCCGGGATGCGTAAAACGATCGCAGAAAAAAACCTCAAGTTCTACAACCTGGACGCGGTAAAGATCGCCGATAGCGTGGGGCTCGGAGGCAGGATCAACATGATCATGCAGACGGCCTTCTTCTATCTTGCCCGGGTGCTTCCCATCGAAGAGGCCATCGGGTACCTGAAGGATTCCATCAAGAAGATGTTCGGACGGAAAGGGGAAAACATCGTCAAGATGAACGTCGGTGCGGTGGATCGCACCCTGGAGCATCTGGTCGAAATCAAGTACCCGGAATCCTGGAAAAATGCGACCGGCAAGCCGGCCGAATGGTCGGAGGCTCCCGATTTCGTCAACAAGGTGATGCGTCCGATCCAGGTGCAGAAAGGCGATCAGCTTCCGGTCAGCGCCTTCGATCCGGCCGGCATCTTTCCCGTCGGCACCACGAAGTATGAGAAACGCGGAGTCGCGATCAACGTTCCCGAATGGATCAAGGAAAACTGCATCCAGTGCAACCAGTGCTCGTTTGTCTGCCCACACGCATCCATTATCCCGATCCTTGCCACGGCCGACGAGCTGAAGGGCGCTCCGGGGGCCTTCGAAACGCTTGCAGCGGTCGGAAAGGACCTCAAGGGGCATCAATTCCGAATCCAGGTCAACACCCTCGACTGCCAGGGGTGCGGAAACTGTGCGGATATCTGCCCGGCGAAGAAAAAAGCCCTCGTCATGCGGCCGATCGAAACGCAGAAAGAAACCCAGGTTCCCAACTACGACTTCTCGCTCACCGTCCCGTTCAAGGAGGGATTGATGAAGCGGGATACCGTCAAGGGAAGCCAGTTGTACAAGCCGCTGCTGGAGTTTTCGGGGGCATGCGCCGGCTGCGGCGAAACCCCTTATGTGAAGGTGCTTACGCAGCTTTTCGGGGAGCGGATGATCATCGCAAACGCAACGGGCTGCAGCTCGATCTGGGGCGGCTCCGCACCCTCCGTCCCGTATACCGTAAATAAGGACGGATACGGACCGGCATGGGGCAACTCGCTGTTTGAAGACAACGCCGAATTCGGCTTCGGAATCGCCGTTTCCTACCGGCAGCGAAGAAGGAAACTGGCCGACACCATCCGCCAGGCCATGGAAAGCGGAGTATCCGAAGAGATGAAGGCCGCCATGAGCGGGTGGCTCGAAGGGATAAACGATCCGGATGCGTCCAGGAAGTACGGTGACGAGATCCGATCCCTGCTGGCAAAAGGCGGCCGGGACGGCATGCTCTCCGAGATCCGCAAGATGGAGGATCTTTTCACAAAGAAATCGATCTGGGCCATCGGAGGCGACGGGTGGGCCTACGATATCGGATACGGCGGACTCGATCATGTGATCGCCTCCGGAGAAGATATCAACATCCTGGTCATGGACACCGAAGTTTACTCCAATACCGGAGGACAATCCTCCAAAGCCACCCCGACCGGAGCCGTGGCCAAGTTTGCCTTCTCCGGCAAAAAGATCGGAAAGAAAGACCTCGGCCGCATCGCGATGACCTACGGGTATGTCTATGTCGCCTCGGTTTCGATGGGAGCCAACAAGCAGCAGCTCCTCAAAGCCTTTGCCGAGGCCGATCGGCACCCCGGGCCTTCACTGATCATCGCCTTTGCCCCCTGCATCAACCAGGGAATCAAAAAGGGAATGGGAAAGAGCCAGGATGAGGCGAAGATCGCCGTCGAATCCGGGTACTGGCCGCTGTACCGGTACAACCCGGCACTTGAAGAGGAAACCAAAAATCCGTTTGTCCTCGAATCCAAGGAGCCGGACGGGAGCATCCAGAAGTTTTTGGGCGGCGAAATCCGCTTCTCGTCGCTTGAAGGCACATTCCCCGAAGAATCCAAGCGGCTTCGCGCCCAAATCGAAGAAGAGGTCAACCGACGCTATCGGATTCTGAAGCGTATGGCGGGACAGGAACAGTAGAAAAAATACCGTTGCACCGCAATGCCAAAAGGGCTGCCGGAGGATTCCGGCAGCCCTTTTTTGATTACTATTAAGACAAAATTAGTGGTCCCTTGCCCAGATCGGTATACTTTGTTTTCCACAGCCAGAATCCCAGTCGACTTCAAAATCGCGGCCTGGATGAAATAGAGCACGACTTTGGCTTTGACTTGACGATTTCGGCAACAAGGGGCATCATAACCATACCGAAATTGAGATAGAGTTTAAGGGCTCATCGCTCTCAATACCAAGCTATGCCAGCCTGAGGGTTAAGGATCTATAACCGACAACCTCTTTGGCATTGCGCATGGACTTGCCTGAAGGGAAACCCATGAAATCTTTGGACAAGGCACCGTTGGCCAAAAATGAAACGGAAGCGATTGAGGCTGCCGCCAAGCTCCTGAAGGAAAGATTCTCAATAGAGAACATCATCCTTTTTGGTTCCAAAGCCCGTGGAGATGCTGATGCTCACTCAGACATCGATCTCCTTCTGATCGGCCCCATGGCGCTCCACTGGAAAGATGAAAAGGCTATAGTGGACGCTCTTTTCGACCTAGGCATGGAGCATGACGTGATTTTCAGCCCCCTTTTCGCTACCTCCGAGGAGTGGGAAAATGGGCTATTCAGGGAATTCCCGATCTATGATGAAATCAAGCGGGAAGGGGCCGTGGTGCCATGAAGCGGCAGGTCATCATTGATTACTGGATGGATAAGGCACGGGCGGATCTTGAATCGGCAAAGGGCAACTTCGATTCGGGAAGGCATTCAAATGCTATAAGAGACGCCTATTTTGCCTGCTTTCATGCATTCTCCTCCCTCCTTTTTAAGGAAGGAAGAACCTTCAGAAGGCACAAGGATGTTAGATCCGCTTTGCACCGCGATTTCATCCGGAGCAACCGCATCGATGTCTTATGGGGTAAGCACTATGACTGGCTCTTCGACAGCAGGCAAAAGGCGGATTATAGACCGATGGTTCAGTTCGATGCTGAACAGGTTAGAGACATCTTGGATAAAAGCGGAGAATTCATCGCTGCAATGAAACAGATGGCGGAGGAAAAGTAGCATACTCTGGACGATCGGTCACTGAAGGGATTCAGGTGGTGACATTTTTCATGCCGCAATAATAATGCAGCACGAATTTCGTGTCAACGAGAGAGCCTGCAGGTCCCAAACCTCAAATTTCCCACCCTTTGTCCGATAATATACAAATGAACCTGCTGGACGCTTTTGAGAATACTGCCGAATTCATACCGGCGATACCCGGCTTAAGACCCGGTGCGCCGGATGCCGGGGGCTGGAATCAAAAGGCGCTGATCACCTATCTGGCGAGCGAGCTGCGGAACCCCCTGAATGCGGTGGTCGGGTACTGCCAGATTCTTCTTGAAGATACGATCGATCTGGATCGAAACGATTTCGTATCGCGGCTCCATCAGATTCAGAGAAGATGCGCTCAGATCCTGGCACGAATCAACGATTTTCTGGATCCCGTCCGCCGGGAGGAGCTGTCTGAAATCGACAAAGACAACCTGTGGCTTTCGGTCTACCGGCGGATCCGGGTTCCCTTGAAAGAGATCGGTCAGCTCAGTGAAGGGCTTCTCAAGTCTGCATCCGGATCCGATCAGCCCTTTCTTTGCGCAGATGTCGAAAAAATCCACCAGGCGGTCTCCCATCTGAACCGGACCGCCGAGAGCTTGACGGAGCTTTCCAAAAGCCCCGGAGGAATCACCCCGCTTACGCTCGAAACCTACAGCGCGCTCTCCAGATCCAAGGGTCGTATCGAACCCTTCCGGTCTTCGACGAAAAGAGACGGGAAGGTGACTGCGGAATGTGCATCCATTCTGATTGTGGACGACCATCCCCTGACCTGCGATCTGCTCACGCGCCTGTTGAAACGCCAGGGGCATGTCGTGGAAACGGCGGAAAACGGAATCAAGGCCCTCGAGATGGTCAAAAAACGCGCCTTCGACCTCATGCTTCTCGATATCGTCATGCCTAAGATGTCCGGGTACCAGGTACTGAAGCGACTGCGGGAAGAGGAGGCAGGCAAATCGCTTCCGGTGGTGATCATTTCGGCACTCGATGAAAAAGAAAGCCTCATCCGCTGCATCGAGCTTGGCGCGGACGACTATCTGTTCAAGCCGTTCAATCCTGTCCTTCTCAGGGCCAGAATCGATGCCTGCATCGAAAAAAAGCGCCTCAGGGAAAAGGAGCAGCTCTATCTGGAAGGAATCGAAAACGACCTTGCCGTGGCGCGGAAGATACAGGCCAATTTTCTGCCGGGCCGCCTTCCCGAGCCGCCCGGATGGGAGATTGCCGCGCTTTTTCAGCCGGCCCGCCAGGTGGCAGGAGATTTCTACGACGTCTTTCCGGTCTCCTCGGAAAAAAAATTGGGAATCACCATCGGGGATGTCTGCGGAAAGGGGGTCAGCGCAGCCCTGTTCATGGGCCTTTTCCGCAGCCTGATCCGTGCATTTTCACTCCTGTACGAAACGGAACCGAAAGGCTCCGGGGACTTACCTCACCCGGACCTCCAGGGAGATTCAGACCGGCATGGCGCCTGCGTGCTCAAATCGATCGTGGAGCGGCTCAACAACTTCATTTCCACCAACCATGGGAAAGCCAACATGTTCGCGACTCTTTTCTTTGCGGTTCTCGACCCTGCAAACGGAACGCTTACCTATGTCAACGGCGGAAACGAACCGCCCATCATCTTCGATCGGCACCGTGCCAAGACCCGCTTGAACGCAACCGGCCCTCTGGTGGGCCTGCTGCCCGACATCCCCTTTAAAGCCGAACAGGTCCGGCTGGAGCCCGGCGATACGCTGGTCGCTTTTACCGACGGAATCCCCGAAGCCAAAGATCCCGCCGGGAGGCTGCTCAAGGAAGGACATCTCTTGGAGATGCTCGCCTGCCCCCACCCTTCGGCGAAAGCCCTGGTGGCAAGCTTTTCAGCCTACTTCAAAGAGGCTCAGGATCAGCCGGACGACCTGACCCTGATCGCGGTGAGAAGGAATGAGGAATGAGGAATGAGGAATGAGGAATTTTAGATTGAAGATTGAAGATTGAAGATTCTGCGGTATGAGATGCACTCCGATGAACATGCGGGACAACTCATCTGATAGAACGGCTTCCTGGATGCGGCTCTTTCACTCCGAGTCCATTATCATTCTTCTCTAGCGAACGTGGAATTGAGGAGCGGCGGTCACGGGGCGCCCTACTCCGGACAGACCATTCTGACGGATGGGAAATATGTTCTATATCTGCCCTCGTCCCGTGTGATTAAATCCAAGTCAAGTACAGCAGCCTGGGCGCCAATATAGAAATCGGGCAAAGGCGATTTTTTGATTCCTTTCCCCTTTTTGTATTTAAGATATGCTTTTCCAGCCAGAAACAGGGCTTCTTTGGGAATTTCTAACATCTGAAATCCACCCTTATGAAGAGCCGATTCCAATTCTTCTATTTTCTTAAAACCTACCGATACTTCGGTATATATTATCGAGTTTATATAAAGCGTGTGATCGGCATGACTTGCCAAAGCGGATTCAGACCAATCGGCCCAATTAGGATCATCAAGGAAAATGTCCAAAATGACATTTGAGTCAACAAGTAGACCATTCATCCATCTGACCTCGTTAAGGCCATTATTTCATCTGTCGTCATTTTAACAGTGGCTGCACCACGCAATTTTGCAAATTTTCGAGTGGCCGCTTTCACCCCTTTTTGCTTCACTAAAAAAACACGGCCTTCTTCCTCGACAAAATCAACCTCTGTTGTTGGTGTGATTCCCAATTTTTCGCGAATGTGCTGGGGAATAGTGACCTGGCCTTTTGTGGTTACTCTCATAGTCATCCTCCAGTAATTTGTATTACTGGTAATGGTAATACCTAATACAAACCATGTCAATTCAGAAGAGCATCGAACGCTCTGTCAGAGCAGCGCGGCCCACAGTAGATCGACCCGTTTGTCTCCTCCCCCTTACCGTCACTGTCGCTCGACCAAGACGTTTCATGCTGCAAAACGGTGCACTGCGTCTTCGTTCCACTCCACCCCTGTACCGATGGCGTCGTCGACGATCGCCATGCCTTTCTCGACACGTAGCGGCTCTGCGAGAATGGGGTTCCACCAGTCTGCGTACTCCAGCCAATGAGCTGTCGGCGTGCAGCACAAGAGGCGCGCACTGATCTCGGGCCACAGGTGGTTGGACATGTGGAGACCCTTCGCATGCGCGAGCGTCGCGGCCCTGAGCCAGCCCGTAACACCCCCGATCTTCATCACGTCTGGCATAACTAAGTCCGATGCGTGCGCCTCAATGGCGTGCTGCATGTCCAACGTGCCCCACCAGTTCTCGCCGCATTGAATGGGGGTGCGCGCCTCGCGCGCAACCAGCGCGTGCCCGGCGTAGTCGTGGGCGAGCGTCGGCTCTTCAACCCACGTGAGGCCTTCGTCATCGAGCACCCGCAGTCGCTCGACAGCCTCTATCGGCGCGAGGCACTGGTTGTAGTCCACCATGATGCTGATGTCCGCCCCAGCGGCCTCCCGCATGGCGCGCACAACGGCAACGTCCTCGTGCACCGTTGGGTAGCCGATCTTGGCTTTGATGCCCTTAAATCCTCGCGTCGCCCAGTATTCGGCGGCCCTTGCGCATCCTGCCACACCGTCGTACCCGACCGCGCCGTAGGGGCGGACCGGCTTCTCCACCCCACCCAGCAACCGCACGAGCGGCACGCTGTGCACGCGGGCCAGCGCATCCCACAGGGCCATATCGATCGCGGCGAGCGCCATCCCCACCAGGCCTTGCGTCCCAAGTAATCGGAATCGCTTGGCGAGCTTTTGTTCGATTTCGGCAGGTGCCAGTACCTCGCCCTTCACCAGTGCCTCGCAATTCTGAATCAGCGCTGCAGCCGGCTTGAGAGCTGCCGGCGTGTATGTGAACACCATGCTGTGACCGCTGATGCCGGTGTCACTGATCACGTCTGTCAAGACCAGGGGCGACTCCGTAATCACGCCGCTTGCAGTCTGATGCGGTTCTGTCATCGGCACGCGGACCGCCCGCACTCGGAACTCTTGAATTGTCGGCGACGTATCTCTCGGCATCTCCTCCTCCTCAGATCAGTATGCCCAACGTTTTGGGTAACCAGCGCAGCCCCGATATTTCTGCTAGAATGCCCACGTTTCTCGGCGTCTGGTTGACCCAATTCGACCTTTATTCATAGTAATCGTGGGAACGTATGAAACTCTTAAACTTTTCAAATTTGATGAATTCGTAAAAAGTCAGAATTTGATCTTTTCTGTCATTCCGGCCAGTGATTTCAACAAGTTCTGGACGCAGGTCGGAGATTCCGTCTCCGCCGGAGATCAAGTCCGGCATGACGATTCTATGACTTTTTACGAGAACATAAGGCTTAAGATTATCAGAAGGGAAAACGATGCCGGCATGACACAGGCACCGTCGCCGGACTTTCGTTTGAAGCTTGAGCATCTGTCCGAGCTCTGCCGCCATAACGATCCCTTTCGACAGCGATTTGCCTTCGGTTCGGGTGATCTGGCTTTGGGGGGATCTCTTCTTCCTGGAACGATGCTCCTGCTATAAAGGGTAAGTCCAAGAAAAGCAAGCGAAATTTGGTTCAACGTTCAGCATTGAACGTTCATTGAAAGCCGGAGGCCAGACTTATCGAATCCCGCCTCAGCGGGACTGGATTCCGGCTTTCGCCGGAATGACGGAATTCTCGACTTTCTACGAGTTCATCAAATCTAAAATCCAAAATCTAAAATCTAAAATTAATATTGGCCCCTTTGGCGGGATCTGATAATGTACGCTCCATGATGGATCGGGAAAACCGCAAAGAGATATCGGAATGCATGCGATGCGGCACCTGCTGCAGGAAGGGCGGACCCGCCTTTCATCTCGAGGACATGCGGCTCATCGAAGACGGGACCATCTCGGCATCAGACCTCTGCACGATCCGGGAGGGGGAGCCGGTATATGACAATGTAAAAGGGGTCCGGTATCCAAGCCCTTCCGATATCATCCGATTGAAGCAGAAAAACGGCTCCGCAGCCTGCCCCCTTTTCCGGGAAGAGGACCGGGAGTGCAGCATCTATCGCCTGCGCCCGGTGGAATGCAGGACTCTCCAATGCTGGAATACGGCAGGAATCGAAGCGCTCTATGCCGTCGATCGCCTTACCCGCAGGGATCTTTTGTCCGGGATGAAGGAGATCTGGGAAGCGGTTTCGGATCATCAGAAGAAATGCGACTACGGCCGCATCCTGCCACTTTCGAAATCGACGGCAATTTCGCCGGAGGTTGCCGAGATGGTCCGCTTCGATATCTATCTGCGAGAATTGATGGTCGAAAAAGGAGGGGTAGACCCGGACCTCCTGGAGTTTCTCTTCGGGAAGCCGCTGACCGAAACCCTTCAAAGGTGCGGCATTCATCTCGAATTTATCTCCGCTGGAGCGGGAAGCAATGGGTGACGGACCGGAAGAGCGAAGCCGCCGGCCGGACCGGCGACCCGAACGGATCCTCGCCGTCGACGTCGGGACCCAGTCGCTGAGGGCAAGCGTCATGGACCGAAGCTACCGGACCTTGGAAACGGCCAGGGTTTCTTACTTTCCCCGGGTACTTCCCGGAAACCGGGTGGAAATCGACGCGGAAACCCTCTGGCGGGCCTTCATTCAGGCCTGCTCCGAACTGACGCCTGCCCAACCGCTGGATGGCGTTTCATTTTCGACCCTCTGTCCGTCCCTGCTGGCCATGGATTGCGACGGAAACCCGCTCACCCCTTTGATTCTGCACATGGACCGGAGGAGCTACCGGCAGGCCGCTTGGGCGATGAAAAAAATCGGTGAGGAGAAATTCCTTAAAATTTCCGGCAATCTTCCCATTCCCGGCGGAATTTCGGCCACAAGCCTCCTGTGGATCAAAGACAATCACTCGGACATTTACCGGCGGCCGGATGTCGTGTTCGGACACGCCGTGACCTTCTTCATGAAACGCCTGACCGGGCGTTTTCTCATCGATCCCTCGAATGCCTCCTTTACCGGGCTTTACGATACGGTCGGTTACGGCAACTGGTCGCCCGAACTTTTTTCCGCACTGCAGGTCGAACCCGAAAAGCTTCCGGAGGTGGTGATGTCGGAAACCGTCGCGGGCGAGCTCGATTATGCGGTGGCGCGGGCTGCGCGGCTTCCCGGCGGGATTCCGGTGGTTATCGGGGCCAACGATACCACCTGCGCCGCGGTCGGCATCGGGGTCTCCGAACCCGGGATGCTGATGAATACCTCCGGGACAACCGAAATCCTGGTCTTGTGCCTGGATTCCCCTCTGGTGGGAAAGGATCATCTCCTGCGGACCCATGCATACCCCAACCGGTGGCTGGCGATGCGAACCGTTGGCGCCGGGGGAGGTTCCCTGGAGTGGTTCCGGAAAAACTTCTGCAGGGAGATGAGCAAAGAATCCTTCTACGACGAATATCTCACAGAGACCCTTTCCGCCAGAAAACTCCCCAGGATCCGCTTCCATCCCTACCTGACCGGCGATCGGCACAGGCTGAGGCAGCGGTTCGGCGCCTTTTCCGGCATCACCCTCGACACCAGCCGGGAGGACTGCCTGCTTGCCCTCTCATACGGGATCGTATCGTTTCAGATGAAAATTCTGGACACGTGGAAGCGGCACACGCCGCTCAAAGCCGAAATCTATCATGTCGGCGGCGGGGCAAGCGAGTCGTACACACGCTTCAAGCAGGCGCTTCTGAAGGATTTCCGATTCATCCCCTCGGGGGAAACAGCCCTCAAAGGGGCGGCCATGCTGGGGTTCGGCGCGCTGGGCCGGATGTAGAAGACCTTGTGTTACCAAACTCGGCTGACAGCATAGGCCGATAGTCGTCTGTCCTGACTTAACAATTGCAGCTTTTCGATTATGGCTTGTGCAATCAACATGCGGTCAAAGGGATCCCGGTGGTGGAATGGCAGTTTCGCCACTTCTGCACAGTGCGACATTTCAATGGGGAGCCACTGAACCGCATTCATCTCCATCTCGGCTTGAATCGTTTCAACCCACTCGCTCTTGAGGGAGATCTTCCCCAGGCTCTTTTTGATACCTATTTCCCATAAACTGGCAGCACTGAAAAAAAGCGTGTTCATAGGATTCAAGAAAATCTCCCGGGCCATTTCGCTGAGCCGGTCGTCGCCGGAAATCAACCAGAGGAAAGCATGGGTATCCAGGAGCACATTCATTCCATATATTGCCTGAAATCTTCGAGGGGTTCATCAAAATCATCGGCCATGGATAGGATCAAGCCCTTTGCGTTGCCGATTTTTCTCTTCCCTCTGGCCTCCGGCAGTACCTCCAAACGCACCACCGGTTTGTTGCCTCGGGCGATGATGACCTGCTTGCCGTTGAGTGCCGCTTGGATCAATTTTGACAGTTGGGTTTTGGCTTCGTGGATGTTGACCTGAAGAGTTTCCATATCCGCTTCCTTGTGCGTTTGGAATGCATATTGGCTAATATAGTTAGCTAAAAAAGATTGTCAAGAAAAGCGTCTTATCGGCTGTACTTGTGCGGCGCCGCCGGTGGAGGTCGGAGGGGGAGGCAGCGGTACATCCACCTGAAGTGTCTGCGCCTCAGCGTCTCTGCCGGGAGATACTCCTTTTTACTGCGGAGCATCGAAATAGTAGGTAAATCCGACAAAGCCGCCGGCGCCGTTCGACCCGGCGTTTCGGTCCGAGAGGCCTGCGTTTGAGATATGCTCGAAGGTCCCTTCAAAGTCCATCGACAGGCTCTTTTTTATCATCCAGTGCAGACCCGCTCCGCCCTGAAGGCTGAATTCAATGGAATTTCCGATGACGGTCTGATTTCGATCCTCGTCGGCGTCGGTGTAGAGAATCCCCCCGCCCGCTTGCACATACGGAATGATACGGCTTTCTTTGGGGACAAAATTATAGCGCAGAAGCGCCGTTCCACCCGCCATATAATTTCCATATCCGGTGAAGATGTCTGAACCGGTAATCTCCAGCAACGGTTCGAAATTTCCCGGCAAAAGAGCGCTCTCCCCGGGGTTGTCGAGCATCCACCCCAGTCGCAGGTTCAATTTGCTATAATTGAGCGACGGCCGCTCGCGGCCGATCAAAAACGGGGAAAATACGGCACCGGTGACCGCCTGAACAGAGATCGTGTTTTTTTTAAAGATCTCTGAAGCCAGTGAAGATCCGCTGTATATGAACGTAAGAAGGATTGTGCAAAGAGCCGAGATTCCGAACTGGAGCTTCCGCATGATTCTCTCCTGTTTCATTCCCGCCACCCACCGGAGGTTCCATCCCGTGGGTCACATCCGGCGCCGTTTGAGTCTTTATGGAACCTGACTTG
Source organism: Desulfobacteraceae bacterium (assembly GCA_003599475.1). The sequence continues at coordinate 27,494 of QZKK01000098.1, forward strand.
AGGCTACAAAATTAATCTCCTGATTTCAAGGGGAGGCAAGCTCATTTGTTCGTTCATGCGTCCTGCCAAAACGGATTGTATCAGATATAATTGAATCGGGCCTTTTTGGGTAAAATCGACCCCGGCTTTTTTATCCAATCCAATGGGTGAATGCTCTCTTTTAGGCCTGAAATCGATGTATTTTATGTACGGTTCCCGGGGCTTCTGTGCAGGTACAAGCAAAAATCCTGTTCTCCGGGTTTGCAATTCTCCGGGCTTATCTGTACGCTATACCAAAAATCAGTTCTCCGCACCCGACGTTTCCTGTCTCATTACGGCCGGATACAGATCCATAGGGTACGGAAGATTTCCATTTAGGTAAGAACCTGGGACGACAGGCTGTGAGGAGCAAGAGGAAGATTTCCGGATACCGTCGTTGCCAGGTGAGGAGAAGAAGGGATGACGGACAGGAGAAAATTCGAATCGCTGCGAAAACAGGCGGAAAAAATCCTCAAAGAGAGCGCAACGGAGACCTCGCCTGCAACCGATAAGGATCTGATTCACATCATCCATGAGATCGAAATCTCCCATATCGAACTCGATCTTCAAAACCAGGAGCTTCGACGGTTGTCGGCGGAGCTGGAATCATCGAGAAATGACTACTTCGAGCTTTTCAACTCCGCGCCCGTCGGATTCCTGACCTTAAACCGGAAGGGCGTCATCGATCGGGTAAACCTTGCCGCCGCAGACATGCTTCAAACCCCTATGGAAGAGCTGATCGGAACGGCATTTTCCCGGCTGATCCATTCCGATGACCGAAAAATCTATTTCGATTATCTGCAGGAGGCGGCAGGATCCGAAGCCGGAAATCCCTGTGAACTGAGGCTTTCGCCAGGAGGCGGCCGTCTCGTGTACGTGCAGCTTCAGGCAAAGCCGGTATACGCGAAAGGCGCAAACCAGGCCCGATGCCAGATCGCACTTTCCGACATCACCCGCCGGAAGGAAACCGAAGAGACGCTTCGCATCACCAAGAGCATGCTCGAGCAAAGGATCGAAGCCCGCACCGCCGAGCTTACGGCCAGCAATCTCGAGCTCAAGAAGCGCTCCGAGCAGCTCGCCATGCTGACCTCGGAGCTTACGCTGGCAGAGCACCGGGAACGCCGGCGCCTGGCTCAGATTCTCCACGATCAGATCCAGCAGCTTCTAGTCGGAGCCAAGATCAACCTAG
>QZKK01000053.1 GCA_003599475.1 Desulfobacteraceae bacterium
ATCATCCTGCTGGCGGCTTGCTCCGTTTTTGTCGTCGTCCATCGGATAAATGTTCTGACGCTTCGGGACGGCGACAGGATGATTTCCATCTATGTCGTCGATCCGGGAGACACCTTTCTTTTGAAATACCTTCATTCGGTCGCCTTGAGCGACGTTTGGGAGAAGTTTGCCGTTGACGGTGAGCAGCGGATCGTTTTGACCGAAACACGATTCAAGGGGCAGGGGGCCGGGCTTCCTACCAGCCTTTCCGGCGCTGAAAAGCTGGTCCGTGAGGCGGATTGGTTTCGGATCACCGGGATGAGCCGGCGGATGCCTTACCTCAACTGGAGAATCCAAAAGGAATGGGAAAACCGCTTCATTTTTGGAAATGGAGCGGAACTGAATCTTTCACGGCGGTTCGGGGACATGCTGATCCGGATTGCGGTCGAAGAAATGGAGCCGCTCACCTGGCTTTTCTATCGGTTGACGTCGGCATGAGTTCCATCCCGTTTTCGTACACCACCGTAAATCTGTCTGCCGGCAAAGCTCCGGAGTCCGAAAAAGATCTTTCATCCCTTGAAAAATATGATATGAAGGCGGTGCCGGATTTTTCTTCACATACGGATGACATGGGAAAAAACTGACAATTGAGCGGTTCGCCTCAATTGGGTGATTCGGAGTGGATTGGAAAATGGCGGAAGAGACTGCAGGTCAGAAAAAACGGAAAATTTCATACAGTGAAATCGACGAAGAGAAGGTTCAGGAGCTTGTCGAAACCTTCGATCCGGAACTTCGCTTCAGAAAGTTGACGGGGCTCGCTGCAAAGATAGCCCTATCCATGTGCATCATCCTTTCGATTTTTCATATCTACACCGCTGGATTCGGTGTTCTGCAGGAGTGGAAGCACAGGGCATTTCATTTCGCCTTCGTCCTCGCGCTGGTGTTTCTCGTCTACCCGACCCGGAAAGTTCCCGTAAAGCGGCTCTGGCTGACGTATGTCTACGAGACAATCTACTCGCTCTTTTGCGGAATGCTGCTCGCCATCGGGCTCCAGGACGTGCTCGGCTGGGGAGCGCTTTATACCACTCTTGCGTTTGTGATCGGCTTTTACATGGCATTTGCCATGAAGACAAGAGATCTGTGGAGCCCGCCGGTAACCCTTCGGATGGATCTGACCACTTCCATCACCGGGTTGGCGCTGATGGGGTATCTCCTCATTCTTCTTGCCCGCTACTGGGATGCATACGTGGACAGATCGTCCGCAGGGTTCATCGTTTGGACCCTATTCATCTATTCCGGTCTGACCCTTCCGCTGGCATTCATGCTGTGGGACACCTTGCAGATCTACCAGGGCAAAAGAAGATTTCACTACGATCCTCAGAAAGTCCCGTATTTTGAAATTTCACTGGTCGTATTGTCTTTTGCCGTTTCGAGCTACATCATCATCGACTTCGACCAGTTCATCTATCGCGCCGGCTATCCCAATATCCGGGACCTTGTCATCGGAAACTTCGCAATCCTGCTGGCTCTGGAAGGCACCCGGCGCAGCATCGGTCTGCCGCTTGCAATTCTGGGGCTGCTGGCGCTGGCAAACTGCTATCTCGGGCCGTACCTGCTCTACATTCCGGGGCTCGATTTCTTTGCACACCGGGGCTACTCAGCCTCCAGAATCATCGATCAGATGTTTCTCGGAACGGAAGGCATCTACGGGATCCCCCTGGGAGTCGTCGCCACCTTCGTGTTTCACTTCGTTCTGTTCGGAATCTTCACCATGAAGACGGGTCTGGGGCAGCTTTTTATCGATCTTGCCATGGCGTTGGCCGGATGGTCTGCCGGCGGACCCGCAAAGGTGTCGGTCCTGGCATCGGGCCTGATGGGGACCATATCGGGGTCTTCGGTCGCAAACACCGTGACCACCGGCGCCTTCACCATACCGATGATGAAAAAACTGGGATACAAATCCGAATTCGCGGGAGCTGTCGAAGCCGCGGCATCCACCGGCGGCCAGTTCATGCCCCCGATCATGGGTGCGGCCGCCTTCATCATGGCGGAATTTCTGGGAATCCCCTATCTGACCATTGCCGCCTGCGCGATCGTGCCGGCCACGTGCCACTTTTTCGCCGTCGGCTGGATGGTCCACCTGGAAGCAAAGAAAAACAACATGCTGGGGGTGCCAAGAGATGAACTTCCCAGCATCATCGAGCTCATCAGGGCAAACGGTACGCTGGTCATTCCTCTGGTGGTCATCGTCTGGCTGCTCATGAGCGGATTTACCCCGTTTCTTGCCGCCTTCTGGGGGATCATCAATTCGGTTGCCTTCGGCCAGTCGGGACCCCGGACGAAAAGCCTTTTCGTAGCGGTCTGTGCATCCATCCCCGCGATCATTTTCCAATGGAGCCCCTTTTTCGGACCCCTCCAATGGACGCTGATGTGGTACGCCGCCCTTGCCGTAGGCTTCTATTGGGCCTGGAAAAGCTCCGGGCTGCGGTTCCTGAGCCTGGGGGCGATCGCAGTCGGCATCATGGTCGTCTTGCTGGGAACCGGTGCGGAGCCGCACCTTGCCGCTTTCTGGCTCAACATGTTCGTCATCGTTGTAGGATTGGCGATCGGAGAGGGCCGCATGCATTTCAAGCATGTAATCGATTGCCTCGAATGGGGAACAAAGAATGCACTCGCAATCGGCGCGGCATGCGCGTCGGTGGGATTCATCGTGGGAACGACGGCACTTACCGGTTTGGGGCTCAAGTTCGCCCATGCCACCCTGACGCTCAGCAGCAAACTGGCCGCCGGTGTCGATGTGATCGATTTCATCAACTTTTTTACGCTCGATCAGACCACCCTCTTTTTTACCCTCGCCTTTACCATGGTCGCCTGTCTCATTCTCGGAATGGGGCTTCCAACCACTCCCAACTACATCGTGGTCTCGGTCATTGCGGCTCCCGCTCTGCTCAAATTCGGCATCGCCCCCATCCTGAGCCATCTGTTTGTCTTCTATTTCGGTATCCTCGCGGATGTAACCCCGCCGGTGGCGGTGGCCGCCTATGCCGCTGCCGGCATTTCCCAGGGGGATCCGTTCAAAACCGGTCTGCGGGCCTTCACCCTGTCCTGGGCCAAGGTATATGTGCCGTTTGCCTTTGTCTTCAGCCCGATTCTCGTGCTGAATCCATGGATATTGAATAATCCGAGAGGCCCCTTCCCATGGGTGGACTTTCTGCCGGTGATGATCACCGTTCTGCTGGGGATCATCACCCTGGGCGGCTTCGTGATCGGCTATTTCGGAGACAAGACCACGCCGCCCGAGCGGCTCGGACTCGGACTCTGCACCCTGCTGCTCTGGTACCATGAATGGATCACGAGCGTCATCGGGGCGATCCTGATGGTGGGAATCTTTCTTGTCGAGCATTTGCGCAGCAAGCGGAGAAAGGAAGAGGCGGAGAAGATCCTCGTCTGATAGAGATTTCAGGTATCCGGTGTCAGTCTGGGGCGTGTCTGAAACCTGAATCCCGCCGGGGCGGAAACACTGAAACCTCTCACTCGATGCAAATTCCGGGACGGTTCGGTTTTTTTTCTTGATTCTTTACAAAAAGGGACTGATAATCGAACTAATCATTAAAGGGTCCGTATGATTCATCGGGCCGGTTTCGTCCTTAAGGGCGATCCATGTTCGAGGTGGTGCCCGAGGTATGGAACTTTGAGAATTTTTCATCGAAAGGGGGTGCCACCATGCCGAGCGGAGTCGTCAAATGGTTTGACGGAAAGAAAGGCTACGGTTTCATCGAGCAGGATGATGGTACGGATATTTTCGTTCATCATTCAAAAATCAACTCGTCCGGATTTCGTTCACTGAACGAAGGCGATCGGGTCACGTTCGATATCGAGCAGGGGAAAAAAGGCCCTGCAGCCACCAACGTCACCGTAGTCTGATTCATTTTTGAAAAAAGGGGAGGGCGCTTCGATCCATGAGGCGCCCTCTTGCTTTTTCACTCTTCATTCTCAGGATTGAACCCCATCGCTTCGGCATCGAAATCTTCGATGATGCTTCCCTTTTCGATAAATGCGGAAATGCTTTCAAACGCACTCGCGTAGGTCGCCATGACGGAGGCCATCCGGCCGCAGACCGGATCGTCTTCCTCCAGATTCGCCTGCATTTTTCTGAACAGTTTGAGACCGTCATCGAGGTGTTTTTTGACCTCTTTGAGTATTTCCTTTCGCTTTTCGTGTTTTTCTCTCTCGCTGGCGATGATCGGTATCAACTTTAAAACCGAATATTCAACAAGGGCATCTCTCGGTGCATTGAAGGCTCTGGAGACCTCCTCCAGGGAAGACAATGTTTTTCGACTGATCACAAACGTTTTCTGAACCCGATCTTTCCTCAACAGGGGATCGTTTCGAACCTCCCGTGCAATGCTGTTCAAAGATGCGATGTCGTCGATCAGGTGGTCGAAAAGAGATTTCTGCTTTATCCCCAAATGGGCAGCCACGATGCTGAGAGCATCGATGCAGCCTTCTGTCAACTTGAAGGTGGCGCGGACAGACTGCCTGCCCCGAAGGGCTGTGGTCGACGCATGGGAAAGGTCGAATGGTTTTTTCCCCTCCGGTGTCTTTTCTTTCGCCATAAGCAGACTCCTTATTACGCGTTGCGAGTTGCGGTTATCAGCCGGATCGTTAAGTGCAAACAACCGGAAGCTTCCTACAAAACTCTTGAGGCAAGGTCATCCTGGATCTGACTCGTAACTCGTAACGCGCATCCCGCAGCTCGTTTTATTACCAAATTATATACACACCGAAAAGGTAATGCAATCAAAAAATATATTCATGATATTGACATTGCCTTTTCGGTTTTTATTATTGGAAAAAGTAATTCTGCTTGCCAGGTCGGCAAAAGAAAAAATGAAGGAGGATTGAACCATGATTTATCGGAGGATGTTCGGGTTTCCCATGGCAGGTTTACGGGATGCTTTCAGCGAGCTGGATCGGATGCGCCGGCAAATGGACCGATTGTATGAGGGCATGGGTACGGGAGCTGCAGGGCAGTTGAGCGCAGGAGTTTTCCCTCTGGTGAACCTGACCGAGGATAAGGACAATTTCTACATCCGGGCCGAGCTTCCGGGGATTAAGGCGAAAGACATCGACATCCAGGCCACAGGCAACAACATTTCCATTTCCGGGGAGCGGAAGGTCTCGGCGGAGAACCAGAATGCGAATGCGAAATATCACCGCCGGGAAAGGGATGCAGGAAAATTTTCAAGAGTCATCGGCTTGCCCAACGACATCAAGTCCGACGGAGTGGATGCCAAACTGGAAAACGGAATTCTTATCTTGACCGTTCCGAAAGCCGAGGCGGCGAAACCGAGACAGATTACCGTGAGCTGATGTTCAATCATTTCTCAAGGAGGTTATCACCATGGTCGAGACCAAAGAACTGCAGGCCAAGGAAAAACAGGAAGTCACAAGCCCCGCCGAACAGACCCGTCCCGGGCTTGTGTTCACCCCCGATGTCGATATTTTCGAGACCGAACAGGAAATCACCTTGCTGGCCGACATTCCGGGAACAAAGGCGGAGAATCTAACCATCGATTTGCGTGACAATATGTTGACGCTCATCGGGGATGTCGAACCCACAGACGTCAGTACGGAAAAGAGGATTCTTACCGAGTACGAGACCGGCAGGTACTATCGGCAGTTCACCCTTCCGGAACTTGTCGATCAGGCAAAAATCGATGCCAAGCTGACAGACGGCGTTTTGAGGCTCCGATTGCCGAAGATCGAAAAGGCAACTCCAAAGAAGATACAGATCAAGATCGGATAAGAAATCCGAATCGGGGCCGGAAGCAGGATGTGCTTCCGGCCGATCCTTTCAATGGAAGACATCGGACTTCACGGGGCTTTGCTCCATGTCCATGTGCTCGTCAACGAGTAGCAAGTGGGAGTAGCAAGTGGGAGTCGCGATCGACAGCCTTCCCAATGAAGGATAGAGGATAAAAATTTACGCCGGCGCGCCGCATCAAAATCTAAAATCAAAAATCTAAAATCAGATCGGTCTGCCCGGGATGAAGATTCTGAATGTGGTGCCCAGATTGACCTTCGAATCGACATCGATATATCCCCCGTGTGCCTTAACGATTCCAAAGACGGATGCCAACCCGAGACCTGTACCCCGACCCATCTTCTTGGTCGTAAAGAAGGGTTCAAAAATCCGTTCCATCGTTTCCCTGTTCATTCCGGAGCCCGTGTCTGCGACCTTTAACCCCACGTAATCTCCGGGCTTGGGATGATACGGTCGATCTTTTATCCCGGTGTGGGGGATATTGCTCGTTTCGAGGAAAAGGACTCCTTTCCTGCCCATGGCATCGGCTGCATTGGCGAAGAGGTTCAAAAGCACCTGTTCGATCTGCCCCTGGTCAGCCTCTATTCTGAGGAGGTCCGGCGCAAGAACCTTCTCTATCTTCATTGCAGGATTGGTGCTTTCGAAAGCCTCCGAAGCTTCATTAACGACCCGATTCAAGTCGATGAGCTTGATTTCGTACTTGACTTTTCTGGCGTACCCGAGGAGCTGGTCGGTCAATCGGGCGCCGCTTTTTACGATCTTTTCGATATTTTTCACTTTTAAATAGGCGGGGTTGTTTTCATCCATGATGGAAAGAATCAGAGAGGCATTCCCCTGGATGGCCATCAGGAGATTGTTGAAGTCGTGTGCGACCCCGCCAGCCAGAGTTCCGATCGCTTCCATCTTCTGAGCATGTTGAAGCTGTTTTTCGAGCAGCTTGTATTCGGTCATGTCGAAGAGGATGGTCAGGATCATCGACTTTCCCGATATCGGGATGATTTTTGAAAACATCAGCGTGTTGATGATCGCCCCCTCCTTGGTCTTGAAATCCATCTCCAACCCGTGAACTTCACCGCTCGACTGCAGTCGTTTCAAAAATTCATCCCGTTGATTTTTCGAGTAGAGCTCTGTCGTGCTCTGTCCGATGAGTTCATCCTTGGAATATTTCGTAAGCCTGCAAAACTGGTCATTGACATCGACGATGAATCCGGTTTCCAATTCGGCCAGGCCGACGGCATTCGGGGACAAATCGAACAGATTCCGAAACCGGATCTCGCTTTCACGCAACTCTTCCTCAACCCTCTTTCGCCGGCTGATATCCGTCAGAAAGGCTAAGCAGCAGGGCTCTCCCCCGTGCGATACCACACAGACCGATATTTCCATTTCAAACAGCTCGCCATTTTTCCGCTTTCCCCTGCTTTCATAAACCGCCGCCGGTTCGATTTCTCCGGCGAGACGGCGCCTCCTGAGCTCGGCGACCGCTTCGAGATCTTGCGGGGCCATGACATCGTCTATGGTCAATTTTTCGAGCTCGGAAGGGTCATATCCGAACATGGTGTGAAACGGCTTGTTGGCAAACAGGATCTCCTGCTGCCGGTAAAGGACGATCGAACTCAAGCTGTTTTCCACGACCCTGCGGTAACTGTCTTCGTTTTCTCTGAGCGCTGTTTCGACCTGCTTGCGGCGTGAAAATTCCCTTTCCAAGGCGATCAACCGCTGCTCGAGCTCTTGATACGTGAGCTTTTGAACCATGAAATCTTCCTGTAGGCGGATCCAATTCAGCCCGCCGGCTCGGATTTTCTTTTTTGTTTTTTCGGGGCCACGGTCGATCGTTTCAAGCGAATCGAATCCTGAAACATCCCTGTAGCAAATTCCCCCGGAAAGTCAAGCAGACGAAATCCGGGCAATCCGGGCACTCAGATCGTCCGCACGGACGCATGAGGGTCGAATCCTCTGGTCCGGCCGGGGATTGAAATCGGTATGGATAAGAGCTATTGAATAGTTTAGGATTCAGAAAAATACTTACAATTCCTATGAAGGAAAGGAGATGTTGCATGAGCCATGAAACCACGGGCGCCACAGAGTCGGCCGCGGAATTCGTATATCGGCTTCGGTTCGACCATCTGCCGGAAGATGCGCTGAGGATTGCAAAACGGTGCATCTTAGACGGGGTCGGGCTCATCTTTGCCGGGTCCCTACAGAAGTGCACCGAAATCGTGCGAAGGCATGCGTTGGCGATCGGCGGGGCCAAAGAGGCGACGCTGTTCGGGAAAAATGGGGGCATGGCGCCGGCTCCGCTCGCCGCGTTTGTCAACGGGACAGCCGGTCACGCGATGGACTGGGACGATACCCAGTTGAGCGCCACACCGGATCGGATTTATGGTCTTCTCACCCATCCGACCATGCCGCCGTTGACCGCCTGCATGGCCGTTTCCGAGAAACTGGGGAAGGTTTCCGGAAAGGCTTTTCTGACCGCCTTCCTCGCCGGGTTCGAGGTGGAGTGCAAAATCGCCGAAGCCGTTTATCCGGAGCACTACAAAAGGGGGTTTCATTCCAGCGGAACCATCGGCACATTCGGAGCCGCCATGGCGGCGGCCAAGCTGATGGCGCTGGATGTGGAGAAGATCAGGCACGTAATCGGAATCGCCGCCAGCATGAGCTCCGGAATCCGGGTCAACTTCGGTACGATGACCAAGCCCCTTCACGTGGGCAGAGCCTCCCAAAACGGTATGACGGCCGCCTTTTTGGCCGGGGACGGTTTCGAAGCGAACACCGGCGCATTGGATGGCCCCTGGGGATTTTTCCAGGTGACCGGAGGCGGATTCGATCCTGAAAAGATGATCGGCGCATTGGGCAGGCCTTTCAACATCGTCTCCCCGGGCGTGAGCATCAAACCGTACCCCTGCGGGGTGTTGACGCATCCTTCGATGGATACCATGCTCGCACTGGTGACCGAAAATGATTTGAGGCCCGATGATATCGAAGGTGCGGTCCTTTACGCCGGTTCAAACATCCTGAAGCCGATTCGCTACGAGACGGCGCACGACGAGCTCGAAGCAAAATTCTGCATGCCGTTTCTTTTAGCCGCCGTTGCCATATCCCGGAAAGCGGGAATGAGGGAATTCACCCCTGAATTCGTCAATTCAGCAGTCACGCAAGGGTTGATGCGAAGGATCCGCACCGAATTCGACCCCCAGATCGAAGCCAGGGGTTGGGATAAAATCCGATCCAGACTGGAAATAAAGCTTGCCGATGGACGAACGTTGATCCGGGAGGCGGATGAACGGTATCGGGGGGGGCCCGAAAATCCATTGAGTGACGCGGAGCTCCAGGCCAAGTTTTCCGATTGCACGGATTCGCTTCTCAGTGAAAAGAGCCGAAAGAAAATATTTCAGACCATCTCCGATTTGGACCGGCTGGACGATGTGGGTGAATTCCTTTCCATGCTGCGCTCGTGAAAATGGAAACACTTGGGGGGGCAGGTCCCTTTCCGGCAGCCCCCCTGTTCTTCCGTTCGCATTTCTTTCTTTGATTTCTGTTCTTCATTCGATGTTGGACGTTTGACCTGCCCGCCGTGCCGATGTGCATCTGTTATGATAAAGCAACAGTATCATTCGTGCGCTGTTATATTCCGCAAACTCCGATGGCTATGGCCCCGTTTGCGGGATCTACGCTCCGCTTCGACAGGGGGTGTTCGGCGTTCAGTCTTTTTCCCCTTTACTCCAGACATCAATTATCTTAAAGTCTCACCCACGTGAATAAGGAAAATCCAGAACGGGTATGCAGCCGCTTATCGGATGCGGTTGCCCGGGCAGGGAAGGGCTATGGCTGATCAATCCTTCTGTTTCAGTCCGGAAGCATTGACCGATTTTGCACAAGGCATCTTCCGGAAGTTGGGCCTGCCTCCCGAGGATGCAGCCACTACGGCGGAATGTCTGGTGAAGGCGGATCTGAGGGGCCTCGGAAGCCATGGGGTTTCGCGGATTCCCCTGTACGCCGAAAGGCTCCGGCTCAAGCTGGTAAATGCCAAGCCGCATATCCGTATTCGATCGGTGGCACCTGCGGCCGCGCATGTGGACGGCGACGACGGGATGGGAATGGTGGTGGGATCCCGGGCGATGGCGTCGGCTTTATCGCTTGCAGAAACGGCCGGAGTCGGTCTGGCGGGGGTATACCGCAGCACCCACTTCGGAATGGCCGCCTTCTACGTGCTGCAGGCGGTTGAGAAAAATTTCATCGGTTTTGCATTCACCAATGCTTCTCCGGGAATGGCTCCCTGGGGAGGGGCCAAGCCGGTTTTGGGAGTCAATCCGCTTTCCGTTGGGGTGCCTGCCGGGCAGCGGTATCCGATCGTTTTGGACATGGCGATGTCCGTGATGGCCCGCGGGAAAATGCGTCTGATGGGGCTCCGGGGGGAGCCCATCCCGGAAAACACGGCGCTCGATTCGAATGGAAATCCGACGCGGGACGGACTCGATGTCCATAAAGGGGGGACGGTGCTTCCCTTCGGCGGCCCCAAAGGGTCCGCACTGGCCATCTGGATGGAAGTCATGGCCGGGGTGCTGACCGGTGCCGCATTTGCCGGAGAGATGCGCGATCTTTACGGGGATCTGTCGGGTCCACAAAGAATCGGGCATCTCTTTATGGCCGTACGTCCGGATCTTTTCATGCCGATGGACGAGTTCAAGAAGCGAATGGATGTCATGATCGATCGTTTCGTCAGTTCGCCTAAAGCCGAAGGGGTGGATCGGATCCTGATGCCGGGGGAACCCGAACAGAGGAAGGAGGCGGAGCTGCGCGCAGCCGGAATTCCCCTGGAAGCCCATATCGTCGATCAACTTCGTCGGGAAGCGGATCGGCTCGATGTGCATTTTCCAGAACCGATCGATCAATCTAGAATCTAAAATCCAAAATCTAAAATTCTTCTAAAGGAGGAAACAATGGACCTAACCGATCTGTTTGAATTCAAATCGCCGGCAAGGGTCGTATTCGGGCTTAACGTAATCGAAAAACTGGGTGCCGAAATCACCGCCATCGGAGGGAAAAAGGCGCTGCTGGTGACGGATCCGGGTGTAAGAAAGGCAGGCCTGGTCGGGAGAGTCGAAAAGAAGCTGAAAGAGGCTTCCATCGGCTATGAGGTCTTCGACAAAGTCGAGGCCAACCCGAGGCTTTCCACCGTCCATGCGGGGGCGGCGGTTTACCGCGAACAAAAATGCGATCTGATCATCGGTATCGGAGGGGGGAGCCCTTTGGATGCCGCAAAGGCAATCGGAGTGAAGGCCACGCATGAAGGCAGCGTCGCCGATTACACCCGGCGCGGTGGGAAACCGGTTCAAGACATCCTTCCGCCGCTGATTGCCATTCCCACCACTTCCGGTACCGGCAGCGAAGTGACCTGGTTTTCCGTTCTGACCGATCCGGAAGTAAAGTCGAAGATCGTCATCGCCACCCCTATCATCGCAGCGGATATCGCTCTGGTAGACCCCGGGATGACACAGACGATGCCGCCGGAGGTGACTGCATTTACCGGCATGGATGCACTGACCCATGCGGTGGAAGCTTATGTATCCATCAAGGCGACGCCGTTTTCAGATACACTGGCATTAAAGGCCATCGAGCTGATCGGCGCCAACCTGCGGGAGGCGGTCGGAAACGGGGACAACCTGAAGGCCCGCTCCAATATGATGCTCGGGAGTACGATCGCCGGAATTGCTTTCGCCAACAGTTCCGTCGGCCTGGTCCATGCGGTTGCGCATGCCTTGGGCGGCCAGTTCGATATCGCACACGGAATTGCCAACGCCGTCATGCTTCCGCTGGTCATGCAATACAACCTGATTGCCGCGCCGGGCAAATACGCAGACATCGCCTATGCACTGGGGGAAGATGTCGAAGGCCTCACCGAAATGGAGTCTGCACGAATCTCGGTTGAAGCCGTCCAGGAGCTCTCCGAAGATATCGGCATTCCGACGGATCTCAGGAAGCTTGGCGCGGATCCGTCGCTGATCGACGTTTTGGCGGACGAGTCCGAGAGTCAGACGGGCTCCTATCCCTTCAATCCAAGAAAAGTCAAAAAAGAAGACGTCCGGGCGATGTTCAAGGATGCTTTCGGAGCATGATCGGGATTATCTGACGATGTTTCAGAGAGGCTGCTCTCATCTCCGGTCGATGGACCTGCCAAAGGGATCAGTTCCTGGCCGTACCTCAAGGGGGTGGTCGAGGAGTCCTATCGTCTGATGGGGTGGGACACAAAAATCGGAAAGCCGCTTCGAAGCACGCTGCGGCGGCTCCGATTGGAGAAAGAAATCGCAGATATGTGGGGGGATGCGGAAGCCCCACGAGACAGAGAGGAGATCGGCTCATGAACCTGAAGAAGTTTGCCGGTTCCGAAAACCCGGCATCGGTAACCACTACAGCCCTTGCCAGCGGCGCGCTCGGTGCCGTCGTCGGCGGAGCCGTATCGGCGGTCAACAGCTCGTATCGATTGGTAAAAGGAGATTTGAGCGGTTCCGAGGCCGTTTCCAGAATCGTGCGGGAAACCGTCGGAACCGGACTTTCTTCCGCGGCCGCCGGAACGACCGTTGCCGCCCTCCGCGTGGGGGGATTTCTCGGACTGGCCGGATTCATGATCGGGACTCTATTGGCCAAAGGGGTCCTGGATTCGGCGTATGCCGCTGCGCTTAAGAAAAACGGGGTGTACAATTAAGCAGCCAGAACATCCTACTCCAGATGCGTTCGGGTCAAATACCCTTTCTTCCGGACCTGGTGGAGCATCCAGGCGAAAACCAGGCCGCCCGCCGCGAGATATACCAGGTTCATGGCAAAGGAAAGAACAAGCAGTGTCCGATTCGGGGTTCCGGTGTTGAGCACCGCGCGCATCCCTTCGAAGATGTAGGTGGATGGAAGGGCATAGGAAAAGATCCGGAGCCAGGGAGGAAGGACCGAGACCGGGTAGAAAACCGCAGACAGCGGCTGGATGAGAAAGGGGACTCCCCAGATGAGGGCCTCGGCTGCATGTCCGTACCGGAGGATCAGCGACATGGTGAACATCCCCATGGCCCAGCCGAAAAGCGCAAGGTTCGCCACGAAGGGAACCAGGGACGGTCCCATCTCGAAGATGTTGAACCGGTAGAAGAAAAAAGCGAGCACCCCGAGGAAAACCAATGTGATCATGGATTTGATCAAACCCATGATGCAGAGAGAGGCGACCAGTTCCGCTGTGCGTACCGGGGTGATGAAGAGATTCATGATGTTTTTCACCCAGAACTCTTCGGTAAGAGCGAGCGTAATGGACTGCTGGGAACGGTAAAGCAGGTCCCAGAGGATCATGGCACCCAGCAGGAAGTGGATGGCCACGGGAAGATCCATCCCCTTGAGGTAACGCGTGAGAAACCCCCATACCAGCAGGTTCATGATCGGCCAAAAGAAGATCTCCATGGCACGTGCCAGGCTCCGGCGGTAGAGATAGAAGTTTCGCAGGAGAAGCCCGCTGATCCGAAGCCACATCGTCATTCTCCGGTCCGGCCGGCTTCTGTGAGCCCGCCGTTTCTCGCGATCGTAATGAAAACATCTTCCAGAGTGTCAGCCACGGCCCGGGTTTTAATTTCCGCCGGGGTCCCTTCCAGAAGGATTTTTCCGTGGGACAGAAAGAGGATCCGGCTGCACATGGCCTCGATCTCGAACATGTTGTGGGAGGTATAGATCATCGTGGTTCCCATTTCCTGCCGGATCTTGCGGAGCCTCTCCCTTACTTTGTAGGCGATGTCGGGATCGAGGCTTGCGGTGGGTTCATCGAGAAAGAGGACCTCCGGCTCGTTGACGAGGGCCTTGGCCAGGTTGAGCCGTGTGAGCTGTCCCGTTGAAAGTGTGCCGGTTTTTGCCCCCGCAGTCCCGGCGATGTCGAAGAAATCCAGAAGCTTCCCGATCCGTTTTCCGGGCTTTCGGATCCCGTAAAGCTTTGCAAAGACGTTGAGGTTTTCCCAGACGGTCAGGTTAGGAGGGAGCTGCACATAGGCGGATGAAAAGTTGACCCGCTGAAGGATCTCCTTTCGGCTGCCTTCAAGATCCATCCCGAAGATCCGGATATCGCCGGAGTCCGGAATAACCAAACCGAGCAGGAGATGGATGGTGGTCGTCTTCCCGGCTCCGTTCGGACCGAGAAGCCCGAGAATCTCCCCCTTCCGAACGGAAAAGGAGACCCCGTCAACGGCTCTCAAGTTTCCGAACCTTTTGATGAGGCCTTCGACCTCGATGATTCCGTCCGGAGCGGTTTCGGAATTTACGATTTCAGTATTCAGGGGTTCAGCGTCCAGTTTCCAGTTTTTGATCGACCTGGCCTATCGACCAGCGGCCGGGCTCACCACTCAACCATTCGACCACTCAACGACTCAACTGTTCCCTGGCCTGAGACTGAGCTTTTATGTAAATACCCTTTTTTTCACCCAAAGAAAAGGTCGGAAAAATCGATCGGAATCCCAAGAGAATATTCTGATACCAGTAACCGGCTGGTGGACAATACCGCCTCGCTCTGCTCCGTCAACGGCCTCACGGGGTATCTCAAGTCGCTGGGCCACAAGGTTTCTAAGTCTGCAGTGACGGATTACCTGGAACGGTTCGAAGACGCCTATTTCCTCTTCACCGTCCGGATATTCGATGCGGCCTCGTGCGGCACATTCATCCGGCTTCCGGTTGCGCTTGCCTGGCCAATTCTCGTGTCATTGGTGGGTTGCCGCCTTCACTTGATCAGGCGCTTGCGCATGGCCGACATCGCCAGAACCGAAAACAACAGAAAAAACAGAACCAGATAACCGAGGCTGAGCGCGGTGGCGGTCACGTGAACCCCCAGGGCGAATCGGCGCGTCAGTTCGACCAGGTGATGGAGGGGGAATGCGAGTGCCAGCGGCTGCGCCCAGACCGGCAGGTTGGAGATGGGGAAAAACGTTCCGCTGAACAGAAACATCGGGGTGATGAACAGGAAAATCGGCAGATTGAACATCTCGATCGAAGGCGTGATCCCGGTAAAGAAAAGACCGACCGCCCCGAAGGAGAGACCGCCTAAAAAAGCAACCGGGATCAGAAGAAGCCCCGACGGGAAACGGATATATCCGAAGAGGCCGAGAACAAAGAGCATGATGGCCGCCGCTCCGACCGCCTTTGTCGCGCTCCAGACGATTTCCGCAACGATGATTTCCTCTAGCGAAAGAGGGGTGGCAAGCATCGCGTCGAAGGTCTTTTGATAGTACATGCGCACAAAGGAAGCATAGGTGGTTTCGAAAAAGGAATTGTACATGATGGCGGTTGCAACGAGTGCGGGAGCGATAAAATCCGTGTAGGAAAGGAGTGCGTCTCCATAGCGAACCTCTCCGACAAGGCCGCTGAATCCCAGTCCGAAGGCCATGATGTAGAGTATCGGCTCCAGCAGAGGGGTTAGAAAATTGATCTTCCAGATTTTCCGGTAAGTGACCAGATTTCGTTTCCATACCTTCAGAAACCGCCAGGAGATTCTTCTCATTCTCTCAAATCCCTTCCGGTCAACCTTAAAAAAACGTCCTCGAGCGTGCTTTTCCGATAGATGCATCGATCCATGCAGAAGGCTTCCTGGATCGAGTGCCCCGCGTCCCTGCCAGCATAGAGAATCAGCCGGTTCCCCAGATCGTCGTGTTCCACTCGATTTTCTGCTACATATCGGCGTAAATCCGGATCCGGGTTTTCAAATTCGATGACGCTCTCCCCCGCGTGCTGTGCGATCAATTCCGCCGGCGTCCCCTCGACCAGTATTTTTCCGTGGTCTACGATCACCAGCCGATCGCAAAGCCGTGAGGCTTCCTCCATATAATGGGTCGTCAATACGACCGTAAGCCCATGTTCTTTCAAGGACTCCAACTTTTCCCAGACCTGGTGCCGCGATTGGGGGTCCAGACCGGTTGTGGGTTCATCGAGAATCAAAAGATCCGGCCGGTTGATCAGCGCTCTGGCCAGGATGAGGCGGCGGACCATCCCCCCGGAAAGATCCATGACCCTGGCCTTTCTTTTATAGGAGAGTGAAAAAAAATCGAGCAGCTCGTCGGTTCGCCGCCGGGCTTCCCCCTCCGGGATGTTAAAGTAGCCGGCAAAGACCTGGAGATTCTGCTCCACCGAAAGATCCGGATCCAGGGTGTTGTCCTGCTGGCAGACGCCGATTTTCGCTTTGATCTCCCGCCGGTATCGGGTGATCTCTTTGCCGAATACCCGAAGGCTTCCCTCGGTGGGGGGTAAAAACCCGTATAACATCCGGATCGTTGTGGTTTTTCCGGCTCCGTTTGGGCCCAGGAGACCGAAAAACTCCCCTTTCCCAACTTCGAAGGAGAGTGAATCGACGGCCGAAAAATCGTCGAAACGCTTGATCAGATCCTTTGCCTGGATGATTTTTTCGGTTGTATTCGGCATGGAATATAGATAAGACCTTTTGTGCGATTTTCTATAGTGGGAATCTTTTCATCGATTACCGAAGTGGGTACGAAGTGTGCCCGAAGTATGCAGTGACCCCATCCTGTTTTCAAACGGCCGTCTTCCCGTGTATAATTTTCAAAGGGGTTTAAGCTCGGAAGGATGTGCATTTATGCTCGGGAACAAATCCAAACTCAATATCGTCCGCATCGGAGCCAATATTTCATACAGCAGCCTGAGAGACATCGGAAACAAGATCCTGGATTCGTTCCAGGGCGTCATTGAAGAGTTCCGGCTGGCCCATCATAACAGCCCGTTGATCGGAAGCATCGATGCGCAGCTTTTGACGATGATCCTCCATGAAGAGGTCGGCGGACATACGCTGGGGATCACGGATGCAGAGCTTTGTACGAAGGATAAAGATGAATTCTACAATACGATTCTCGGGGGAAAAAACCCCCGAAACGACGTCGCCGTCGTTTCGACCAAGAAACTCACCCCCGAACGGATGGATACGACCGCCGATTATACCCTGTATGTCAGCCGGATATCGAAGGTCTGCCTGCATGAAGTCGGGCACAATCTGGGGCTTACCGACCATGCATCCTTTCAAATCGCTCAGGAAGGCACCCTGTGCCCCATGAGCAAAGGCGCATTGAACAAATTCGGCTACCGGGGGTACGTGCAGGCAATCGTCGACGGAAGGGGAATGACCTTCTGTGAAGAATGTCATTATTTTCTAGCGAAAGTACACGGAGCGTAAGGAAACTCGCAGCAACGGGTCTTCACTCCAGGTTTTCGAGCCACCTCGATACCGCTTCGGTAACTCCGTTGTGGTTGTGAGACGCCACCGCCGCGTATTTCTCCTTGAGGGCATCGGGGGCATTCCCCACCACAAAACTCGTCCCGGCCCATTCCAGGAGATCCAGATCGTTGAAGTCGTTTCCAACCGAAAGGGTGAGCCTTTTGGGGATGCCGAGTTCCGCTGACAGCCACTCTGCGGCGAGCCCCTTGGACACATTTCGATGGAAGATTTCGATCCAGGTGGATTTTCCGTCCAACGGGGAGGTGGTTCGGATCACGTTCAAGGCAGGCAGATTTTTTCGCAGGTCTTCGATCACCTGTAGGCTCTTCGAGGGAGGAACGATCGCGAGCAACTGCGCCGCAGGGCCGAAGGCCTCTCCGTTTCCATCCAATGGGCAGCATACGTCTTTGTACAGCTCGATGCGCCGGGTAAAATCGTGGTTTTCGACCTTTCCGCAGCGATAGGAAAACCGGTGGTTGTCAGGGACCGGAAGGTGCACCATGAAATCCAGGGAGACTTTCCGCAGCGCATCCATCGCAAGGGACACCATTTCAGGGTCCAGGTTGATATCCCTGAAAATACGTCCATCGGAAACGCGCAGGATTCCTGCGCCGGTCGAGAAGATGACGTAATCGATCGGAAGCTGCAGTCCCTCGGTTCTTTTAAACGAAAAGAGAGAGCGGCCGGTCGCAATGACTCTGGGGATGCCCTGTCTTCCCAACTCCCTGAGGGTTTCAAGGTCGGCATCCGACACGGTTCGCTCGGAGGTGAGCAATGTGCCGTCGAGATCGGTCACCATCATCCCCCGTCGGGATTTAAAATCGTTTTTTTCCAACCGCATGCTAAGCGAAGATGATAAGGAATTCGTTTTCAAGGGATTTGACTTCTCCAATGCACCGGGCTTCTGCAATGCCTGCTTCATGAAGAGCCGCGAGGACATCCTCATGCTGTTTTCCCGAAACCGCAGCCAGAAGCCCTCCGCTGGTTTGAGGATCGAACAGGATTTCCTGGCGCCAATTCGGAAGATTTCTCTCAAACCGCGTCGACTGCGAGACCAGCGAGCGGTTGGGGAGATTTGCACCGGTGTTTACCCCCTTCCGGTACATCTCCAAGGCTTCGCGCATCACAGGGATCCGATCCATATCGATGGTCAGCACTGCGCGCGATCCTCTGGCCATTTCGAACGCGTGCCCGGCCAGCCCGAACCCTGTGATATCGGTTACCGCGTGGACTTCGAAGCCGGTCAGGACTTCGGCCGCCTTCCTGTTCAAGGCCGTAACCAGGGATATGCATTCCTTCAGGGCGGCGGGGGAAACCCGGTTGGCCAGATTGGCGTTGAACAGCACGCCGCTTCCAATCGGTTTGGTCAAGATGAGGACATCGCCCGGTTTCGCGCCGGAGTTTGTCCAGTACTTTTCAGGATGCACGATGCCGGTGACGGCAAGACCGAATTTCGGCTCCTCGTCTTCGATGCTGTGGCCGCCGGCTAAAACCGCCCCCGCTTCGGTGATTTTGCTCAATGCGCCTGCGACGATGCCGTGCAGGATTTCGGCATCCAGTTTTTTCGTTGGAAAGGCAACCAGGTTGATGCAGGCGATCGGTCTGCCGCCCATGGCGTAAACGTCGCTGAGTGCGTTGGCCGCCGCGATCTGACCGAAAATGTAAGGGTCGTCCACCGGGGGGGTGATGAAATCGGCGGTGGTGATGACGGCAAGCTCGTCCGAGAGCCGGTAAACGCCTGCATCGTCGCTGGTATCGAATCCGACCAGCAGGTTGGGGTCATCGTTTTTGGGAAGCTTCGCAATCAGTTCACCGAGCCCGACCGGGTCGATTTTGGCCGCTCAGCCGCAGGTCTTGGAGAGACTGAGAAGCGTCGGCTTCTGAAATTTTTTCAAGATACGCATGAGGGGTCTTTCTCTTTCGTTTTGAGCAAGTATAGCATCATTGATAAAATTCATCCATCCAATCCCGCTTCGATCAGAGGCCTCATTGTCAAACCGCCTCAATCTGATGTATTAAAAGAATATCCACCGGAGAAGGTAAAATCCGAAATTCGGCATTTTTTCATAAGCCCAGCCGTTGATCGCCTGAACGGCCAGTTTGATCGACCCAGAAACTCAGGGAGGAACGCTGAACGCTGAACACTTTTAAGGTTTCACAAGGAGGACATCAATGCCTGTATTCGAATCCGCAAAACTGGAGAAGATCTGTGCCGGGATTTTCGAGGGAGCGGGGGTTTCCGAAGAGGAAGCCTGCAATGTGGCCCGCTCGCTGGTAACCGCCAATCTGATGGGGCACGATTCACACGGGGTGATCCGTGTTCCCCAATACGTTCAGGCTCTCAAAGACGGAAATGTCCATGCCGGGAGGAAAATCCGCATCCTTCGGGAGTCGGATGCCTCTGCGGTGGTCGATGGGGGCTGGGGGTTCGGACAGACGGTCTGCAGGCAAGCCATGGAGCTTGCCATCGAGAAAGCTTCGGCCGGATCGGTTTCCGCCGTCGAGCTGTTCAACAGCAGCCATATCGGCCGGCTGGGGGAATACGCGGAAATGGCAGCCGAGTCGAACGCGATCGGAATCGTCATGTGCAACAATCACGGGGCTGGCAGGCTGATGTGCGCGCATGGGGGAATCGATGCCCGAATGTCTCCCAATCCGCTGGCGATCGGAATTCCCACCGGAGGAGAATTTCCCATTGTCGTGGATATGACTTCCAGTGTCGTTGCGGAAGGAAAGATTCGGGTTTATCGAAACCGCGGCGGAAAGATTCCTGAAGGTTGGGCCGTCGATTCCGAAGGGCGGCCGATTACCGATCCGAATGAATTCTATGGCCCGCCTAGAGGAGCCATTTTGCCCTTCGGTGGGATCGCCGCGCATAAAGGCTACGCCCTGGCGGTGGCGGTCGATATCCTCGCCGGTGCTTTGGGTGGCGCCGGCTGCAGCCGTGAGGATGCCGCCCGGCTTGGAAACGGCGTCTTCATGATGGCGCTCCGGATCGAAGCTTTTACAGGCAGAGACGATTTCAAAAAGGAAGTGGAGCAGTTTATCCGATTTCTGAAAAGCTCGCGACAGATGCCCGGCGGCACCGGCATCCGCATGCCGGGGGAAATCGAGCACGAGCTTCGGCGCAGGCGAGAAAAAGAAGGGGTCCTTGTCGACGATGAAACCTGGAACCAGCTTTCCCGCACCGCTCAGACCTTGGACGTCGATTTTTCTCTTTGATAACGGCCGATGCGGCATTAGATTGAACTAGAGTGTTCAGTAAATGCAAATTCCTATAACGATAAGAAGATGCGAACTCTAAATGTTTGGCCGATTGAACCTGGGGTCGAATCTCGGACAAGGAAGAGGGATCCCGTTAGATATCCGCTGTGACGGCAGAAGAAAATTCATATCCCGGGCTCATCGACACCCATGTCCATTTGAATGAGCTCGACGATCCGGAGAAGGTGATCTTGCGAGCCCGGAGTGCCGGGGTCCGGCGAATCGTCGCCGTCGGGATGGACCTGGCCTCGAACCGAAAGACGCTGCAGCTCGCGGAAAAGTATTCCGATACAGTGGCGGCGGCAATCGGTTATCATCCATGGATGATTCGGGAAGAAGCGGTCGACGAGACCCTTTCTTTTATCGAAGACCACCTGGAGGGGTGTTTCGCACTGGGAGAAGTGGGGCTCGACTACAAGGTGAAAGTCCGAAAGGGGCTGCAGCGGCTGGTCTTTGCCCATCTGCTACAGATTGCCGCAAAGAAAAACAAACCGGTCAACATTCATTCCCGGCTTTCCTATGAAAGGACCCACCGGATGGTTTGCGAGGCGGGGATTCGAAAGGCCGTATTCCACTGGTACAGCGGCCCCCCCGAAGTTCTGAACAGGATCCTCTCGGATGGATACTATGTATCGGCAACGCCTGCGCTCGCCTACAGCAGATACCATCGGGCATCCATCGAAAGTGCCCCAATCAAACGGATTCTGATCGAAACCGACGCTCCTCAGGAGTACGAGGGCATTCCATCGGAGCCGGCCCACCTGTTGAATGCGCTGAAGCTGCTGGCTCAACTGAAACAGATCCCGGAGACCGAAGCGGCTCGAATCACCAGCGAAAATGCCATGCAGTTTTACGGTTTGGTCGCCCCGGCGGCGGCGCTGCTGAACACTGAACGCTGAGATTTACGACAACGTTTTCTTGACGTCGGCCTGATCTCTGAGCTTTTTTACAAAAAGCTTCACTTCCTCCTTGGCTTTCTCCTGTTTCAGATACTCGGCAATTCTTTCTTTGGCCTCGGGATACTCGACGGTTCGCTCCGGCTTCTTGTCGTAGACCTTGATCAGGTGATACCCGAAAGACGTTTCGACGATATCGCTGATTTCATCGTTCTTCAGGCCGAACGCGGCATCCTCGAACGGCTTCACCATTTGCCCGCGCTGGAAATACCCCAAGTCCCCTCCCTGCGGACCGCTCGGGTCTTCGGAGTGCTCTTTGGCAAGCGCGGAAAACTCTTTTCCTTCCTTCAGTTCCTTTTGGATCCCTTCGATTTTTTTCCGGGCTTCCGCTTTTTTTTCAGCGTCCACTGCGGGGTCCACCTTGATCAGGATGTGGCCCGCTTTCACCTGTTCGGGCTGTTTGAACGACTGAGGGTTTTTATCGTAGTAATCCTTGCTTGCCTGATCGGTGACCTGGATCTTTTTTATGATCTCCTGTTCGATCATTTTTTGGATGGAAAGCGCTTTTTTGATATGTTCGGAAACGTCTTTCTCCTCGAAATTCATCGCCTCCAGGGCTTTCTTGAATTCCGCCTCATTGGGGAATTTTTCTTTAATGGTCGCAAGCTGCTCGGCCACCTCTTTTTCCTCCGGCCGGATGCCCAGCCGCTGGCTTTCCTGGAAGAGCAATTCCCGGTTGATGAGGATCTCTAGGACGGCATCCTTGACCTTTTCAAGCTCCGGTCCGGCCAGATCCCTGCCTTGCTGCATATACCCCATCTTGATCTGTTCGAGCTCGGCATCAAATTCCGAACGTGAAATGGCGACTCCGTTGACGGAGCCAATCGATGAGGGTTTCGTTACGGCGGTATCCGCAGATACCCGGAGTGAAAAAAAGATGATAAAAATTCCTGTAATAAAGCCTTTAAAAAGAATGGATACGAGGGTTTCCTGACGGTTATTCATTCGACGTTCTCCTTGAAGGTCCGCTCGATTCCGAGCAGCATGTTTACATGAACTGTAGCATGATATCCGGGATTTGCAAAGTCGATCAGTCGGGACAGTCGGCTGGAATTTCCTGGACTTTTTGCAGCTTGCGTTCGATCACCCGGGTTCGCAGCTCCGCCTGATCGATGGTGTGGCTGGCTTCCTGGAGCTTTTTCTTGGTTTTTGCCAGCACATCGCCGAAGCTGCAGAATTCGGTTTTTACGATGCCGAGTAATTCCCAGACTTCACTCGAACGTTTCTCAACGGCAAGTGTGCGGAACCCCATCTGAAGGCTGTTGAGCAGAGCGGCCAGGGTGGTCGGACCGGTTACGACGATCCGGTAGTCGCGCTGAAGAATTTCACAGAGCCCGGATCGGCGCAATACCTCTGCATAGAGTCCTTCCACCGGTAAAAACATGATGCCGAAATCGGTCGTATCCGGCGGATCGATATATTTTTCCTTGATGAATCTGGCTTCCGCTTTGATCCGGGATTCCAGGTTTTTTACCGATTTTTCCGCCAACTCCCGATCGGCCGCCTCCTGTGCTTCGAGAAGCCTGTGATAATCTTCCTGAGGAAACTTGGCATCGATCGGAAGCCAGACCATCCGGCCCGTACCCGTAATCGCATCGTTGCCGGGCAGCTTGATCGCAAACTCCACCCGGGCGTCGCTGTTTTTTTTGGTCCGGACATTGGCCGCATACTGATCCGGGGTCAGAATCTGCTCCAAGATCGCCCCCAACTGGATTTCACCCCAGGTGCCGCGGGTTTTGACGTTGGTCAGAACCTTCTTGAGATCGCCGACTCCCGTCGCAAGACTGCGCATCTCCCCCAAACCTTGGTACACCGCCTCCAGACGTTCGCTGACCTGGCGAAACGATTCCCCCAACCGTTTTTCGAGCGTCGACTGCAGTTTCTCATCGACTGTCATCCGCACCTGCTCAAGCTTCCGGCTGTTTTCATCCTGGATGCAGCGAAGCTGGGTATCGATGGTTTTCCGCATGAGCTCCAGTTTTTCTTCATTCATTCTGGTCAGTTCGCTCAACTGCCGGGAGAACGAATCGAGCAGATCCTTCTGCATACCGGCGTTTTCCGTCATCCGCTGCAGCAAAGAATCCGTGGATCGCTTGGAGTTTTGGTTCAGCTCTTCTCTTGAGATCCGGGCTTCGGTAAGAGACTCTTCCCGATTCCTGGCGATTTCATCCTTCACCGCGTGCTCCGTCCGGTGCTGGATCTTTTCGATCTCGGAAAGCCGATCCTGAATTTTGAGCCAAAGCGCATCGTGTTTTTTGCGGACCCGCAGGAAGATGAGGAAAAGCATCAAGACGGAAATCGCCGCGTAGGCGGCCAGGCTGTATAGTATCGGATCTTCCGGCATGACTCGGACCTTCCCCCGGGCAGGTGGTTTTTGGGGCGCATCATAGAAGATGCATTCGATCCGGTCAAGCGGGGAGCAGGCCCTGTTGGTGTCAGGTGTCAGGTTTCAGGTATCAGAAATGCGTGGGCGGCGCTGAAACCCGATACCTGAAACCTGAAACCTCTCATTGGTTGTTCTTGCCAATACGGGGCGATTACGTTATTCTCATCTTTTGAAATCTCTTTGACGTGTAGCGTGTAACACAAGGCGCGTTCCGCAATTCGAACACGCAACCCGGCAGGAATCGAAGGATGCAATCCGACAAGTTCAGTTACTGGGCAGATAATTTTGTCGAGAAAAAACGTTCGGTCGAGGAGGCGGTCCGAATGATCCGAGCCGGGCAGAGGGTCTTTATCGGATCCTCCTGCGGAGAGCCTCAGTATCTTGTCCATGAATTCGCCAAGGCAGCCGATACGCTCAAAGATGTTGAGATCGTCCGGCTGCTCGTCCTTGAAACGACGCCTCTGACGCTCATTGCCGATAAAACCCGCGGCCACACGATCAACATCCGATCCTTTTACTTGGGATCCGCCAAACCGCATGGATTGGCGAAAAACATGCGATTCATCACACCGGTGAACCTTTCCGCCGTGCCGAAGCTGTTCAAAAGCCGGCAGCTCCCGATTCATGTGGCCCTGGTTCAGGCGACACCTCCGGATGATTTTGGATGGATGAGCCTGGGCGTTTCGGTCGACATCACTTTGGCTGCGGTCATGTCTGCCGATCTCGTCATCGTTCAGGTCAATTCGTATATGCCGCGTGTGCTCGGGCGCAGTTTCATCCATGTCAACGACGTGGATGTGGTGGTTCAGCACGATGAGCCGCTGCTGACCATCGGGGATATGCCGGAATCGGAAGCCGCCTATACCATTGCCAGACTGATTCCGCGGCTCATCGACGACGGATCCACCATCCAGATCAGCCTGGGTACGACCCCGCAGGCGGTCCTGATGGCCCTGAAAGATAAAAACGACCTCGGCATCCATACCCAGTATCTGACCGACGATATCATGCACCTGGTCTCCCGGGGCGTGATCACCAACCGCAGGAAAGGGTTCAACGAGGGCAAACTGGTGGCCAGCAGCGCGATCGGAAGCCAAAGGCTTTACGAATTTCTGGACGACAATCCGGCCATCGAATTCCATCCGTCCGATTACGTCAATCATCCGGGCATCATCTCCCGGCATTATAAAATGGTATCGATCAACGTGGCCATGACCATGGACCTGACGGGGCAGGTCGCAGCAGACGCGCTTCCGCTCAATTACTTTTCCGGCGTTACCGGAATGCTTGATTTTTTCAGAGGTTCGGCGCAGGCGGAAGGGGGCAAATCGATTCTTTTGATTCCGGCAACCTCCCAGCATGGGAAAAAGAGCCGTATCGTTTCCATGTTGACCGATACCGCCGTGGTGGTTCCCCGGGGGGATGTACACTATGTCGTATCGGAGTACGGAGCGGTCAATCTGTTCGGAAAAAGCTATCAGGAGCGGGCGATGGCGATGATCAGCATCGCACATCCGGATTTTCGGGACGAGCTGTTCTTCGAGGCCAAGAAGATGGGCCTTCTGAGTCCTCAGCGGACGTTGAAGGAATCCATCCACGGTGTATATCCTGTCAAGTTCGAAGAGACGCTGGAGATCGAAGGACAGCAGGTGACCGTCCGCCCGGCCAAACCGGTGGACGAGCGCCGGATTCAGGAGCATTTTTACAGCCTGGACAAGGATGATGTCGTCTTCCGGTTCTTTCATGAAAAATCGACCTTCTTCCGCGAGGAGGTGGAGGGGTTGTCCCAGATCGACTATATCAAGAACCTGACCATCGTGGCGGTGGTTGGCGAATTCGGCTTCGGACAGGTGGTTTCAATCGGTGAATATCTGCTTGATCCGGAAGTCAACATGGCCGAGATCGCCTTCTCCGTGAGCAGGGACTGGCAGGGCAGGGGACTCGGCACGATGATCATCCGAAAGCTTGCGGAAGCCGCCCGTGAAAACGACATTTCTGGGTTTTATGCATACACAACTGTTCAGAACCGGGCGATGATGGCGCTTTTTGAAAAGCTGCCCTATCGGGTTGACACTTCCTTCGATGATGAGGTTGTGAAACTGAGCTGCAGATTCGACGAGCGGAAGGAGCCCAATGCCAACCGTAGTTTTTCAGCCCCACAATAAGAAGGTGACGGTGCCGTCCGGTGAGACGCTGCTCCGTGCGGCCCTGGAAGCGGGCGTACATATCAACGCTTCCTGCGGCGGAGAAGGGGTCTGCGGCAAATGCCGGGTGATTATCGAAGAAGGTGTCGTCGAGGGAGGAATCACCGAGAAACTCAGCCGGGAAGACAGGGAGAAGGGATACCGGCAGGCCTGCAGCGCCTTGGTAATAACCGACCTTCTCGTTCGCGTTCCCGTCGAATCGGACCTGAGCTCAAAAACCCTCAACATGCAGGCCACTCCCCGGCGGACGGCCCGAATCCGCCAGTTCAATCTCGAAGAGCTCAAGGAAGAAGGGCTGTTCGTACCCCCGGTGGAAAAGGTTTACCTCGAACTGCCCGAACCGACCGTACAGGACAATCTGCCCGATGTCACGCGGTTGGTCAGCTATCTGAAGCTCAAACAGAACGAGCACCGGCTGGAGGTGGATCTTTCGGTGATCCGGAAAATTCCCGAAGTCCTCAGAACAGGCGGATTCAAAGTGACCGCAACCCTTGCCCGGCCGGTGCGCGACAACGGCAAGACCCGGATCATCAACATTCAGGCGGGGGACAAGACGGATCGGAATTATGCCGTGGCCGTCGATATCGGCACCACCACGGTCTTCGGTGAGGTGATCGATCTGAAAACGGGCGAAAGTCTAAGCCAGCACGGGGAGTTCAATGGACAGATCAGCTATGGGGAGGATGTCATCACCCGGATCGTCTACGCCGAGAAGCCGGGAGGTTTGAAGACGCTGCACGAGGTGGTCGTCAAAACCATCAACAAGGTTTTGAAGAGGATCATTCAGCGCGCCGGAATCGATCCGGATGAGATCTCCACCGTCACACTGGCCGGAAACACCACCATGACCCAGCTGATGTTGCGGATCGATCCACGCCATATCCGGCGCTCCCCATACGTTCCTGCAGCCACCCTGTATCCACCCCTGAGAGCCGCCGACCTCGGTCTGGACCTGGCCGATCATGTAACCGCCCTTGTCTATCCGGCCGTATCCAGCTACGTGGGGGGGGACATCGTGGCCGGGGTGATGGGCTCCGGCATGTACCGCACCGAGGCTCTCACCCTCTATATGGACATCGGAACGAATGCCGAGATCGTCATCGGAAACAGAGACTGGCTGGCCTGTGCCGCCTGTTCGGCTGGGCCGGCCTTTGAAGGAGGCGGCATCAAGCTGGGCATGAGGGCGACTGAAGGAGCGATCGAAGACTTTTCGATCGACCCGCTGACGCTTGAGCCCATGAACATTACCATCGGAAACGTAAGGCCCAAGGGGATCTGCGGCTCCGGCCTCATTACCGCGGTCGCCACCATGTTCGAGATGGGGATCATCGACAACAAGGGAAAATTCGATCGAAACCTTAAGACCGATCGGATCCGGGAGGTCGACGGCGTCTATGAGTATGTGCTCGCCTGGGCCGGTGAAACGCAGATCCAAAGAGACGTCGTCTTGACGGAGCCGGATATCGAAAATCTCATCCGAGCCAAGGGCGCAATGTATAGCGGCTTCATGACGCTGCTGGAAGAGGTGGGGCTCGGTTTCAACGACGTCGAACGGATCATTCTCGCCGGCGGTTTCGGCAGCTTCGTCGATCTTGAAAAGGCCATGACCATCGGCCTGCTGCCGGAGACCGACCCGCAGAAGGTGATCTTCATCGGGAACGGCTCTCTGATGGGGGCGCGGATGAGCTCCCTGACGAACCGCATCCGCAAGGATGTGGTGGAAGTGACCAAGAAGATGACCAATTTCGAGCTTTCTGAAACGACCTCCTACATGGATCATTATGTGGCCGCACTCTTTCTGCCGCATACGGACATCGATCATTTCCCGAATCTGAAGCAACGGCTGCAGGCAAGAAAGGAGGCGAAGCAGGCGGGCCGAGGCTGAGCACAGCATGTTTTTTCCCTCTCGAAAAATCTAAAACCTAAAACCTAAAACCTAAAATCTGAAATCGAAAATTAATTCGGCTTTCTATTGACAAATCCAAGAGATCCATATAGGTTTACTCCTTTGGTTTTTCGGAAGATAAAGCCCCCTGTATTCCCGAGCCGCGGGTGGAAGGCGGTATCTGCAAGTCATCATTCAGGCGATCCATCTGCCGATGCAGAAAAGAAAAATCTTCCCATGAAAGGAGGCTGAGATTGCAATCACAGGGATTCGGTAGCTCCTTTCGCATTCGGAACGCATCCTGGAAATGCGGAAGCGATCGATTCATTAACTTTTTCAATCCACAAGGAGGCCAAATTGGGTTTCGACGTTTATAAAGAAAAATATTCCGGCGGGATCAAGGAGATTGTGCTCGGCAAGGGCGACAGCGCCATTGCCGTAGGCGGAGAAACCGCATATCCGTTCTATTCTTTCGAAGGGAAGATGCCCAACAAGCCCAAAATCGCAATGGAAGTCTGGGACACCGAGCCGGAGGACTGGCCGGAGTCGGCTCTTGCGCCTTTTAAAGATGTCGTTTCGGACCCGGCGCGTTGGGCGAAAAAATGCGTGGATGAGTACGGTGCGGACATGATCGCACTCCAGCTCAAAAGCACGGACCCCAATTCCAAGAATGCATCGGCCGAATCGGCAGCCGAAACGGTCAAGAAGGTTCTTGCCGCAGTGAAGGTGCCGCTGATCGTCTGGGGGACCGCCAACGTTCAAAAAGACGAAGAAGTATTGAAAAAAGTGGCGGAAG
Source organism: Desulfobacteraceae bacterium (assembly GCA_003599475.1). The sequence goes on from QZKK01000053.1 coordinate 28,525, forward strand.
AATGCCAGGGAAAAAACCTGATCCTAGGCCCTGTGGAAGATAAAAACCACAAGGGAATCGGCGCAAGCGCCATGGGCTACGGCCACACCATCATATCTTCCTCTCCGATCGATGTGAACCTCGCAAAACAGATCAACATCCTTCTGGAAAACCTTGGAATGCCCATGACCCGGATGGTCATCGATCCGACCACAGGCGGCCTGGGATACGGAATGGAATACTCCTTCTCGGTGATGGAGCGCATCCGGATGGCTTCGCTGACCCAGG